>NZ_CP016503.1:956874-1275832 GCF_001693335.1 Helicobacter enhydrae | reverse complement strand
CCTCTGGCGTCCTAAGAAAAGGAATCATCACTTTGAGATTTGTCAATCCCATTTCATCTCTCACCATTGCCAACGCTTGACATTCCCACTCAAATGCAGGGCGATACTGCTCGGAATAATAGCGACTTGCCCCACGATAGCCTAGCATTGGATTTTCTTCTCGCGGCTCATATTCTTCACCATTGAGCATTCCACGATATTCGTTGGATTTGAAATCACTCGTGCGGACAATCACAGGATTGGGATAGAAAGCTGAAGCAATCATTCCCATTCCCTCAGCAATTTTTTGGATGAAAAAATCTTTGGGGCTATCATAGCCACTGATGAGTTTTTTGATGTCTGCTTCACAACGGACAGATTTGTGGTTTTGCATATCTACAAGGGCTAGAGGGTGGGCTTTGATTTGATTGAGGATGATCATCTCCATACGCGCAAGTCCAACGCCATTGTTGGGGAATCGTGCAAAATCAAAAGCCTTTTCAGGATTGCCCACATTGAGATAGATTTTGGTTTTGGGTTGATCAAATTGCTCAAGCTCGATCACTTCCACCTCATAAGGGTGAATACCATTGTAAATATACCCCTCTTCACCCTCCGCACAAGAAATCGTGACCTCTAGTCCATTATAAAGCCTCTCTGTTGCACCCAATGCACCCACAATTGTAGGCACTCCGATCTCTCTAGCCACGATCGCTGCGTGACAAGTCCGACCACCTCGATTGGTGATCACAGCCGCAGCCTTTTTCATCGCAGGTTCCCAATCTGGATCGGTGTTGTCTGTGACCAAAATCTCACCCTCATTGAAAGAACCCATATGCTCAATATCATTGATGATTCTCACCTTGCCACTTCCGATTTTCCCACCAATAGCGATACCTTTGAGTATCACCTCGCTTTTTGGAACTTCTTGCTTGAAGCGATATTTTTCTAATCTTTGCCCACCATCTTTTTTGAGTGCTTGGCTTTGCACGGTTTCAGGACGCGCTTGCACGATGAAAAGCTCTCCACTCTCGCCATCTTTTGCCCATTCCATATCCATCGGACGATATTCTCCAGCTTCCTTGCTATAGTGCTCTTCGATCAAGATCGCATAACGCGCAAGTTTCAAAATATCTTCATTGTTGATAGAGAAAGAGTGGTATTCCTCTTGAGTTGTGGGGATGTTTTTGGTTGGATGTGAGCTTCCTTTGGGGGCATAGACCATTTTTTGGTGCTTGTGCCCTAATTGGCGTTTGATGATTGGGCGTTTGCCCTCCAAAAGCGTAGGTTTAAACACATAAAATTCATCAGGATTGACCGTTCCACCGACGACATTTTCTCCAAGTCCCCAGCTTGAAGTGATCAACACCGCATCTCTAAACCCTGTCTCTGTATCAATCGAAAACATCACCCCCGCACTTCCTTTGTCAGCACGCACCATTTTTTGCACCCCCACACTCAAAGCGACTTTGAAATGATCAAACCCTCTTGAAGCACGATAGCTAATCGCACGATCAGTAAAAAGAGAGGCAAAACAAGATTTCACATAGTGGATGAGCTCGCCTTGTCCTTTGACACTTAGATAAGTGTCTTGCTGACCTGCAAAAGACGCATCGGGCAAATCTTCAGCAGTCGCAGAGCTACGCACAGCCACATCAGCCTCATCCATATTGTATTCTTGGCTCAAAATTTTATAAGCTTGCAAAATCTCATCTTTGAGATCTGTGGACAGTGGCGTTTGGAAGATCAAATCGCGGATTTGTTTTGCTCTCACTTTGAGCACATCAATATCAGTGGGATCTACATCTTTGAGAAGTGAAATGATTTGCTCCCTAATCCCCGCACTATCAAGCAAATACCAATATGCCTCGCTCGTGATTGCAAATCCATTTGGGACTTTGATTCCTACAGGCAACAATTCTTGAAACATCTCTCCGATACTCGCATTTTTGCCACCAACAATCGGGACATCTTTGTTGTTGAGTTCTTTAAAAAACTTGATATATTTCATCTTCTCTCCCATACACTAGAGTGATATTTTCAACATTATGTAATTTTAATCAAAAATTTCACAACTTAAAAATCAAATTCTACTTTATGGGGAATAAAATATTTTTAGTTTATTGAGAATCCAACTTTTGGCATCGTGTATTCTTGGTGAAAATTTCAATATCTATACAAAATATTATAGAATCACAAAATTTAAACCAATCTATCTACTAAGGATTCACAATCAAATATTTATTTTTTGGGCTTTATGCATTGTTTCTTTTTTATTTCATTGCAATTGTTGTGGGTGGATTTGGGCTAATGGGGAGTTGGGGCAAAGAGATTTTTGATTTTAGCTTCAACATCTTTGGGCTATTGGCATTTGCATTGCCCATCGCCCTTGCCTATGCGACATATCTCTACCACAAAGATCCCAAAATCACATTTAGAAAAATCGAGCTATGCCTCACTAGCATTTTGGCTGGGATGATTTGCCTCATCACTCAAAATCTATTCTTGGGCGACACATACGGCGTCATCGGCGACTCCATCATTCAGACACTCAAGCCCTTTCTTGGAGGTTTTGGCATTTTTTTGTTGTGCTTTTTGGGGGCAAATCTATGCTTCATCTCTTTTTATAGCTCCAAGCATTTCCCACCATTTTACAAAAAGGCTTATCACCATATATCTATCTTTGCAATGCAGGGCTTTGAGCTGATGCTCACAACCATCAAAATGCTAATGCAACGATTCAAACACAAGCCCAAACCCCAAGAGAAAAATCTCGATCTCCCAATCCTGCAAACCCCCCAAATGCCCAATCTAGAAAACCTCAAAGACAAGCCCCCTTTTCAGACCCACACGCCTCCACCATTGACACAAAACATCGATCTCACCCCCATCACCCCACCCACACCTGAGAAAACCAATATCCTGCCATTTCTAAACAAAAAAAAGGAGAATCCAATGGACGAAAAAGATATCAAAATCCAAGAATACATCGTGACAAAAAAACTTCAGCAACAACCCACACAGATCAAAATCGTCGATGAGGACACACGCCCACAAGAGACGACAGAGAACCCTTTCAGCCATATCGATTTGAGCCAGTTCCTCAACTCCAACCTTAGCTCGACAGGGGATCTGTTGCAAAAAATCAAACAAGAGACAGAGCCAAAGACGCAAACCCCACAAACCACGCACCCCGCCCCCCAAGATCTAGAGCCACTCTCCACTACAGAAACAATAGTGCCACCCACCACCCAATCGCCCACCACTCCGCCCCAAGATCTCTCTACCATAGAGCCACCCTCTATACCCAATCCATTCCAAGAGGCTTCACCCACAGAATCCCCACTTGCAGATTCTCCGCTCCAAGAGACTCCACTCGTAGAAACCTCACCCATTGAGACACGCGAATCCCCACTTGCAGGATCCACACCCACAGAATTCTCAAAAGAACGATTGGCAAAGCCACAAAAACCCCTCCCCACAAGACCGCATATCACCTCACTTGCGGAGAATGAGGCGTTGTTGCAAAATATCGACAAAGGGGTTTTGGAAATCCCCAAAGATTACAAACTCCCACCAATCGATCTACTTTCTCTCCCTCCATCAACCACGCCAATCCAAGCCGATGAAAATGAAATCGATAGTAAAATTGACAAGCTTCTTGAAAAACTCAATATTTTCAAAATCGAGGGCGATGTGGATCGCACTTATTCTGGACCACTCATCACCACGCTTGAGTTCCGTCCTGCCGCAAATGTCAAAGTCAGCCGTATCCAAAACCTTGAAAACGATCTTGCAATGGCTCTAGAAGCACAATCTATCCGCATACAAGCACCAATCCCGGGCAAAAGCGTAGTAGGGATTGAGATCCCCAACTCCTCAATGCAAACAATCTATCTAAGAGAGATTTTTGAATCTGAAATTTTCAAAAACTCTGCCTCTCCTCTCACTCTTGCACTTGGCAAAGATGTAGTGGGCAATCCTTTTGTCACAGATCTCAAAAAGCTCCCACATTTGCTCATCGCAGGGACTACAGGAAGTGGGAAGAGTGTGGGGGTGAATGCGATGATCCTCTCTCTACTCTATCGCAATTCCCCGGATGATTTGAAGCTTTTAATGGTGGATCCAAAGATGGTGGAGTTTATGCCCTATAGCGATTTGCCCCACCTCATCACACCTATCATCACTGATCCCAAAAAGGCAGTCATAGGGCTAGGCAATGCCGTCAAAGAGATGGAGCGACGCTACACCCTCATGAGCCAAACACGCACCAAAGAGATTCTTAGCTACAACCAAAAAGCCGAAGAAGAGGGGTTTGAGAAGTTTCCATATTTCATCATCATTATTGATGAGTTGGCAGATCTGATGATGACTGCAGGCAAAGATGTCGAATACTCACTAGCACGCATCGCACAAATGGGAAGAGCCTCTGGGATGCACCTCATTATCGCGACCCAAAGCCCAAGAGCAGATGTGCTCACAGGGATCATCAAAACCAATCTCCCCTCACGCCTTAGCTACAAAGTGGGGGGAAGGATTGATTCTAGTATCATCGGATGTGTGGGTGCTGAGACATTGCTAGGGCGTGGAGATATGCTATTTACCCCACCCGGATCTAGCGGACTTGTGCGTTTGCACGCCCCTTGGAGTTCCGAAAACGAAGTCAATCAAATCGTGGAATACATCAAAAGCCAAAGGGAAGTCATCTATGATCCAGAGTTTGCACCTGAAGAAAAAGAAGCATTTGGTGCCATCGACCCAAGTGAGCTTGATAGCGAGATGACTGAGCTCATCCAAAAAGCCCAAGAAATCATTCTACGCGATCGCAAAACCTCAGCAAGTTATTTGCAAAGACGCCTCAACCTCGGCTACAACAAAGCCTCCAACATCATCGAACATCTTGAGCAAATCGGATTCCTCTCTAGCCCCAACAACAAAGGGATCAGAGAGATTTTATAAGGACAATAATGCAAAATTTTCTCGATTTTATCCATTCAGATTCTTTGCAAGATAGCATCGTGTTTCCGATGCTCAACTGCGACATACCAAGTGCGAAAATCTTGCAATCGATGAGCAAAGCCCTCCTTGAAGGGCAAACAGACTTCAATACACTCAATCTCATCGAAGCACTTTTCAGCGTCAAAGGAGAAGCCACCCTCCCATACCTCAACAAAATCAAACACTTGCTCGATCAAGGCTGGATTTTGTATTCCAACTTCTCATCCCACCCCATCACCTCGCTTGAGCTACTCAATGAGACAATCTACCTTAGCCCAAATTTTCTCAAGCTTTTGGAAGAGGGGCAACCCCTGATGAGCCTCCCTGAAGACAGACCCTACAAAGACCATTTGGAATACCTCAAAGATCAGTTTTTGCGGATCGAACTGCTAATGCAAAGCAAAATGCTCTACCCTGCCAATCTAGATCCACAATCTGTAAGCAAAAGCAAACACTACCTTACCTTGCTCAACCAACAAATCCAACACCGCCTCAAACTCACACACAAAAACCTCAACATCCACTCTTTTCTCAAAAAACATCAACTCCAACCCAAAGAAGAAATCATATTTTTTGCCCTGCTCAGAGAGGAGTATTATGGGGGAGAGGGGATTTTGCGTGAGATGAACACACTCATCGAGCTTGTCAGTGAAAACGAATACGAAAAAATCAAAAACCGCTCACTCCTAGATGACAAAAGCACCCTAATCGAAAAAGGATTGATTGATTATGATGAGTTTCTCAGTCCATTTGGGGGGATCAGTCGCACATTTTTTATCACCCAATCCACGCTCCACACGATGATCCACTCATCAAACAAACACAAAAAAACCAAGCACACCCTCTCTCATTTCATCAAAGAACAAGAAATCTTTGAAATCCTCAAACCCAAAAAAAGCCTCAAAGACATCATACTCGCACCGCAGACACGCTCCACTCTTGAAAATCTCCTCAAACAAATGGACCCCAAAATCTTGCTACAGCTCAAACACTGGGGGATCAAAGACAAAAAAACAGGGATTGAATCCAAGATCATTTTTTATGGTGCTTCTGGGACGGGCAAAACCCTCACAGCCCTAGCTCTTGCCAAAAGTCTCAAAAAAGACATACTCAATTTTGACTGCTCCAAAATCCTATCAATGTATGTCGGAGAGAGTGAAAAAAATGTCCGCAAAATCTTTGACACCTATCAAGAGATCGCCAAAAAAAGCAAGAGTGAGCCGATTTTGCTCCTTGATGAAGCCGATCAGTTTTTGAGCACACGCAGTTTGGGGAGCAGCGGTGGTGACAAAATGCACAATCAAATGCAAAACATTTTCCTAGAGCAGATCGAACGCTTCGATGGGATTTTGATCGCTACGACAAACTTGCTAGAGACGATTGATCTAGCATTTTCAAGGCGTTTCAATTACAAAATCGAGTTTAAACGCCCTACTTTAGAGCAGAGGAAACAGATTTGGAATATGCACCTCCCCAAAAATGCAGATTTTTCTCTCCCACAAGAGGATCTGATCGATCAGCTTAGCACATACGATCTAAGCGGTGGGCAGATTGCGTTGGTTTGCAAAAACACTGCCTACAAAGTCGCCACACGCAAAAAGCCGATATTCAACGCCAATGATTTCATCGAAGAGATCCAAAGAGAAAAAGATGGGAATTTTGATAGGGAAAAAAGTATGGGGTTTTTTCACAACCACTGACTAGTTTGCATTGATCGCATTGACCCGATAGAGCCTCCCTGCCCCATTTGCAAGGGTTTGGGAATGCAAAGTTTGAGATCAAATCCTCTCTTGCTTGGCTTTTGATTGATTTATCAGAATCTCTTTGATAGAATCCACGCTTATTTCATCATTTTATCCAAAGGCTCAACTATGTCAGACACGCGTCCCATTCCACACAAAAATCCCAACTCCAAATTCATCAACAACACAGACATCAAGCTCAAAGACAAGCTCAGCCAAATCATCAATGATGATCAGCAAAACATAAGCTATCTTGATTTTCTTGTCGGCTATTTCCAAATCAGTGGCTTCAAACACCTTCAAGACATCATCAAACACAAGCTAAGCTCAATCCAAGAGATACGAATCTTAGTAGGTATCGACCTAGACCCAATTATCGCAGAAATTGCAGGTAGCAATATCGATTTTACAACAGCCAAAAAAGATCGATTTCTCAAGCAGTTTGCCCAAGAGCAAATCGCCCAGCTCAATAATGATGAAAACTATTTGGAAGACACTGACATCTCTATCGATCAGCTCCTAGAAGCGATCAAAAGCAAAAAGATAAAAATGCGTATTATCCGCGAAAGGGGCGTGCATGCAAAATTCTACATCTTGAGTTGTCAGCCCAATTTGAGTCGAGAGATCGATGGTGTCAAACATTATGATTACAAAGGCTCAGTCATTATTGGAAGCTCCAATCTTAGCCACAATGGACTTGTGAAGCACTACGAATTCAATGCCGAGTTACGCGATAGTCAAGACATAGAAACCGCACTTTATGAGTTCAATCAACTATGGGACAAAAGTATCGAGATCCAAGCCCAAGATATAGAGCAAATCGAGCAAGAATCCTTTCTTGCCACACTCACTCCCCAAGAGCTTTATTACAAAATGCTCATAGAATATTTTGGAATGGATAGAATCAAAATTGATGAAAGTATCAAATCCCTCTTTCCAAAAGATTACAAAGCACTCAGATACCAAATCGATGCCATTACAGATGGGGTGAAAAAATTGAGAGAATATGGTGGATTTTTTCTCTCTGATGTTGTGGGACTAGGGAAAACACTCATTGCCACCATCATTGCTCAAAAGCTTGAAGTGAGTGGAGAATTGAAAGGCAGGATTCTTGTCACTTGCCCCCCAGCCCTCAAAGCAAACTGGGAAGATCATTTTGCAAAAGTAGGTGTCAATCGCCACACAACTATCAAAACCCACGATATGCTCCATGAAATCACCAATCCCCAAGATTATGGATTGATCATCATTGATGAATCTCATCGCTTCAAGTCCAAAACCTCACAACGCTATGAGCAACTCTATCGCATTTGCAAAGAAGAAACAAAATACACAAAACAAGTCATCCTCCTCTCTGCCACCCCCCAAAACAACTCGCCTGAAGACTTAGCAAACCAAATCTATCTTTTCACAGATCCAAGAGGAACAAACATAGGCGAACACAACAATCTAGAGAAATTTTTCAAAGAGATTCAAAAAGAATACAAAAATATCAAAGACAGGCTCAAAGCACTCGATGAGAAAAAAGACACAGCAGCCAACAAAAAGCAAAAAGAAATACTAAAAGAACAATTACGAGCGATCTCTAATAGAATGAGAAACGAAGTGCTGGAATCTATTATGATAAGACGGACTCGCAATGATGTCAATACTCTCTACAAAGATGACTTAGAAGCTCAAGGTATTGCTTTTCCTGACACTCCCAACCCCACACCACTAGAATATGAGCTCAAAAATCAAGCAAAAGAGCTCACAGAGCAGACTCTAGCACTCCTTAGAGTCAAAGACGCACCAAGCAAAATCACAAAATATGGCTATTATCGCTATTTGATTTATCCAAACCTCACTCCTGAGGGGCAAAAGATCTACCTAGAAAAAATGGGAACACACAAAAATGGAGAGTTCTATGAGCACACCGCAGAGAGGCTAGAGGGCTTGATGAAGTCTTTGATGTTCAAACGCTTCGAATCATCGATCCATTCTTTCCAACAAACGCTCAAACGACAAATCAAATCGCTCAGCACACTTGTAGAAATGCTAGAAAAAAATCAAGTCTATATTCCTATGAAAAATCTAAGCAATCTTGAAGCTTATTATGAAGCCCTTGAGAGCGACAATGAAAACGGGATCGATGAAGAGTTTTTGGAAAAATATGGAGACAAGTTGATGGAGCTTGATGCCTATGATTTCAAACCTGACTATCTTGACAATCTCAAAAACGATTTGGCTATCTTGCAAGATTTGCTGAAAAAATGGGGAGAGATCAAAGAGGATTCAAAACTTGAAAGACTAGTCGAGCAAATCAAAATCCAGCTTGAAAGGAAACTCGACCAAGACACCCCCAAAGTGATCATTTTCACAGAAGCTCAAACAACAGCCCACTACCTTAGAGACAAACTCAAAGAGCTTTTGCCACAATACAAATTGTTGCAAGTTGATTCTGATAATCGCAAAGACTGCCAAGACAAAATCAAAGAAAATTTTGATGCCAATTATCCTAGAGACAAATGGCAACACGAGATTCAGATCCTCATTTCCACTGACACACTCTCTGAAGGTGTCAATATGCACCGCTCCGACACTCTGATCAACTACGATGCTCCGTGGAATGCCACAATCTTGATGCAAAGAGCAGGGAGGATCAATCGCGTCGGCACACAGCACAAACAACTCTCTATCTACAATTTCCAACCAAGCAATATTGGCGAGGAGACACTCAAGTTTGGGAAGCAAGTCTATCAGAAACTCCAAAGCTTCCATTTCACACTCGGAGAGGACAATGCAGTCTATACTCCCGAAGAAGAATCAGGCATAGCAGGACTCTATCAAGCCACCGAAGATAGCAAAAAAACTGATCCTGAAGTAGCGTTTTTGGCAGATATTCTTGAGCTTCATCGCAACAACCCCCAAGAGTTTGATCGTATCAACTCCCTCCCTAGCAAAGTCCGTAGCTCGATGATTGGAGAGCGTGAGAGCTTTTTCTATCTCAAGCAAACGATACAAAAAATCTACCCAAACCACACGCTTGAGATTTGTAGAAATGCTTTTTATCAAGTCAGCACACAAGGGCACACCAGAGAAGCACGCCAAATCAACTTTTGCCAAATGGCTCAACATCTCAAATCTCATCTCACCAACACCCCAACCCCACTTCCAAAAGAAGTGCATTATGCTGATGCTGAGCTAGTTTGGCAAGCCCACAAACTCCATTCCCAAATCTCTGAAGGAGAGACAAGCCTAGACGCAAAAGAGATCGCTGAGCTCAAGTTCATCATCCGACAAAACCTCCTGCTATCCCAAGAAAAAAAAGATTGCTTGATTCAAGCATTGGAGCGAGGTGTGCATATCGATAGCACCACAAGGAAGCAGATCAAAAATCAAAAGGCTGATTTAGATAAACTTGCAGAAGAGCTCAAAGACACAATGCGAATCAAAGAGAGCGAATCTAGAGTGCAAATCCGATACGCCAAGCCCTCTTTGCAACTTAGCTACACAACAAGAAAGGATCAATAATGGAAAACAATGCGATTTCAAACTTCATAACCCAAGCTTTTGATATTTACAGATTCAGGAACTTCGTGTCTGAAGTGTTTGCAAACTCACAAGATGGCTTAGAATTTTGCAATGCAACATTCACAAAGCTAGGTCACAATCATATCCAAATCCAAGAGGAATGTGCCCTCCTCCCTCAAGCAATCATATTGCAAGATGTCAATATCACCCCACACTTGAAATCTTTGCTTTCAAAGTCTCATCAATCAATGCCAAAATAGGCTTATATCGAGAGCTCAAAGAAAATGTGCTGAGAAAAACTACGGCTAGTGCGATTTTGGCTTGTTTCTTTCAAGAGGACAAACCAGACACCTTCAGATTGACTCTCATTACGCGTTCTATCAATGCAAAAGGCGAAATTGACTACAGCAACCCCAAACGCCAAAGCTTTGTGCTAGGAAAAGGCGTAAAAACACGCTTTGCACAAAAGCAATTTGCAAAACTTATCCAAGCCACACACACCCTTACAGGCATTCAAGAGGCTTTTGCACTCGAACCTCTTAGCAAAGAGTTTTTTGACAAAATTTCAGAGTTTTTTCTTGAATTGACTTTTAGCATATCTTTTCCTCTCGCCATAAACGACAATGAAGACAGAAAACGCCAATTTAGCCTAAGATTGATTGCTAGAATCTTGTTTTGCAAATTTTTGGAAGAAAAGAAAATCATTCCTTCAAAAATTTGGGATACCACTCTCTCACAAGATTATTACCACAATATCCTAGAGTCTCTGTTTTTTCTCACACTCAACACAGCAAAGCAAAAGCGAAATTATGGATTGCTTGAAGAGAAAATCACCAAACTTCTAGATTCTATTCCCTATCTAAATGGAGGGCTTTTTGCCCCACAAGCAGATGATTTTTTCAATCCATCAAAACCAAATTCCCACATCAATACACTCAAGATTCCCAACGAGGCTATACAAAAATTGCTAAATATATTAGAGGAATATCATTTCACCATTGATGAATCCACTCCCCTAGATCAAGAAGTAGGACTCGATCCTGAAATGCTAGGAATGGTATTTGAAAGCCTCCTCTCTGTGCTTTTCACAGATAACAGAGTCGATAATCTCTCAAGCCTTAGAAAAAAGACAGGGAGCTATTACACCCCAAGAGAGATTGTAAGCTATATGGTCAAAAACTCGATTTTGCAATATCTCAAAACCCAAACAGGTTTAGATGAAACAGCCCTTAGAGAGCTTGTGTTTGACTACACCCATTCTTTTGAGCATAGTGACATTTTACGCATAATGGAAGCTTTGCAAAGTTTCAAAATCCTAGATCCTGCGTGTGGAAGTGGGGCTTTCCCTATGGGAATGCTCCAAGAGATTTGTGCGATTTTGGAAGCACTAGATTCAAAGGCAAAGGCATTTTTGAATCTCCAAAATGAAAACTTCAAGGCTCAAAATCAAGGCAAAAATCCAACCTACATTCGCAAACTCTCCATCTTGCAAAACAATATCTATGGGGTAGATATTCAACCAATGGCTACAGAGATTGCACGATTGCGTTGCTTCCTCTCGCTTATATGTGATGAAGATAGCCAAATCCAACCATTGCCCAATTTGGAATTCAAATTTGTAAATGCAAATTCTTTGCTCCCTATACCCAAAAAAGAAAATCTACGATACCCCAACTACAACAATGACAAAAAAGAATTAGAACGACTTCGCAAAAAAACCTTTGAATCAGCAAGTGACAAAGCGTCTTTGGAAACAGAATATTTAGCCCTAGCAAACAAAATTGCCAAAAATCTAGTGTTTGAAGATGAGATCTCTCCTATTGTAGAATGGAATCCCTACAATCCTCAAAGTGTTGCAGAATTTTTTGATAGTGAATTTATGTTTGGATTCCAAAACTTTGATTGTGTGATAGGCAATCCGCCTTATGGCGTATCGCTTACAAATGAGGAAAAGATAAGATATAGGGCTATTTTTAACTCTAAATCAAGCGATACTGCCCAACTCTTTATCTTGCAATCAGATAAGCTTCTTAAGCCAAATGGTGTCAATTCTCTCATTGTTCCTAAAGCTCTTACTTTTGCAACAAATTGGAAACAAATAAGGGATTTTTTACAAAAAGATTTAAGGCAGATTATTGATTGTGGAAAGGCTTGGAGCTATGTGCTTTTAGAGATGATTATTTTTACAAAAATCAAGCAATCATCTACAAAATCTTATACTACAGGTTTTTTGAGTGAGGGTAGAAGCTTATCTCAAATGCTTGAAATAGATAAACAATATATTGATCTTTTCGATTTTTATCTTAATGATTTGACTAAAGAGGAGTTAGCAATAGGAATAAGTATTCGCAATAAGTTTTCTCATTTTCTTATGGATTGTGGTGAAAATTATAGGGGGGATATATTCTATCAACATATTACAAAAAACGGAGATTGTAGAGTGTTAGGAGGAAAAGAGATACAAAGATACTATATTAAAGGTGTAAAGGGTTATATTGCTAAAGATTTTAATGTAAGAAGTTCGGCTTTTATCAAAGATAATGCTGTTTTAACGCAACGATTAATAGCACACATTGAGAATCCAACACCACATATCAAAATGACAGGCACAATTATCAAAGATTCTAAAGATATTCGTATTGTGGATACCATTTATCAAATAGTATGCAAAAAAGAATTTTCAAATAAATTCATTTTAGCCCTTTTACATTCGAGGTTTTTGAATTGGTATTGTTATCGTTTTGTTTTTGCAAAAGCAATAAGGACTTTTCAATTTTCATCTGAAATCGCAAAACGAATACCTATCCCAAAAATAGATTCCACTAACAAAGAAATAGCAGATAAAATCATTGCCTTAGTAGAAAAGATTCTTAAGGCAAAAGAGAATAACCCCACCACCGACACCAAACCCCTAGAATCCCAAATCGATTCTTTAGTCTATACCCTCTACAATCTCACAGAGGCAGAAATCCAAATCATTGAAAACAAGGAGTGAAAATGAAATTAGTTAAATGTAGAATCAAAAATTTTCGTGGTTATAAAGATGTAGAGATTAGTTTTTCAAATTTGAATGTCATTGTAGGAAAAAACGATGTTGGCAAATCAACATTATTTGATGCACTAGATATATTTTTCGAAAACAATAAAGCATCTGAAGATGATGCGAATATCAATGCGAATGAAAACAAATTTAGCATTACTTGTTTTTTTAAAGTTGAACCTGCAATGCCAATTTATCTAGATTCTGCAGAAAGTGAAAGAACACAAACAGCCCTAGAAAGTGAGTATTTATTAGATGAGAAAAAGTTATTGCAAATTAAAAAGGTATGGGAAAAAGGAAAACTGAGCAAAACATATATCGTTTGCAATCATCCAACCAATTGGGAAAAACCCCTTATTACACTAAAAATTACAGACTTGAAAAAAATTATTCCACCTGAATATGTAGATCAAGTCAATAAAAGCATCAAAAAAGAAATAAGAAGTTTTTTATTTCAAAAAGAGCAAAAAAATATAGAACTTGATGAGAAAGAGATAGATATTTCTACAAAAGAAAGTGATATTGCTGATATTTATACAAAATTGAAAGCAGAAATGCCCAAGTTTTTGTTATTTAAATCCGATAGAACAAACACAGACAAGGATAATGAAATTTCTCAAGTGACCAAAGCTATTACACAAAATGCTATCTCTGAAATTGAGCACGAGTTTAATGATATGAGGGAAAAAATTTTGCAGGAAATGAAAAGCTTTGCCAATGCAACACTTGAGAGATTGAAGAGTTTTGATAAAGATATTGTTAAAGATTTGATTCCGAACATTGATTCAAAAGATTTGAGCTCATTGTTTAGTTATGAGTTTAGAAGTGATAATGGAATATCATTTAATAAAAGGGGTAGCGGGGTTAAAAGATTATTTCTTTTAAGCTTTTTTTTTGGAAGATGCTGAAAGAAAACAACAACAAATATGATTTATGCTATTGAAGAGCCAGAAACATCACAACATCCCAACTATCAACAAATCATTATTGACACTTTTAAGAAATTGGCACAAAATAATGGGCGTCAAATATTACTTACAACGCATACTCCAGAGATTGTAAAAATGGTAAATAGAGAAGATGTTATTTTTATTCAAAAAAAACAATGAAGATGAACCAACGGTGCAATATGGCAATGAGATTATCTTAGAGACTCTTGTTGGAACTCTTGGTGTTTTGCCTTATTTGCTATATAAGAGAGTTCTATTTGTAGAAGGGGTAACTGATGTAAAATTTTTAGAAAGACTAAATGAAAAATTTGAATGTTTGAGAAATATATTTAATCTAAATACAATAACTTTGATTCCTTTGTATGGTGGCGGAAATGTTAAGAATTGGATGACTGCAGATTATTTAGAGGGTAGCAATGTTAAGTGCCTTTATTTTTTGGATAGAGATAAAAGCAAAGATGAAACAGGTGCTTCAGATCAAAATCTAATCAAAACAAAAAAATGAGAAATCGAAAATTACTATCCTATCGATGTGCTTGAAGCATATTTTAAAAATAAATTAAAAGAAAATCAGATTTTTTCTGATGACTTCAAACAAGATTGGGACAATCAAGATATTGCTAAATATATATTTAAGCATCAACAAACATTAAATTTTAAAGAAGAAGATATTAAATCAATGTTTCTTTGCAGGGATATTTGGAATCAAATCAATGAAGACAATATGCAAAGTTTTGATGAAATCAAAGAATGGTTTGAAACAATAAAAAAATTTTTTGATGAATAAGTCAATTATTTTTGCTTTTCAAACCGCTCGCAAAAACTCCATAATCCCAAGCTGATTCTATATGCCCTGCATTTGATGGAATCCCAAGCATTAAAACGAGGCGATAGCAATGGCACATCATAATCAAGGGCAAGACAGATAGAGAATTTTGGAGCAGTAAGTTTTTGAGTTGGAGCAACTCTAGATTTTTGGAGATTCCTGATTTTATTGTTATGAGCACAAATAATCTAAAGAGAGCTTGAAACACTTTTGTTTGACATTGCCAAAGAAAAGCAAGTCTTGCAATGCTTTTGCTTCTTTTCTCCCTCCAAAACCATCCGCAAAAACTCCATCATCCCCAACTGATTCTCCACAATCAGCACGATGCTAAGGAGTATTGTTTATTTGGCAATATATTGCTTTTCAAATTGTGGGGGGCTCCCTCAAGCGAGGGAGATCGTTTAAGCTTTTTGTGCGTTAAGCATCCAAATGCTTTTTTGCAATTTGGCAACTTTGTCATCTGCAAAAGCTCCTGTCACTTTATCCCCACACTCATCAGCGACACTTGAGAGCTCCTCTAGAGCCTTTTGGAAATACTTATACTCATTGATGACACCCTCAAGCACTTCATTGGCACTGAAGCTTGTTTGGCTCACTTCTTGCACCTTACTTACTTTGAGACACTCTGCGATCGTGACATAAGGCGTCCCACCAAGCTGGATCACGCGTTCGGCTAGATCATCAAAAAGTGTCGCAAACTCCTCATAGATCTCCTCTGTCGCAGAATGCACTTGCGGGAAACTCAAGCCCCTCACATTCCAATGATAGTTATGCACTTTCATAAAAAACACAAGGCTATCGGCTTGCAACTGCTTCAACAATTCAATCGTTTTCATTTTTTCCTCCTTCAAACGATAATTTTTATCGTTTGAGAAATGCTAAAACTCTTTTCACAATATTTGATTAACTTTTTTGATTTTGATGATAAATGTTTTGGGATCGTGGATCAATGTGATTCCACCCTCGTGTGCCTCAATGATTTGTTTGCACAATGCGAGTCCTAGCCCCGTTCCTTTGAGTTTGGTTGTCTTGAATGGCTCAAACAAAAAGCTACTATCTTTGATCTCCTTGCCATTGTCACTGACTTTGAACACACAAAACTCCTCCTCCTCCTCAAACTCCATCACGATTTCCCCCTCCTCGCACTCCCCCTCCTCGATCGCATCAAGAGCATTGCTCAAAAAGTTCTGCAACACAATCACCAAGAGATTCATATCGCACCATACTTTTTTGCTCTCTGGGAAACGATAGACCACCTCATAAGGTTTGGTAGAAGCCAAATAATGCAAAATCTCTTGAGTGTGTCCCTGAATCTCCCCAAGAGTGTAGAAATCCCTTGTCGCACTCACCCCCTTAGAAAACATCAATGTCGCCTTGATGATATTCTCCACCCTCCACACTGCTTTTTTGATCTCATACACTAGCCCCTTGCTCCCTGTATCCACACGCTTGAGCAATGTGGAAGTGAGCAAAGAGATCGATCCTACGGGGTTGCGTATCTCGTGTGCCAAATGTGCCGACACTTGCCCCATTGACGCAAGACGCTCTTGGCGTTTTTGGTGGGTGATGTTTGTCGCTGTGATGATCTGCTTATCGCCGACAAGCGAGCCCTGCAACAGATAAAAATTAGAATCAAACTCGACCTCTAGCGATTCTCGTAGGGGCAAAACCCCTTGCAAAATCGCCGAGATTTTGTAAGCCTCTGGGTTGTAGTAGAAAAAACTCCCATCTTTTTCTAGCACCCAAACTGCTTGAGGGAGCATTTTCAACACCCCCTCAAACAACATTTTCAGACCTGCAAACTCCTCTTGTGCCTCATCGATTTGAGCGATAAGCTCTGTGAGCGTGGCTAGAAAAGTCTCTTTGTCCCCCTGTGTCAGATTCTCCAAAATCCCATAAGAATGGTTTTCTATCATCTCTTGCCCAACTGCTGTTCTTTGAGGTAATTGAGCAACAATTCACTATAGCCGAAACTTCCGCTCAAGTTTTCAGCCAAAGTGTCCAAATACATCGAATGGTAAATATCGCTCCCAGCCGATTTTGGATAGAGCGGATCTTCATTTTTGATCGCTGTAGAGAGCATCGTTTTGAGGATCAACGCTTCAAAGGCGTCAGTCTGCTCTTTGAGTTTTTGTTCATCATTGTTGTTTTGGGTGACTTGGGGCGTTTTGCCCACCTCATACGCACGCAAACCCATACTGACATCAACTCTCATATCCACACTCCTACACTATTTCCAAATCAGCACTAATCGCACCACTCTGCTTCATCGCACTCAAAATCGAGATGATGTTTTTGGGAGTTGCACCCATTTTTTGTAATGCACGCACCACGCTAGAGACCGTGGGCTTTTTGCCGTTCGTAGAGATGATATTCTGTGCCGATGAGATCATTGTCCCATCTCCCACATCACTTGCTTTGGGATCGTTGAGTTTTTCTTGTGTGATTTTGATTGTGATGGCTCCGTGTGTCACTACAATCGGCTCAATCGTGATACCCACACCAGCGATAATCGTCCCACTACGCTCATCGACGATGATTTTTTCACGCGTAGAATACTCCACCTCCACCTCCTGCACCAGAGCCAAAAACTCGATCATACTCAAATCTTTGGGTTTGTTTATTTTGATTGTCCGCGAATCCACAGCCCTTGCAACTCCTTCACCAAACACGCGATTGAGCACCTTTTGCACACGGATCGCGTTTTGGAAATCCGAGCTTTTGAGGCTAAGGGTCGCATTGTTTTTGTTGTAAATGTCATAGGCGATTTCTTTTTCTACGATCGCCCCGTTGAGGATATTCCCTGCCAAGACATTGCCACTCTCCCCGAGGCTCAAAGGACCCTGTGCCACGGCATAGATATTGCCATCCACAGCCGTCAGAGGCGTGAGCAGAAGCACCCCACCCGCGATAGATTTGGCATCGCCGATAGAGGAGACGACGATGTCTAGCTTGTCGCCTTGTTTGGCAAATGGTGGGAGTGTCGCAGTCACCATCACCGCAGCAATATTTTTGGATTTGATGTCGTTGGGAGAGACTTTGACATTCACGGTTTCAAGCATATTGGCGATGCTTTGCATTGTGAATTTGGAGGCAGACTTATCCCCACTCCCATCCAATCCGACCACAAGCCCATAGCCAATCAGCTGATTCTCCCTGACCCCCACGATATTGGCGACATCCCCAATCTTTTGAGCCATCACACTCGAGCACAGAAGCAAAAACATCAAGATCGCGAAGCGAGATTCCTTTCTCATTTGTATCCTTTCCTTGAACTTTACAAACCAAAAAGCAATTTATATTCCACTAACCCAAAATGATTGTTTTTTCTCTTTTGGCGACAAACTCCCCAATCACAGCACTTCTTGCATACCCCGCCCTTTTCAAAGCATCGACCAACCCATCGGCTTGGCGTTTGGGCAATGCAAACAACAGCCCCCCAGATGTTTGAGCATCAAACAATGCGATCTGCCCCGCTATCTCTTTCTCACACTGCACGCTAGATTCCAAATATCGATGATTTTGCAGACTGCCATTTGGCACAATACCCATCGCAATCAGCTCCAAAACCCCAGCCATCAAAGGCACACGCTCCACTTCAATCATCGCACTTTTGTCCTCACTGCACATCTCACGCAAATGTCCGATCAGACCAAATCCTGTCACATCGGTGCAAGCGTGTATCTCAAACCCTCTTGCCACCTCACTAGCTTTTTGATTGAGCATTACCATCGACACCACCCCCTCTAGATCTTTGTCAAACTTCACTTTGTTGCCCTTCAACGCACTTGCGAGTATCCCACTCCCCAGAGGCTTACTCAACACCAACGCGTCTCCGATTTGACCACTGCAGTTACGCCAAATTTTTTGGGGATGCACGACACCCGACACACTCAAACCATACTTCTGCTCCAAATCATTGACACTATGCCCACCCACCAAAGACACCTTCGCCTCCTCAAGCCTCTCGCTCCCCCCTCGCAAAATCTCACGCACCATTTCCTGACTGATATGCTCTTTGTCCCACATCAACAGATTCATCGCGGTTTTTGGCACACCCCCCATCGCAAAAATATCGCTCAACGCATTTGCACTCGCAATCTGCCCATACACAAAAGGATCTTCTACAATCGGCGTGATGAAATCCACGCTCTCCACCAAAGCGATCTCTTCACTCAAAGCAAACACACCCGCATCATCGCTTCCATCAAACCCCACCATCAACGCATCACTTCTATATGTTTCAATCCCTGCCATAATTTGTCCTAGATCTTCCAGACCTACTTTGGCAGCTCAACCGACGCAACGCACAAAAGAGGTGATTTTCTCCATCTGTGACTCCTTGTTTTGATTTGTTTTGTTTCCATAATTGTAGCCAAACACCCATTTGCCCCACCAATCAATCCCCCCATCAAATCATCACCCTCCTCCCTTTTTATACCCCCTCCCTTTTTATCCCACCAAATCATCATCCCCCCTATCCTTATCCCCCTTAACAACCCCCATAACACCAGCATTGCATTAGCAAGGCTCGTTCAAGATTACATTGACTTGGAATCTTTTTTGGTTCTACAAGGTTAGTTTGGTCAGCGGCTGCTATAGATTTTTTGAAGTAGAGAGAGTTTTGAAGTTTTGATTTTGTATAATCATATCTGTGTTGGAGAAGGACGCTTCCTTGTGAAAGGAGGTGGTGATGATGGATATATTTATTCTCATCATAAGGCTTCTGCTAGCTTTGCTAGAGCTAGCAAGAGCTATTTTTGAACTTATTCAGTTCAATTAATCAAATCAAGAGGCATTATACTCAATCTAGCTAAAGTTTTGATTGATTCTTCAACACAGCAAAAATATACAAGGAAGAAAGTCCTAAACGGAGGCTAGGTTGAGTTGGGGTTTCCCAATGCCTCTCCCCCCTTGTAAATTTTCTTACGCAGTTTTTGTATTGCTTGTTCCCTCATACTTCTTTTTGGTGTTTCTTGTTCTAGAATCTCTTGGATTCTCTCTTTTGGGGGTTTGTTTGGCAAAAGAACGGCTTTGGAGTGATTCAAAGTTGGTTTGAATCTTTTTTAATCTTGGCTTGATCAAACCACCCTTTATACAATTCTAGAATCCCCTAAGATCTCTCTTAAGGGGGACAAGGGGAACTTAAAGCAGCGTTCCCCTTATCCCCCTTAACAACCCCCATAACCCCAGCATTGCATTAGCAAGGCTCGTTCAAGATTACATTGACTTGGAATCTTTTTTGGTTCTACAAGGTTGGTTTGGGAAGCGGTTTTCTTTGCTTTTATGACTTAGTGGGGTTTTTATATTTTTTAGAGTTTTTTGAGAGTTTGCAAACAGATTCTAAAAATCAAAAACAAAACTTTTCAAAAAGATTTTAAAAATCCAAGAAACCAAAGAATCAAGAATTAAAAATGCTTTCACAAAGATTCTAAGAATTAATAAAGAAATACAAGAAACTAGAATCAAGATTCAAATCAATAAATCTAAAATCAAATCAAAAAACCACCAAACACAATAAAACAAAAATATTGCACTCTATCGTTGGGTTGTCACACAAAAAGCGGGCAGGGGTTTGGGGGATTTTAAGGGGGATAAGGGGGGTGCCTCGCAATAAACCCCCTTGTCCCCCTTATAGAAAAAAAGCAAAGTGGGAATTGGTGACTAAGAAGTGTGCTTGTGCAAAAGCAATCTCAAGTAAAGTTTCAAAAACAAAAGAAGTCCAAAGAGTGTAGCCTCTCAAGCCAACTTGCAAAGAAAGCCTCAAAGATTCTAGAATCCCCCAATACCACCACTATGCAAAAGCCCCTCAAAAACCTCTAGCGTCTGCTCGATGATCGCACACTCCTCTTCTGAAGTCATCGATGCAAGGGGTTTGGGCAGTATCACATAACGCCTATCTTTTGTCGCCCATTCCCTCAAATGATCTTGAGCGAAAAGTCCGATAGTCGGGATAGAGAGATTTGATGCGATATGTATAGGACCTGTGCTAGGAGCGATGAGGCATTGAGATCGTGCGACACACTCTATGAGATTTAGCACATCATCATTGTTTTGATAAACAATCAACGATTGGAGATTGCCGCCTTTGCGTTCAAACTCCTCTACACTTGCCACAAAATGCTGATGCACCTGTGGATAAGTCACCACAAAGGGAATGCAGTTTTTGATTTGCCCAATAGCCTCGATCAATTTCAAGAAACCCAAAACAGAAAGCGTGTGCGAAGCTGAAACATTGAAAGGACACACAAAAATCAAATGAGACTGACACATCGACCTTGGGGCGATGTGCTTGTTGAGAAACTCTGTGGTTCTGGTTTGGTGTGCTGGAGAAGTCCGTATCTGTGCTTCTTGCCAATCCACGCACCCAATCTGTGTATCAAACTTCTTGGGATTGATGACACGGCACAGCCACAATGCTTTTTCTCTCATCGACATTGCACGATGTCGCAAAAAAGACAAAATGCTCGGGGTTTTGCACCTAGGTGTCAAGATATTGCTAAGCTTGAGCGGAGCGATGATACACCCGACATTGCTTCTCTTGAGCGGAATCAAATATTCCCTCTTACACTTTGGCAAAACCACATAATCCAAGTGGTAGCCATCGATGACATCCAAATGTGCCTGAATGTCGTTGCGGATATCCACCACCTCATCGACAAAATCACAATACTCCAAAAGATGTGCAAACAAGGCATTGCCAAACACAATCAACTCGCAATCATAGATTTTTTTCAAAGCCAACAACGCATCAAACATCATCACATTATCGCCCAAGGCGTGGAAATAGATGAAACCAACTCTCAACGCTCAAATCCTTGACACACCCAACATCTATCACTCAATCAACTGCAGAGACTTTTGGCACAAATCTTTCCAAGCACTCATCCCCTGTGGCTCTAGACATTTTTGAAAAGACTTCTGTGCATTGTTTTTGTCACCCAATGCCTTATAAAGTGAGCCTTGAGTATAAAACACTCTTTGCAAGTCGGCGTTTTTGAGCTTTTGCTCTGCTAGGACTTGAGTTTCTTTGATCGCCTCTTGGTATTGCTGTTGTTGATTGAGCAAATCAATCAGCATAAAATTGACAAGTGGCGTATAGTCTGCGATTTGATTGACTTTTTGCACTCTTAGCAAATCTTGAGCATAGATTTGGGCTTGATTGTAGTCCTTGTTTGCACTCGCCCATTTCAACAGAGCAAAATCCACTTCAAGCAATCTTTTGTCATTTTTGAATAGCTTTTGAGCCTCAAGCCCTACTTTTTGTGCCGAATCATTCAAACCAAGCTTCACCAAATCATCAAAAAGCACAAAAATCACATCTTTGTATTTTTTGTCACTCAACGCCTGTGATAACTCTAGACAATCCTCACTTGCTTTTTTGGATTCTGCAAAACGCCCCAACTGATTGAGCACTTTTGCCAAACGATAGAGATATGGGATTTTTTGCGGGGCTTGAGATTCTTTTTGGATTTGTCCCTCGATGGCTTTGTAAGCTTCTTGATAAAACGCCAAACTATACAAACAATCAAAAATCTCCAATCTCTCTTTTTGATCAAATTGAGCATAATCCATTTCCTCAAGATAGGAAGGTATCTTTTTGCACTCTTTGTTTGCAAGTGCCTGCAAAACAAGGGCTTTTTGGGCTTTTGCAACCATCTCTGATTGTCCCAAACCAAGCTTTAAGATTTCATCATATTTTCCAAGCTCATATAGCACATCTGCCTTGCGTTTCAAGGCTTCTGTAGCGATATTGCTATCAGGGTATTTTGCGATGATTTCATCATATTTTTTGAGTTTCTCATCGGGAGTCATTTTGTCCTCTAGTTTGAAAAACAACGCATCATCGCGTTCTTGCACTTTTGTATAGTCTTTGCTATCAGGGAATTTCTGCATAAACATTGCATTGTAGCGGTGTGCCTCATCGACCAGCCCTGCCTCCTCAAACCACTCTCCCGTCCAATCAAGCAGATTCTCCAAATACTCGCTACTTGTTTTGGGCAAGTGTTCTGCCAAATAGGCTCCGAGTTTTCCTGCTTCGGTATATAGCTCTGCTGCGGCAAATGTTTTGGCAATCGCTATGCTTCCTTGCGGATGATTGAGAAAATAATAAGGATACTGCGTAAAAATAAGATTGAACAACTCTTGAGCTTTTTGGGCATTGCCCTCTTCGAGCTCAAACACCGCCCAAGTGATCGCAATCCTATTGGCAACACTTTGTGTTTTGGCATCTTTGTAGGCTTGTGCAAACATTGCAGGAGTGATATTGCTCCCCTCCACATTAGAAAAATAATACGCCATTCGCATTTCTGCAAGTGCCACCCAATCGGTATTGACATATTCATTGATGATACGGCGATAATAATAAATCGCCTCATCATTAAGATGGAATTGTGCATAAGTATTGGCTAAGATATACAGAACTTCAGGTGCTGCACTATCAGAAGGAAAATCACGCAACCATTCCAAACACAAAGTAATCAGAGCGTTTTTGTCCTCTTGATCTTTTAGATGGGCGATTGCTTTGATTTTGTTCAACAAAAAATCTTTTCGAAAGATACTATTTGGATAACCATACAATGCCTTATTCACCCCAAGAATGACATCTTGATATTTACCCTTTTCGTAGTCTTTGCGTATCTCTAGCAAATAAGTATAATCAAGCCCCTCGTTATAGACCAAAGGCTGACGATTGACATCGAGTTGTTGCGTGTAAATGTCTTGAGTGCTTGCAATCTTGATAGGGAAATTCAAACCATTGCCTTTTTTGCCGGACAAAAACGGGATTTGTTTCTCATAGCCGACGACCTGCCAACGCTTCGAAACTTTGGGACGCTCCACTGGGATAGGATCCCCCCCCTTGAGATCTAGAAATGTCATAAACAATTTGGCATTTTTCTTGGGAATGATGTCAAGATAAAGTTTAGAATCTTTGATATGTGTCGCAAAATCAAAAAATGCCGTGCCTGTGGGGATGAAATTGTTGAATGGCGTTTGATTGATGACACAAACGACTTTGGTCACTTTGTTATAGACATCAATCTCTTCACGGCATTCAAAAGGCTTGGTGTGTGCCAGATTGAGGACAGCAAACTCCTCTCCTTTTTCTTTTCCAAAATTGATCTGCACATCCAAAGCAAAAATCATCTGCAAACAAATACACAAAACAAGCAAAAACCGCAAATTACATCCTTATTGGAATTTCCACACACTCTAGCAAATCTAATTCCCTCTATGCACCAAAATCTTTTGATAAGGATAAAACGGATAATCCTCTCTGATCTCCAAAACCCCTATCGTCCCCTTGAGATCCGAATCTTCTCTGCACTCCACCTCCACTTCCAAACCTTTGAGCGAGAGCTTCACCCTCTCTCCGTCTGTGAGTTTGGCACTTTTGGCAAACTGCCTTGAAAAGCTCAAACGATTGTCGCCACGACGGACAAACACGAAGCTCCCATCAGATTGAGGCAACTCCATAGGGGTGCGACATTTTGGTAGATCAGCAAAGATTTGGCACTCCCGTTGTTTGCAAATCTCTGCCAAAAATGCCAACATATTGGCATAAGCAAAATGCTTCAAAAAACTTTCAGAAACCACAATATTGAAACGCCCACCACCCAAAAACTCAAGAACACCCTCCAACTCCTCCTCTCCGACATTGCTCTCTGCACTCAAATATCCTATATCCAGCTCGGGCAATACAGATCGATCAGCACACAAATAATAAGCAAGCAGTGCGACAACCCCCTCCTCCGCCCCTATCTCATAAACCACCTGCTGTTTTGACATCTCAAAAACCGGAGCAAAAACAATCCTATTCCTAAAAGCTTCCAAATTTTCAATATAACCTAGAATAATTGTTTTTGTATCGGTAGGTGCTAAGGGATTTTCCAAAAAATGTAACATTGTCATTTTTCCTTTTGTTTTTTTGTTTATAATTTGAAACAATAAAATCTAGCACAACACACCACGCCATCATTATTAGTTTGTTAGTATTTTAAGCTATGTTTTATCATCAAAATTTTAAGGATTGTATCAAATGTTTTTTTTAAGTTCCAAAATTTTACGCACTCTACTCATGGTTTTTGTGATATTTGTATTCAGCGGTTGTTTTGTGCTCAATGTTTTTGATACGGGTCCCTCTATCAATCTAGGCAAAAATCAATGGAGTATCGCTTCTTTTGAGAATGATTCTGTTGTCTATACGCCAGAAGATTATGATGTTGTTCCTGATTTGCGATTTGACACTCAAGAACTCAAAATCTATGGGAATACAGGTTGCAATAGCTTTTCTGCCACTTATAGTTGGGTCAAAGATGAAAAAAAAGAAAAAACCATAGAGATTCGCGACGCAAGCCTCACACGCAAACTCTGCTCTGAAGAAATTATGACTTTTGAACAAAAACTGATGGAGGAGTTTGATGGAGAATTTGCAATCAATGAAGATGGGGATAATATGGTGCTGACAAAAGAACAGCTAACCATCCATCTCACACCCTATGACAACACCACCTCACCCAACAATCAAGATGTATCAAATCAATGAAACATACTGCGGGAACTTTGAAAACAAAGGCTCAAAATTTTTAAGCTTCCTCACTCCATACAAAGATTTTGAGCCATTATTGCACTCTCTCAAAATCCAACACCCCAAAGCCGTCCATTATGTCTATGCAACGCGTGTTTATCAAAGCCACATCATAGAATCATTTAGCGATGACGGAGAGCCCAAAGGAAGTTCAGGGATACCCACACTCAATGTCTTGAGAGGGGAGGATCTGATTGATGTGGGGCTCATCATTGTGCGTTATTTTGGTGGGACACTATTGGGGGTGGGAGGACTTGTGCGTGCCTACACCAAATCCGCCCAAGACGCAATCCAACAAGCCAAAAACAATGGGGGCTATCAAATGTTTGTGCAAAAAGTGCAGTGGGAGATCGTGATCTCCTATCCTCATTTAAGACAGGTGGAGTATTTTTGCAAACATTGCGACATCAACATCATCGATAAAAATTTTCAAGCACAAGAAGTGGGTTTGAAACTAGAATCAACACAAGAAAAAAAGCTAGAGTTTGAAGTTTTTATCACGCAAAATCAATTTGGTTGCGGGAGGCGGATTTGAACCACCGACCTTTGGGTTATGAGCCCAACGAGCTACCGGACTGCTCTATCCCGCGATAAGTCATTGAAAGATCAAATGAAGAATGGCTGGGGTAAAAGGATTCGAACCTCTGAATGCCTGGACCAAAACCAGGTGCCTTACCGCTTGGCGATACCCCAACAAAAACTGCGATTATAGTGTAATTAAAAAACAAAGTCAAGAGTTTCATCAATAAATGGCGAGAAGGTGAGAGAATCGAACTCTCCAGCAATTAGACACCTAACCACTCTATGGGTTTGAAGCCCAAGGCGAACACCAGAATCGCTTACCCTCCACGAAACGCAATCATCCAATGAGTTTTTACAATGTTTGAGATAGAATTATATAAAATTATCTATCAATTTATGAGGAACTTTTGTCGTGCAAGATCTCTTGAAACATTTGCCAAAAATCGATGCTTTACTCAAAGATTCTGATTTTTCAATGATGAAACACAAAATCCTAAAACCTATCATCCAAACCCAAATCCAAAAACTAAGAGAGGAGATTTTGTCGCACCAAATCCAAGCACTAGATATTGACCAACTCAAATCCTCCATCACAGCCCAATATCACCGACAAACGCACTCTACGATTATGCCTCTTATCAATGCCACAGGAGTTGTGTTGCAAACAAATCTTGGACGCAGTCTTTTGCACCCAAAAATCCTTGAGGAAATAATGCCCTTGCTTTCAAGCTACAACAATTTGGAATACGACATCAACACAGGCAAGCGTAGCGAACGCTACACCCATATCACACATTTGCTCCAAACGCTTTTGCATTGCGAAGATGTGCTTGTCGTCAATAACAATGCAAGTGCAGTTCTCCTCATACTCAACACCTTTGGCAAAGACAAAGAAGTGATCATCTCCCGCGGTGAGCTTGTAGAGATCGGGGGTTCTTTTCGTATCAATGAGGTGATGAAACTCTCAGGAAGCCACTTGATCGAAGTTGGCACAACCAACAAAACACACTTGAGCGATTATCAAGAAGCCATCACAGAACGCACAAGCCTTCTACTCAAAGCACATCAATCCAATTTCAAGCAAATAGGATTTTGCTCAAGCGTGAGTTTTGAATCCCTCACCCAATTGGCACAACAACACAACCTCATCGATTATTATGATTTGGGAAGTGGCTATATGCAAGGCTTGGAGACAAAAGAAGAGCCGAGCATTTTTGAAATTTGTGCCAAAGCCCCCTCTCTTGTGAGCTTTAGCGGAGATAAGCTCTTTGGGGGACCTCAAGCAGGAATCATAGTCGGCAAAAAACATCTGATCGACCAACTCAAAAAAAATCACCTCCTGCGTGCTTTACGCGTTGATAAATTTACCATTCTTGCACTAGAGGCGACATTACGCTCCTACCTCAACGAAAACCTAGAGCAAATCCCCACACTTGCGATGCTCAACACCCCCCTCTCAACCCTAGAACAAAAAGCTCTCAAACTAGCCAATCTTTTGGCACCCATTCCAAACCTCGATATACAAGTGGAGCGACTTGATTCTTTGGCAGGTGGAGGCAGTTTGCCACAAAGCCTATTCCCCTCTTATGGGATCACGCTCTCTAGCCCCAAATACAAAACCTCCACCCTTGAGCAAAAAATCCGCCTTCAAGGCATCATCACAAGAATCTCCAATGACAAAATCTGCCTAGATGTGCGTTGTATCTTTGAAAAAGATTTTGCCAAGATTGCAGATATTTTGAAAAAGGTGCTTGATGTCTAAGCATCTTCTTATCGCAGTCGGTGGGCATATTGATCATGGGAAAACTTCTTTTATCAAGTCTCTCAATGGATTTGATGGAGATCAAAACCACGAGGAAAAAACAAGAGGAATGACTCTTGATCTTAGTTTTTCTGATCTCAAACTCCCAAAACGCAATGTCTCTTTTATCGATGTGCCAGGACATGAAAAGCTTGTCAAAAATATGATCGCTGGTGCATTTGGCGTGGATTTGCTATGCCTAATCATTGCATGTGATGATGGGATTATGCCCCAAACCCTTGAGCATTTGCAGATTGCAAATTTTCTCAAAATCCCACGCTGTTTTTGTATCCTTTCCAAATCCGACAAAGCAACCCCCCACAAACTCGAACTTTTGGCACAAGAGATTCACAAACTTTTCCAACCCCTGCAAATACAACTTGATCGGATTTTTCCTTTTACAATCTTACAAGCCCAAGATCACTTGCCTCCGATTTTGGATTATCTCAACCTCACAGAAAAACCTCACAAAAAAGATATTGGATTTTTTAGGTATTACATTGATCGTGCGTTTTCTTTGCGTGGTGCTGGTTGCATTGTGAGCGGGACATCATTGAGTGGTGCAGTCAAAAAAGGTGATAAGCTCATAGTTTATGATCTCAACAAAGAAGTGCAAGTCAAAGAAATCAAAATCCACTCCTCATTTCAAACCTCGGCGACACGCTCAAATCGCGTTGCACTCAATCTCAGCGGTATCCATTCCAAAGACCTCAAACGGGGATTTCTGATCGCCCCAAAAGGATTCTTGCGTGGCTTTGATCAACTCGATGTAGTCATTTATGGTGCCGACCAACTCCCCAAAGAAGCGATGTTTCACATTGGTGCAAAACGCACAAGCGTGCAAATCACCCCTCTAGCTCAACTAGACAGCAAAGTCTTTTTGGCGACACTCAAAACTCAAGATAAAATTTTTGCCATTTTCAAAGAATCCTTTGTTTTACGCGATCATCAAAACACAATCTATGGAGGCGAGATACTCTCCCCCATCATAGATCCCATCAAAAAATCCCAAAAAGCCCTCCTCCTCTCTCACCTATGGCAAGAAAACTTTTCTCAAGCCTTTGCTTTGTTGGCTCAGATTCATCTCAAAGGATTTGGGCTCATTAGTAGCACGCAACGCTTCGCCCTCAACCACGATCAAGCCCTCAATATCGCAAAAACCATCCCTGATCTTTTTGTAGATTCTCAAAACCTCGTGCTGTATTCAGATCAAAGTTTGCAACACCTCAAACATCTGATCCTGCAAACTTTTGCCAAAAACCCCAACGCACTCCTCTCTTCAGCAAGTCTCAAAATCAAATACCATTGGGCAAGTCAGCCTTTTATCCAACACATTCTTGACACATTACAAAAAGAAAAAAAGATCGTTTTCTCCAATGGACTCTATACCAATCCAAACAACCACATCAAAAACCCCCAAGACTTCATCTGTGATCGCATTTTTGAATCACTCCAAAAACAAGGATTTTCTCCTATCGCTCCATACAATCTTTATCAATCCCTCGATCTAGATCGCAAAAGTGGAGATCAAGCCCTCAAAAAACTCTGTGCTTCTCAAAAAGTCGTGCGTTTGGAGCACAACCTATTTATCACAGCCCAACAGCTCAATGAGATCCTCAAACTAATGCGTCAAGTGATTGAGCAGCATGGCTACATAGATCTCAACCTTTTCAAAACCATTCTCCCACTCTCACGCAAATACCTCATCACCTATCTTGATTATCTAGATTCTTTTGAGGATATTATCAAGCTCGACACCAAACGCGTCTTCAAACACAACAAAAGGTTCCAACAATGAAACTCGATTTTTTGCAAAATCCCCCAATCTCTACAGAACTCAATGCGTTTTTGCTACAGAGGCAGACTTGCAACCTCCCCCCTATCCAACAAAACCTATTCAAAGAGGAGCAAGAGTGCTTATCGCGTCTTAGCAATCTATTTGGAGGCGATAGTGGAGGGAATTTTGGCTTTGGGAGTGGAGATTTTCTAGAGCTTTTGTTTGCCCTAAAAGCCCAAAATCTCAACATCGCTTTTGCAATCAGCAACCACCAACAAGCCTACTATGCCTACCAAAATTTCAAACAATTCTTTCCGATCACCCCAATCATTCCATCTCAACAACAAGGCATCATCGAGGCACTCCCCACAGATTGCGATGTGTTTATTTTGCCACTCATCAATCAAGATTTGCTCACGCTCAACCCTATCCAACAGCTCAAAGCAGAAGTTTTGCAGAGCAATCCCAACGCACTTTTCATCATTGACATCAGCGAATATCTAGTCTTTGAATCCTATCAGGCACTCAAGCTTGATGCACACACGATCTTTTTGTGCAATGCAGAAAATCTTGGTTTCCTTAGGGGCAATGGCGTATTCCTAAGCCACAACAAACACACCTCCCTCTTTCCACCCACACGCTACACGCAAGGCTTTTATTCTGCACTTTATGCCAAAATCCTCTCTCAGACACCGCCACCAAACCAAAACGCAGAATGCTTTCTGTTCTTGCAACAGCTCCTCACAGAAGTGGGGCTTTTTGCACCACTCCATTCTTGCTTCACCAACTCTCTCCCCTTGCGTCTGCCCAATATCAAAGCACGCACCCTCATCCAAAGTCTATTTTTAGAACACATCTCTGCAATCAACGGACAGCAATGTCTCTTTGGGTTTTCTCAACCCTCTTTTGTTTTGCAAGAAATGGGCTACACCCAGACACAATCACGCGAACTCTTGAGCCTAAGTTTTGAACACTTGCATTTAGAATCGATTCAAAAACTTGCAGAGGCTTACACACAAATCAGAATATTGGAGGTTTAAATGATAACGCTACAAGAAGCTTATGAAGTCCTATTTTCACTCACGCTAGATCTCAAGACCCAAAGCCAAAACATTTTCCAAGCTCAAGGCTCAATCCTAGCACAAGATATTTTTGCCAAACGCGATTTCCCTGTTTTTAGCAATTCTGCAATGGATGGCTATGCTGTGAGTGAAATCGCTGATTCTTATACAATCACACACACTATCTATGCTGGAGAGGCACATCAGCACATCTTGAAACAAGGAGAATGTTGCAAAATTATGACAGGAGCGATGATCCCTAGCAATACACTTGCCATCATTCCATTTGAAAACGCTCATTTGCAAGACAACACCATCACCCCCACACACCCCATCACCCCAAAGCAACACATCAAATTTCAAGGACAGGAATACCGCCAAAACGACCCAATCCTTGCACGCGGGACTAGACTTGCCTACCCCGAACTAAGCCTACTTGCCTCTGAGGGACTGCACACAATCAACACATACCAAAAGCCAAAAATCGCAATCTATGCAAGTGGCAATGAACTCAAAGAGCCTTGGGAGGAAGCCCAAGATCATCAAATCTACAACATCAATGCGACAGCCTACCACTCTATCCTCTCCTCATTTGATTTTCATTCTAGCTATCAAGGCATTTTGCCTGATTGCAAAACCTCTCTACTTCAAGCTATCGATGACTTTAGGGCATTTGATATTGTTTTGACAAGCGGAGGGGCGAGTGTGGGCGAAGCTGATTATTTTGAAGAAGCACTCAAACTCTCTGGTGCTGAAATCTTGTTTCACGGCATACGACTAAAGCCCGGGCGTCCAATGCTTCTTGCTAGACTTCACTCTACTTTGATTTTTTCACTTCCCGGCAATCCTTTGAGTGGAATCTGCAATCTACTCACATTGGGGATTCCTGCATTGCAAAAACTTAGCAACGCCAAACACTATGTGCCACAAACCATTCAAGCAGAAATCACACAAGATCTCACGCTCAAATCCAAACGCAGTAATATGGTATTTGGAATGTTTGATGGTCGATATTTTGAAGTGTATCAAAACGGACGCTATGGCTCTGGTGACATTTTGCCACTGCTCAAATGCAATGCTATAGCGATATTTGACGAATCTGTTTCCTTTGTTCCAAAAGGCACAAACCTGCAGATTCTGCCCACGAGATACCAATTTGGCACACAAGAATCAATGCAAACCAATCAAGTCTAAAAATTTAGGATTTTTTGTGTGTCTTTGAGCTACAATACAAAAATTTTTTTAAGGAGGAATAGTATGAAAAAAGTTAGTTTAGTATTAGCGTCCCTTTTGGGTTTCTCCTCACTCCACGCCCTTGAGTTTGGAACAATGGGGAGCCAAGCTTTTGGTATGGCAGGCACAGGTGTTGCAGTCAGCAAATCACCTTGGGGCTTGTATTACAATCCTGCTCTAATGAGCGTTGATAGCGGATTAAAATTTGGAGCATTTGTCGGTGTGCAAACCAAAAACCACAATGTCCGCCAGATCTTGACAGATCCTTTGTTAAAGATGAGCCAACAAGATCTTACTCAACTCAACGGAAAAAATCCAGCGTTGGTTGAAAATTTAAAAGCCAAACTAACAGACAATTCTCTCAAGATCAACAATCAAAATGGCTTGGTCTTGCAACTCCCTGATTTGTTTGGCTCCCTCTCTGTTGGTGCCTTCACCAATTTTGAAGGGTATTCCAAAGTTGATTTAAAAACAGACGATCTGCATAGTCAAGGTCTAACGCAGGGCAGTATCAATGTATCCTCTTATGCACTTTTGGAAGTGCCATTGGGTTATTCCTATCAATTTGATACAGCCATTGGTGATATTAGTCTAGGTGTGGCAGGCAAATACCTCAACCTCACCGCCATTGACATAAAAACAGCACTCAATCCCAACGCAAGTGCTCAAGATAGTTTAAATGTATTGTTCAAAAACGCCAATACACAACATTCAAGTAGCAATTTTGGTGTCGATGCAGGTTTGGTTTATACTCCTGTTGATTTATTGTCAATCGGCGTTGTAGGCAAATATCTCAATGCTCCAGAATTTGCGATTTTGGGCAAAACTTACAAGATTGATCCACAAGTGCGTGCAGGTTTGGCACTCAACTTCCCTATTGTCACATTGGCACTTGATGCTGACATCACTGCCAACAAAAACTTCAATCAAACCTTTGAAACTCAAATGGTTTCTTTTGGAACTAGTGTTGATTTGGCTTTTGTTGCATTGCGTGCAGGTTTGGCGACAGACCTGAAGCACACAGATGACATCATCATCAGTGCAGGTCTTGGCTTGGCATTCTTGGATTTTGGTGTGCAGTTTGGAACCAAAACAAACCCTTACAATGGTATCCAGCTTCCTGACTATCTTGCATTGCAGTTAGGACTTGGATTTTCATTTTGATCCAGCAGGGCTTTTGCCCTTTGCCACACTCCCCTCTATTTTCCAGCTTTAGGAGTCTCAAATGCAATTCACTCATTTACACCTTCATACAGAATTTTCCCTTCTTGATGGGCTAAACAAAATCAAAGTTCTTGCCAAACGCATTAGAGAGCTAGGGATGACAAGTGTCGCCATCACAGATCACGGCAATATGTTTGGTGCGATTGAGTTTTATCAGGCAATGCTTGAAGAGGGGGTGAAACCAATCATCGGTATGGAAGCCTATATCCACAATCAAGACGCACTAGGGGACAAAAGCAGCAAACAACGATTCCACCTCTGCCTCTATGCCAAAGATTATGAGGGTTATCAAAATCTCCTCTATCTTAGCTCCCAAGCCTTTATCCACGGATTCTATTATTATCCTAGAATCAACAAAAAGCTTCTAAGAGAACGCAGCAAAGGATTAGTTTGTTCATCTGCCTGTCTTGCAGGAGAAGTCAATCGCCACCTCAACTCCACCAACCCCAACCACCTCAACAATCCCAAACGAGCGGGGTTTTATAATCAAAACGGATATGAGATCGCAAAAGAAGTCGCATTGGAATATCAAGATATTTTTGGTGAGGATTTCTATCTTGAGATTATGCGACACGGCATCAAAGATCAATACCACATCGACTCACAAATCATTCAGATTGCTTCAGAAACAGGGATCAAAATCGTTGCGACCAACGATTCGCATTATTTGCTACGCCAAGATTCACAAACGCAAAATATCGCAATGAAAATCGCGATGGGGGACAATGGGATCACACATAGTGTCAAAGAAATGTATATCAAATCCCCTCAAGAAATGCTAGAGATTTTTGCAGATATTCCTGAAGCAGTGCAAAACACCCAAGAAATAGCCGACAAATGCAACCTTGTTTTGCCTCTCAAAAACATTGACATCACCAACAAACACACAGGAGAAAAAATCCTCAAATCCACTCCAGCCACCCCTCCGACATTTCGCTTCACACAAGAATATGCCAAAGAGGAAGGACTAGCAAACATCACAAATGACGCAGAATATTTTGCATACAAATGCCGAGAGGGATTGCAAGAGCGTCTCAAAATCATCCCACAAGAGCAACATCAAATCTATCAAGACCGACTAGAGCAAGAGATTGAGATCATTACCAAAATGCAATTCCCGGGCTATATGCTCATCGTGTGGGATTTTGTCAATTTTGCCAAACGCAATGGTATCCCTGTGGGTCCGGGTAGAGGAAGTGCAGCAGGAAGCCTTGTCGCCTTTTCTCTCAAAATCACCAACATCGATCCTCTCAAATACGATTTACTCTTTGAGCGATTCCTCAACCCTGAGCGTGTCAGTATGCCTGATATTGATATGGATTTTTGCCAAAGACGCAGGGGGGAGATCATCGACTATGTTGCAGAGCGTTATGGCAAATACAATGTCGCTCAAGTGATCACTTTTGGTGAGCTAAAAGCTAGAGGGGTGCTTCGTGACGCAGGACGCGTGTTTGGAATGAGTGTCAAAGACGCAGATACGATGGCAAAATTGATCCCTAGCGACTTAGGGATCACTCTCCAAGCAGCCTATGAAAAAGAGCCAAAAATCAAAGAAATGATCGAGCAAAACCCTTTGGCTCAAACCGTATGGGATTTTTCACTCAAGCTTGAAAACCTCAAAAGAAATGCAGGGACACACGCAGCAGCCATTGTGATTGATTCTGAGCAAGAACTATGGAACAAAGTCCCGCTCTATACAAGTGAAAGGCTTGAAGGGGCAATCGTTACGCAATACTCTATGAAATGGCTAGAGCCTGTAGATCTCATCAAATTTGACTTCTTGGGATTGAAAACTCTCACCGTGATTGATGATGCACTCAAACTCATCAAAAAGCGTTATAACCAAGAGATTGACTTCTTGCAAATCGACACAGAAGACCCAAAAGTCTATGAAACTATGCAAAGCGGAGATACTTTGGGTTTGTTCCAAATCGAATCAGGGGGAATGCAAGATCTCAACAAACGCCTCAAACCTACAACTTTTGAAGACATTATCGCGGTTTTGGCTCTCTATCGACCGGGACCAATGGAATCAGGTATGCTTGATGACTTTATCGACAGAAAACACGGACGCAAACCGATCACTTATATGTTCCCCGAACTTGAGCCTATCCTCAAGCCCACTTATGGGGTGATTGTCTATCAAGAGCAAGTGATGCAGATCGTGCAAACTATCGGTGGATTTACACTCGGTGGAGCCGATCTCGTGCGTCGTGCAATGGGTAAAAAAATCAAAGAAGAAATGGATCGACTAAAAGACAGCTTCGCAAGTGGTGCAGAACAAAAAGGCTTCAATCGTGCAAAAGCAGAGGAGCTTTGGGAGCTTATTGTCAAATTTGCAGGATATGGATTCAACAAATCCCACTCTGCAGCCTATGCGATGATCACTTTTCAAACAGCCTATCTCAAAACCTATTATCAGCACGAATTTATGGCTGCAATGCTTACAAGCGAAACCAACAAAGTCGAATCTGTCGCACATTATTTGGATGAAGTCAAAGCGATGAATATTGAGGTGATCCCCCCACATATCAATGTTTCAGATCGCGACTTTGGTGTGACAGATTTCAAAGAAACCAAAAAGATTGTGTTTGGATTGAGTGCGATCAAAGGCGTAGGCGATGCTCCGATTGAAAACATCGTCAATGAACGCACCAAAAATGGAGAGTATCAAAGTTTGGAGGATTTTGTCGCACGCATTGATTGGAGCAAAACTTCCAAACGCATTTTGGAGCCTCTGATCAAATCAGGAAGTCTTGACAATCTAGGCTATTCTCGCAAATGTATGCTCACACACATTGATACGATCTGTGAAGTAGGAAGAGCCAAAGACAAAGCAAGTGCGATGATGGCAGAATCATTGTTTAGTGGAATGGAAGCAGACAACACGCATGTCACATTTGATTTCAAAGATATGCCCGAAGATGAAGAGCTTGTATTGCTAGAAAACGAATACGAATGTATGGGGATTTATCTCTCAGGACACCCCCTTGATTCTTTCAAAGAAGCGATCGGACAGATCAAAAAACTCACCAAAAGCTCTGATTTGCACAAGCTTGAAGACAAATCACAAGCCTTAATGGTCGGAAAAATCATAGCCCTAGATCGCAAAATTGGCAAAAAAAGTGGCAAACCTTACTACATCGCTTCATTGCTTGATTTTGGTGGCAAATATGAGCTCACGATTTGGGAAAAAAATACTGCACAATTTGAAGCACTCGATCTAGCACAACCTATCGCACTCAAAGTCGCCATTGAATATCCAGTCAAATCCGATGGCAGCCCCTCTCAACCCAACCTCCGATTCATCCAACTTCTCACACTGCAAGAAGCACAAGAAGCCAAAACCTACATCAAAAAGAAAAAAGAAGAAACACCAACCCCCACAATCCACCCCAAAGAATCAAACCAACCTCTTGCAATCATTCTGCAATCAGAAGCGAGTGAAGAGTTTTTCATATCTCTTGCACAAGAAGCCAAAAGCCATAGTGGCACAAGGATTCTCAAAATCCTTGTCAAAGACGCACAACAGACTTTTGTATTTTCTAGCAATCTCAAAGTCAATGACAGCATCAAAGCCAAATTCCCATCATTGCAATGGGTGGATCTATGAGAATCAACAAATACATCTCCCACAACACAAAACACTCACGCAAAGAAGCTGATGGGCTTGTTTTGGCAGGACGCGTCAATATCGACAAACAAAAAGCAATGCCCACAAGTATCGTCCAAGAGGGGCAAAGGGTGTTTATCGATGGCAAACCCATCAAGCCCAAAGAACAATTCACAGCCATCATCTACCACAAACCAAAGGGCGAACTTGTTAGCAAAAAAGACGATCGCGGGAGGAAGACTATTTATCAATCCCTCAGCTCTCAATTTGGGCATTTCTTGCCCGTTGGGAGATTGGACTTCGCTTCAGAGGGGCTACTCATCTTGTGCGATCAGCCCAAAGTCGTCGATGCACTTATGCGATGCAATCTCACACGCACCTATCTCCTCAAGCTCAACGGAAGTATCACACAGGCAATGCAAGAGAGTATGCAAAATGGACTGAAGCTAGAAAATGCGACACTTGGAGGACATACCAAAAGCACGATCACCTCTATGGAGTTTGCTCCATTTGAACACTTCAGCATTATCAAAAATGCACGCAATTACTCCAAAATCAAAGTGAGTATCACAGAGGGCAAAAATCGTGAGCTAAGGCGTTTTTTTGCACATTTTGGGCGTGAGGTTTTGGATCTCAAACGCGTAAGCTATGGTTTTGTCAATCTCAACGCACTCCCAAGTGGCAAAACGCGATTTTTCAACAAAGAAGAATACAAAGCCTTGCACCAATTTCTCAAAACTTCACAAAAGGAGCTTTAATGGATTTCCTTAGAATCTCTCAAACCCAAAGACTCAAAGGGAGCATTCCTATCTCAGGAGCCAAAAACTCTGCATTGCCCATTCTTACCGCCACACTTCTATCCAAAACCCCAATGGTGATCAAAAACCTCCCAAATGTCGCAGATGTCAATACTCTCTTGCAACTGCTTGCGATTTTGGGGGCGGAATATTCAAGAAACAGCACAAACCAAATCTCTATTGACACCTCCAAAGTCAATAAAACTCAAGCAAACTATGACATTGTGCGTAAAATGCGTGCTTCGATTCTTGTTTTGGGACCCTTGCTTGCAAGATTTGGGCATTGTGAGGTGAGTTTGCCCGGGGGTTGTGCGATTGGGGCTAGACCTGTGGATCTACATCTCAAAGCGATTGAGAAAATGGGAGCAGAGGTTGAGATTCAAAATGGCTATATCGTCGCTAGGGCACCAAATGGACTGCATGGGAGCGATATTGTCTTTGACAAAATCACCGTGACAGGGACTGAAAACATCCTGATGGCTGCCTCTCTTGCCAAAGGCAAAACCAAAATCATCAATGCCGCCAAAGAGCCAGAAGTCGTGCAATTATGCGAGATTTTGCAAGAAGGGGGAGTCACAATCAATGGAATCGGTAGTAGCGAAATAGAAATCATCGGTAGAGAAAGGGAGCTTTTGGAGATACAGACAATCAATGTCATCCCAGATAGAATCGAAGCAGGAACTTATCTCTGTGCAGGAGCAATCACCAATTCCCCTATCACCCTTACAGATGTGATCCCTCATCATCTCCAAGCCATATTAGACAAACTCAAAGAAATTGGTTTTGACTTTGAAACCACTCAAGATTCTCTTACCTTGCTTCCAGCCAAACAACTCAACGCTTTTGAAATCACCACCACAGAATATCCGGGCTTTCCGACAGATATGCAGGCTCAATTTATGGCTTTAGCCCTTGCGTGCAATGGAACTAGCACGATCGAAGAGAGATTGTTTGAAAATCGCTTTATGCATGTTAGTGAGCTTCAAAGACTTGGAGCAAGTATCACTCTCAAGGGACACACAGCTACAATTATTGGCAACGAAAAGCTCAAAGGTGCGGATGTGATGGCTACAGATTTGCGTGCGTCATCTGCACTAGTGTTGGCAGGACTCATCGCTCAAGGAGAAACCAATATCCATAGAATCTATCATCTTGATAGGGGCTATGAAAACCTAGAGGGCAAACTCCACGCCCTTGGTGTGCAAATCCAACGACTACAAGAGTCATAACTGCACCCGCACTTTGCACCCCAATCGCACTTTTTTGGACTTTTTTTGCATTTTTTTGCAAAAACTCTTGATTTTTGTTTTTAGAAATGTTACAATGTGCCTTGATTTTTGTATGGGGCTTCAGGTTCCCCCACCCCCTATCCTGAAGCCCCCTAGAGAAATCACCCCTTTCACTCCGAGGCATTCACAATGTTTTACTATCTCTACTCTCTTTTTGGAATCAATATTTTTCAATACATCACCTTTCGTGCAGGATTGAGTTTTTTTATCGCGTTTGCTTTTAGCGTCTTTTGTATGCCTTGGTTTATCAAATGGGCAAAAGCCCAAAAAGCCAACCAACCCATTTCCTCATTTGTCCCCACACATCAAAACAAAAAAGACACTCCGACAATGGGAGGGCTTGTGTTTGTGAGTAGCACTCTGATCGCAAGTCTATTGTGTATCAATATCCAAAACTCCTATGCACTTTTGGGGCTTCTCACTTTGGCATTATTTTGTATCGTGGGTGCAAAAGATGACTATATGAAAATCTCAGCAAGAAGCAATGCAGGAATCAGTGCTAGACTCAAATTCACTTTGCTTTTGTTGTTTGCACTTTTGATCTCTTATGCCCTCATCTCCCTTGGACATCAAGGCAAATTCTACATTCCTTTTGTCAAAGAACCTCTCTTTGATTTGGGCGTCGGATTGTCTATTTTGTTTTGGTCTCTTGTGTTTTTGGCGACATCCAATGCGGTGAATCTCACAGATGGTTTGGATGGCTTAGCCACAGTGCCAAGCATTTGTGCTCTTATCTCCCTCTCTGTCTTTGTCTATATCGGTGGGCATTCTAATTTGTCGCAATATCTTCTTTGGCCCCAAGTGATTCAGAGTGGGGAGCTAGTCATCGTGTCTGTCGCCCTTATCGGTGCACTCTTTGGCTTTTTGTGGTATAACTGCCACCCTGCTCAAGTGTTTATGGGAGATAGCGGGAGCCTTGCACTTGGGGCTTTTATCGCATATATGGCGATTGTTTCCAACAATGAAATCTTGTTGTTTTTGATTGGTTTGGTCTTTGTGATCGAGACACTCTCTGTGATTTTACAAATCGGTAGCTACAAAATGCGTAAAAAAAGAGTGTTTTTGATGGCACCCATTCACCACCATTTTGAAGTCAAAGGTTGGGCAGAAAACAAAATCATCATTCGCTTTTGGATCATTGCGATTTTGAGCAATCTTGTCGCATTGCTTAGCCTCAAAATCCGATGATCGCATTACTTGGATTTGGCAAAACCAATCAAGCCCTTCTTGAGCTATGCAACCACCAAGGCACACAATGCCTAATCTTTGATGATTCGTTTGCTCAAATCCACACAGACACCAAACAAAACCACTACATCCCTAGCCAACTTTTCGATCAATACATCCATCAAATCGACTTTGCGATCCCTTCACCCGGTATCCCGCCACACCACCCACTCATCGCCCAAAGCCCAAAACTCATCAGCGAGTATGACTACATCCTCCCCAACATCCGACAACCTCAGATCTGGATCAGTGGCACCAATGGCAAAACCACCACGACAGAAATGCTAGAGCATTTGCTCTCTGATTTTGGAGGTGTCGCAGGTGGCAACATCGGGCGTCCATTGGCAGAATTGCTACACCTACAGCCAAAGATTTGGATTTTGGAGACAAGCTCATTCACCCTGCACTACACGCACCAAAGCACCCCACAGATCTACCTCCTCCTCCCGCTCAGCCAAGATCATATTTCTTGGCACAAAAGCTTTGGAAACTACACACAAGCCAAGCTAAGCCCGCTTGCAAACATGCGTCCTGACGCCACTGCCATCATCCCACAGCAATACATTTCCCACCCAATCGCTCAAGCTTCACAAGCCACAATCATCGGCTACACAAGCGAGGAGGATCTCAAGGAGCGATTTGGTATCGACTCTGCGATACCTTTTGATCCGCCCTTTCTCCTTGACGCACTTCTAGCAATCATAGGTGCCAAACTTCTGACACAATGCGATTTGAGTGCCAAACTGCAGGATTATCGACTGGGTGCCCACAAAATGGAAAAAATCCTTGACGCGAGAGGGCGTTTGTGGATCAACGACTCCAAAGGCACAAACATCGATGCCACCATTTGGGCATTACGCACTTACAAACATCAGAAAGTCTTTTTGATTTTGGGGGGCGATGACAAAGGTGCAGATCTCGCCCCACTTTTCGCACAAATCAGACTTCAAGAAGTCGAGATTTTGGCGATCGGCAGCAATGCCTCGCGTATCCAAAAGTATGCAGACCGATACGCCATCCAATGCACGCGATCCCTCACTCTAGATCGTGCCGTGCGACAAATCCACGCACATCTCGACCACCAAAGCGTCGCGATACTCTCTCCAGCTGCGGCAAGTCTTGATCAGTTCGTATCTTACAGACAGCGGGGAGAGCGTTTTGTCGAGCTTGTCAAAGATTTAAGCTGATTTTTATTTTTTTCAGATAGAATTCGTGTTTTGCAAAAGGCTTGATAGCTCAGTCGGTAGAGCAGAAGACTGAAAATCTTCGTGTCGGTGGTTCGATTCCGCCTCAAGCCACCATCTATCATTTCCCCTTTATTTTGGCATTCCTTACAAGTTTCAAGACGCCTTTTTTAGAGTATGTTGTATTTGCTTCTCTTTGGCACACCCTCCAAACCCGATCAATCAACTGCCCCCCACCCAAACCTGTATCAAACCCCTCTCTATCTCCCCACAAAGTTACCAAAAGTAGCAGATTTCTCAATATTTTCCCACTCATAGCGTCCCAAGCCCCATTCTCACGCACGGCTATCTCTCTAGACCACCCCCCACCCCAAGATCGACTGACTGACTCCGACACGATACCACGACGCACTTCTACAGCCCACCTCCCCCCACCCTATCCCCTCTATAATGATTTGCAGATTCACAAAACCACATCAAACCCCCTATCCCACAAACTTCCAAAACATCCAAAAACATAGTAGGGGGGGGGGGCATATCAAACCTCATTGTGATTTGCAAAATTTTGAGTTTTGCCACACGGATTTTGTATAAAATAGTGCGTTCAATTTATCAAAATTGTAAATCTCTCGTTGCAAAACGATCTAAGGAGTTTTCACCATGAAACAAACATGTAAAAATCAAATCAAACATAGCAAAACAGGAGGATCCACCTCCACATTGTTCAAACCACTCGTTGCTAGCTCGCTGGCTTTGGCATTGAGTATGAGCGTGGCATCGGCGGCGTGTAGTATTGATGGTGCTAGTTTTGGAATCTGTACCGACCCTAATGCTAGTGTCGACGCTCCACAGAAAGATAAGAATGTAACCTTACCACTAACACTAACAAATCAGCCTTCTCAATCTTTTATATTGGAAGCAGGCACTAGCACTAACGATGGTTTTGTTATGCCACTGCTCCAAATGAATTCAAATACCAAACATAATATCGACAAACTCACCTTTCAATTCGGTGCTAATGGCAAATCTGCTGTCGAGGCAAGTGGGGATACAAGCAATTTGATCATAGCAACAAAAAATAATGACCATTATTTGGGATTAGAATCTGGAACAGGTAAAGGGTTTCAAGTGGGTGCTAATGGAAGTGGGACTCTCGTATTTGATTTTGCCACCAACACTGCAGCCGACATTGATTATGTAATGAAAGTCAATGTTAGCAGTCCGACTGGCGATCAAAAACCACAAACCTCTTTGAAAGGCAACATTGAAGTTCTAGCAAAAGCTGGGCAGGCTACTCTAGGAACTGGGGCTGATAGTGCAAAGAATAGATTTATAGCAGACTTTGAGAAAGGCATAACGGGAAACATCATAATCGGAAAAGACGCAAGCAGTAACGAAAATCACGATCTTCTAGCTAAACTCCTTTTTGGTCAAGTCGCTACTATTGGTGGTAATGTTACAACAAATGGCAAGGGTGTAGTAACAAACCTAACCTTTCAAAACAACGGAACTATTTCAGGGAATGTCACCACAGGCGAAGGTGCACAAACTAATGTTGCTTTAACAAAAGATAATGGTTTTCTTACACTAGAAGGAATAAACAATCAAATCACTACCCTTAAGTTGGAAGCACTTGGTGGTGGTGGTAGTAGTAGTACTCCATTAACAGCTGTCACTCTCAAACTCAAAGGTGGTGCGAGCGATAACGCGAAAGCAACTACAGAGATCAGTGGCGGTCTTACAGGTGCTAGTAAAGATAACAAGCTGACGGTAAATTTTTTAGAAGGTCATTCAAAACTCATTCTTGGTGGAGCAGCAGAGAATAAAGTTCAAGCATTAGTTCTTGGAGCAAATACAACTTCTACTCTTGAAGTAAAAGGCAAAGGAACAACAATCAATGCTGCAGTCACTGCAAACGCTAATCAGAATCTTAACCTCAAAGTTACAGGCGAGAAACTTGGTTTTGTAGGTGCACTTGCCGCTAATAGCGGTTTAGTTGATGTCACACTCGCAGGAGATACAGCAAAGACAACAGGTATCCTTGATTTACAAGAGGGTGACAATACGCTCTCAAGCCTTGCAGTGACTACAGGTAAGCACGGAACACTCAAGCTCAAAGGTGCCGCTACTGCTAAAGCCACAACTATCACAGGCAATGTCAGTGGTGGTGCCAATGTAGTATTTGGTGAAAACAAAGCAAGTTTGGCTTTAGAGGGAACAAACAATGTGCTTGGAGATGTTAGCACTACTGCAGCAGCTACAGGAGTTACAGCTACTTCAGCCGCTACCCTCACAATCGGTAAAACAGGTGCTACTGAGAATGCAACAACAACAATCAATAGCATTGGTGGCAATCTAGTAGATGTCACATTTGCTACAGCAGCAACCAAAACAACCACCCTCAATCTTGGTGGAACTAGCACAATCAAAACACTTACAGCAAGCACTGCTGGAACAAGTGCTCTTAATGTGACAGGCACAAGCACAACGATTCTACAAGCAGTTAGTCTTACTGGTAGCCAAAAACTTGATGTCACACTCGCAGGAGATACAGCAAAGACAACAGGTATCCTTGATTTACAAGAGGGTGACAATACGCTCTCAAGCCTTGCAGTGACTACAGGTAAGCACGGAACACTCAAGCTCAAAGGTGCCGCTACTGCTAAAGCCACAACTATCACAGGCAATGTCAGTGGTGGTGCCAATGTAGTATTTGGTGAAAACAAAGCAAGCTTAGCTTTAGAGGGAACAAACAATGTGCTTGGAGATGTTAGCACTACTGCAGCAGCTACAGGAGTTACAGCTACTTCAGCCGCTACCCTCACAATCGGTAAAACAGGTGCTACTGAGAATGCAACAACAACAATCAATAGCATTGGTGGCAATCTAGTAGATGTCACATTTGCTACAGCAGCAACCAAAACAACCACCCTCAATCTTGGTGGAACTAGCACAATCAAAACACTTACAGCAAGCACTGCTGGAACAAGTGCTCTTAATGTGACAGGCACAAGCACAACGATTCTACAAGCAGTTAGTCTTACTGGTAGCCAAAAACTTGATGTCACACTCGCAGGAGATACAGCAAAGACAACAGGTATCCTTGATTTACAAGAGGGTGACAATACGCTCTCAAGCCTTGCAGTGACTACAGGTAAGCACGGAACACTCAAGCTCAAAGGTGCCGCTACTGCTAAAGCCACAACTATCACAGGCAATGTCAGTGGTGGTGCCAATGTAGTATTTGGTGAAAACAAAGCAAGCTTAGCTTTAGAGGGAACAAACAATGTGCTTGGAGATGTTAGCACTACTGCAGCAGCTACAGGAGTTACAGCTACTTCAGCCGCTACCCTCACAATCGGTAAAACAGGTGCTACTGAGAATGCAACAACAACAATCAATAGCATTGGTGGCAATCTAGTAGATGTCACATTTGCTACAGCAGCAACCAAAACAACCACCCTCAATCTTGGTGGAACTAGCACAATCAAAACACTTACAGCAAGCACTGCTGGAACAAGTGCTCTTAATGTGACAGGCACAAGCACAACGATTCTACAAGCAGTTAGTCTTACTGGTAGCCAAAAACTTGATGTCACACTCGCAGGAGATACAGCAAAGACAACAGGTATCCTTGATTTACAAGAGGGTGACAATACGCTCTCAAGCCTTGCAGTGACTACAGGTAAGCACGGAACACTCAAGCTCAAAGGTGCCGCTACTGCTAAAGCCACAACTATCACAGGCAATGTCAGTGGTGGTGCCAATGTAGTATTTGGTGAAAACAAAGCAAGCTTAGCTTTAGAGGGAACAAACAATGTGCTTGGAGATGTTAGCACTACTGCAGCAGCTACAGGAGTTACAGCTACTTCAGCCGCTACCCTCACAATCGGTAAAACAGGTGCTACTGAGAATGCAACAACAACAATCAATAGCATTGGTGGCAATCTAGTAGATGTCACATTTGCTACAGCAGCAACCAAAACAACCACCCTCAATCTTGGTGGAACTAGCACAATCAAAACACTTACAGCAAGCACTGCTGGAACAAGTGCTCTTAATGTGACAGGCACAAGCACAACGATTCTACAAGCAGTTAGTCTTACTGGTAGCCAAAAACTTGATGTCACACTCGCAGGAGATACAGCAAAGACAACAGGTATCCTTGATTTACAAGAGGGTGACAATACGCTCTCAAGCCTTGCAGTGACTACAGGTAAGCACGGAACACTCAAGCTCAAAGGTGCCGCTACTGCTAAAGCCACAACTATCACAGGCAATGTCAGTGGTGGTGCCAATGTAGTATTTGGTGAAAACAAAGCAAGCTTAGCTTTAGAGGGAACAAACAATGTGCTTGGAGATGTTAGCACTACTGCAGCAGCTACAGGAGTTACAGCTACTTCAGCCGCTACCCTCACAATCGGTAAAACAGGTGCTACTGAGAATGCAACAACAACAATCAATAGCATTGGTGGCAATCTAGTAGATGTCACATTTGCTACAGCAGCAACCAAAACAACCACCCTCAATCTTGGTGGAACTAGCACAATCAAAACACTTACAGCAAGCACTGCTGGAACAAGTGCTCTTAATGTGACAGGCACAAGCACAACGATTCTACAAGCAGTTAGTCTTACTGGTAGCCAAAAACTTGATGTCACACTCAATAGTGGTGCGACTCTTGCATTGAGAGGAACAGACAACAAAATCACTTCGCTATCAAGAGAGGCTACTCCTACTGGAACTGCCACATTGGATATTTCAAGCAAACCCGCCAATGATGCAGCAAGAAGCAGTCACACTTACAACAAACTTGAAATCGGTTCGCTTGATAACACAAAGATTGCAGACAATAGCTACACTTTCAAAGTCTATGCTTCAGCAGTCAAGGCAGCAAGTGGCGATGTTTATGCCGATCGCATTGTGATTAGCAATGAATTACCAAGTGGGACTGCAACACAACAAAATCTTGAAATCGATGTCGATAGTGCCAATGCAGCCAAAGAACTTGGCAACAAAATCAAAGAGTTGGCTGGGCAAAACAAAGGTATCGCCCTTGTGACATTAAAAGATACTGACGGAAGCAAATCTGTCATCACTTTTGCCACCGACACAGTAAAAAACGGACAAAATATAAGCTTCAAGCTTAAAAAAGGCGAGACCGATAAAAACGGAGGCAACTACACAAGTGGCGACAAATACGCCACTTACTTCTTATACTCTGCTGATTTGGGTGGAGCAAATGCAGTGACTCAGCAAATCACTTCCTCTGCCCTTGCACTCAATTTTGATTTATTCACAGCCAACTTCAACTCTATCAACAAAAGACTTGGAGATCTCAGAAACAACCCCTACAATCAAGGGGTTTGGGCTAGAGTGTTTGGCGGAAGTCAAGAATCTAACTTCGGTGTCAAAACTAAAACAAGCTATGTGACTGCACAAGGAGGCTATGACTATGCACTTGATTTGGATAATGCCAAAAACTACATAGGTGTCGCACTCTCTTATGCCACATCATTTGGGAAAAGCCTCACGCTCAAAGACAAAGATGGTGCTAGCCGAAGTCTAGATGACATCAAATCTAGAGCTTTTGAAGTGGCAGTATATAACTCCTACATCAGCAATGTAGGCTTGTATAATGACACGATTGCCAAATTTAGCTACATCACTTCTGATTTCAAAATCAGTGGTGACCAATCAACCACTGGCACGACTTCTAGCCCTGCTTTCTTACTCTCCAACGAAGTGGGCTATCGCTTCGCTTTGGGTGAGAACAACAGCTGGTTCATCGATCCACAACTAGAGATCGGTCTAGGCTACCTTTCTGCCTCTGATTTCAAAGCTATGCTTGATGGCACCAATGAGCTCACTGCCAACCAACAATCAGTTCTCCTTGTGCGTTCTCGTGCAGGTGCGAGCTTTGGCAAAGAGTTTAGAGGAGAGGATTGGGCGACTTCACTCTATGTGGGGACATTCTATGAATATGATGTCATCAATGGAGGGCAAAACAAAGTCACTTTTGCTAACAACAATTTGGCAACACCTACAGAATCCTATACTTCCAATGGACGCTTCGTGCTAAATGTCGGGACCAATGTCGAAGTGGCAGAGGCAACAAGAATTTATCTTGATGTTGAGACAAACTTCGGAGACATATACAAAAAGCTCTATCAAGTGAATGTTGGAGCAAGATATAGCTTCGGAGACAAAGCCACAAAAGCTACAATGACAGACAAAGAGGACAACAAAGCACCTCTCAAAGTCCAAACAACAGAGGAAAAAGAGGGGACAACAGATGTAGAGGACACTCAAGAATCCACCAACTAACCCACTACCCAAGCCCCCCGCTTGAGTAGTAGATCAAAGAGATGGGATCCCCCCTCTCTTATCCATACCCACCAACAAAACCTCCAAAAACACAAACCCCTCACTATTTCAATATAAGCACAAACAACCGCTGACCAAACCAACCTTGTAGAACCAAAAAAGATTCCAAGTCAATGTAATCTTGAACGAGCCTTGCTAATGCAATGCTGGGGTTATGGGGGTTGTTAAGGGGGATAAGGGGAACGCTTGCTATAAGTTCCCCTTGCCCCCCTTAAGAGAGATCCTAGGGGATTCTAGAATTGTATAAAGGGTGCTTTGCTCAAAGCAACTTAAAAAGAGAATCCAAAAGATTCTAGAATCACCAAAAAGAAGTATGGGAGAACAAGCAATGCAAAAACTGCGTAAGAAAATTTACAAGGGGGGAGAGGCATTGGGAATAATCCCAACTCAATCTAGCCTCCGTTTAAGGACTTAACTTCCTTGTATATTTTTGCTGTGTTGAAGAATCAATCAAAACTTTAGCTAGATTGAGTATAATGCCTCTTGATTAAGTTTTAAATCATTGAGCGATTAGCTCAAGAAAAGCTTTTACTAGCTCTACCAAAGCTAGCAGAAGCCTTATAAGTTGGAATGTTAAATCCATACTTACCACCTCCTTTCACAAGGAAGCGTCCTTCTCCAACACAGATATGATTATACAAAATCAAAACTTCAAAAATCCTCACTAAGTCATCAAAGCAAAGAAAACCGCTGACCAAACCAACCTTGTAGAACCCAAAAGATTCTAAAATCGCCAAAAGTGCGGTTTGTAGAACGCTGTTCGCTGCCTCTCTTTTCGTTTCTTGCTTTTGCACAAGCACACTTTTGAGGGATTCTAGAATCCCTAGGGCTTCCTTTTGAAGTTGGCTTAAGAGGCTACGCTCTTTGGTGATTCTTGAGTTGTCGAATCTTGGCTTGAATGAAGCACGGATTCTTGGTTTTTCAAATTTGATGAAATCTTGCTTGAGATTGGTTTTGCCAAAGCACACTTTCTAGTTACCAAATCCCACTTTGCTTTTTTCTATAAGTGGGACAAGGGGGTTTATTGCGAGGCACCCCCCTTATCCCCCTTAAAATCCCCCAAACCCCTACCCGCTTTTTGTGTGTTACCCACATTAATTTGACTTTGTTTTGATTCTTTGATGTTTTAGATTTGTTTTTTTGATTTGAATTGAATCTAGATTCTTAGAATCTTTAGAATCTTTGTGAAAAGTTTTGTTTTTGATTCTTAGAATCTTGTTGCAACTTTTTTAAAAATCACAAAAACACAAAACCCCCACTATTTCAATATAAGCACAAACAACTGCTTCCCAAACCAACCTTGTAGAACCAAAAAAGATTCCAAGTCAATGTAATCTTGAACGAGCCTTGCTAATGCAATGCTGGGGTTATGGGGGTTGTTAAGGGGGATAAGGGGAACGCTGCTATAAGTTCCCCTTATCCCCCTTAAGAGAGATCCTAGGGGATTCTAGAATTGCATAAAGGGTGGTTTGCTCAAGCCAACTTTATAAAAGAAAAACACCAAGCCAAGCCTGAAAAATTAGAAAATGTGCTTTTGTCAAAGTAATTTGAAAAGAGAAACCAAGAGTTTCAAGAATCACTCAAGGTGGTGGTTTGCAAACCCCAAAAACAAAACTTTTGCCAAAGCAAAAGTGCCACCCCTCTCCTTTTATCACCTAATACAAAACCACATACACCACTTGAGGACCATGCACCCCAAACACGACTTGCAACTCAATATCAGCCGTTCTTGAAGGACCTGCGATAAACAAAATATTGCTAGGCAAAGCCTGAGGGTATTTGGCTTTGACATCACAAAGCACAGCGGACATATTTGGCTTGATTTTGTTTTTGTCAAGCAAAATCACACAGCAACGCGTAATCAGAGACGCAAGCCTTGGCTGATTGCTTGAGGACACCATAGAGGTGATACCCAAATTCGCCACGCCATAATCTGCCTCAACTACAGAACAAGGGATCTCAAAAAGAATATCTTTCATCTCTTCCATTGTTTTGTCATAACAAACCTTTTGGATTGACAAATCAAGGTGCATTAGGCTTTGGGGGATGAGCGTCTCTGTGATGTTTTCTTTTGTCGCCACCTCATTGATTTTTGAAGCGATCTCTTCCTTGCTACACTCAATGACTACAGCACGATTGAGTGCCTGCAAACGCTTGTATTCTGCGATTGGATCTTGCTCCACAGGAATGATGATGTCTGTATAATGAGCCTTTTCAACACTCAATGGATTCTGCTTGAGTGCGTTGCTGATGTCTCTTAGTATTGTTGCCTTACTCATATACCACTCCTTTCATTTCTTTGACCTTGCGTTGAAAACTACTATCAAGATCAGGAAATGCACGACAAGAAGTCCATTGCTTCAACGCAGGTAACACTCCACTCAAAACTTTGAGCAATGGAGCCAATGTCCCTGCACTAGACAATGCCAACCTCCACGCCCAAGGAGTCGTCGCCACACTTGCAAAAGCCTTGAAACTTAGCTTTTCACTTATTTTGGGTTTGACACGCTCAATCCCCAAAATCTTCTCACCACTGCCATCACCCACTTGCTCTGCACGCAAGTCTCTAATCATCTCTGCCAAAGGAATCTTCACAGGGCACACTTCAGAGCAACGACCGCACAAGGAGCAGAGATTGAGGACATAGCCATATTTGTCAATCCCAAATAGCTGTGGGGAGATGACCTCTCCAATAGGACCGGGATAAGTCGCACCATAAGCATGTCCTCCGATCTTTTCATACACAGGACAATGATTCATACAAGTTCCGCAACGGATACAACTCAACGCCTTGGCATAATGCTTGTGTGCCAAAATATCGGTGCGATGGTTGTTGAAAAGCACGACATGCACCTCTTTGGGACCATCTTTGTCGCCATCTTTGCGTGGAGAGGTGATGATATTGTTGTAGCAAGTGATACTCTGCCCCGTCGCAGAAGGAACCAACAAAGTATCCAAAATCACAGCATCATCAAAGGTTTCTACAATTTTTTCAATCCCACACACTGCCACATGCACATCTGGAGCCGTTGTGCTCATTCTGCCATTCCCCTCGTTCTCAAGCAACCAAATCGCTCCTTCATCAGCAATGACAAAATTCACTCCCGAAAGCCCCATTTTGAACTCTTTGAACTCTGAACGCAAATAAGTTCTTGCCACTCTGTTCAAATCCTCAGGCTCACTGAAACGCTCTACTTTCAAATGCTTCTCAAAAATCTCGCCAATCTCATAGCGGTTTTTGTGAATCGCCGGAACAACAATATGCACAGGACGCTCATCAATCAACTGGATGATGATTTCCCCCAAATCTGTTTCGATCGCCTTAGCCCCTTTGCTCTCCCAATAGTGATTGAAGTGTATCTCTTCACTCGCCATAGATTTGCCCTTCAAGATTGTGGTGGCACCCTTTTCTTGAGCTATCTTGTGGATGATTTCATTGACTTCTTGAGGGGTATCTGCCCAATGCACTTTGATGCCATTTTTACTCGCATTCTGCTCAAACCTCTCCAAAAGCTCCGGAAGTCTTGCCAAAGCACTTTCTTTAACTTTGCGTCCTTCTTCTCTCAAAGCCTCCCAATCCCCATAGCGATCTTTGAGAAGATTTTTGCGATTGGTTTTGAGGAGATTCATCCCTTTGAGGAGATTCTCTCTCAACTGCTGATCTTTTAGTTTTTCTGAAATGAGTGCTTGAGAATCCATCATTGACCTCCATCAATTCCAATGCGTTTTGCCAAAAACTCATACAAATGCATAGGCTTGATTGAATGTCCTTGATATTTCAAAGCCCCGCTAATATTGAGTAAACAACCACCATCCCCAGAGATGATGTATTCTACATTTTGGCTGATGATGTCTGCGACTTTTTTCTCAACCATCGCTTGACTCACCTCAGGCTCTTTGACACTAAAAGTCCCACCAAAACCACAGCATTCCTCTTCGTTTTCTAGCTCCACTAGCTCCACATTTTTGAGCATTCGCAACAAGCCTTTGGAAGAATCAATGCACTTTGCCACACGCAATGCGTGACAATTAGTATGCCAAGTCACACGCGTAGGTTCGCCCTTGTCCAACAATTCTGCCTTGAGTTCTTGATACAAAAAATCGCTCAAATCATAAACACGAGCACAAAACTCTTGTGCTTCTTGAAAATGAGGAGTATCTTCAAACAATTTCAAATAATCATGCATCATCATTCCGCCACAAGAGCCAGAAGGAAGCACCACAGGATATGGCTCACTAAACAAACGCATATTTGCCAAAGCAACTTTACGCGTTTCCTCATAATATCCGGAGTTGAAACTAGGTTGCCCACAACAGCTTTGATCTTTTTTGTAAATCACTTCAGCACCAAAATGCTGAAGCAATTTGATTGAGTCCAAAAGGGCTTGTGAATACGCCACGCCCCCCAAACAAGTCCCAAAAAAATAAACTTTCATTGCCATCCTTTCCTACAACAAAAATAAAGCAGCCACACTCACCGTGATGACGCAATACAAAAAGCAAGGCAAAAGATTGGTGCTCACCCTTGCCGATCAATCCAACGGTCGCACACGCTGCGACAATGTTGTTGATACAAATCATATTACCTGCAGCCCCTCCGATATTTTGCAATGCCATAATCACTTGAGTTTTTAGTCCGACCAAATTTGCAGCCTCAAATTGCAATGGCGAAAACAAAATATTTGATACGGTATTTGAGCCAGAGAAAAACGCACCCAACACACCAATCAAAGGTGCAACCACCACATAAGCGTGACCAGAAATATCAGCAAAGAATTGTGCCATTACTTTCAACATAGAATCCAAATGGATCGGATTGTTGCCACTATTGACCATCAACTGCACCATTGCCACACCAGCACACAATGGGATCACAGCTGCACCTACTTGCTTAAAAGTAGATTTCCACGCATCTTTGACCTCTTGTGCAGTCATTCTGTGCAAGAAAATAGTCAAAATTGCAACAAGCATAAATGGAATGATTCCGGGCAAATAGGCATAAGCAAATTTATAAGCCGTATTACTAACGCCAAAAATTTCAGGGAATCTAATCCCAAGAGATGTCAATTGTCCTTTGAGACCAAATTCGGGGATTCTTGTGATCACCAAAATCAGAGAAATCAACAAATAAGGAAGCCAAGCCATCACAAGGCTAATCTTTTTGCTATGTGCTTGTGCCTCACTCTTTTGTGCACCAATCCACGCATCAGCCCATTGAGAGGGGTGATCAAAATCCCAGCTTTCTTTGGGAGTGAGAAATCCGATTTTGGCAGCCAAAACCAAAATCCCCAAACAAATCAATCCGCCCACAAGAGAGGGGATCTCATATCCACCATACTTCGCAATCAAAAAATAAGGAATGATAAACATCACTGAAGCAAAGAGTGCAAAAGGAATCGCAGGTAACGCATCAGCAAAACTTCGATTCTTGCCAAAAAATTTCACTAGCAAAAACACAACAAGTGTTGGGATAATCATCGCAGAAACAGAATGGATACCTGCAGTGATAATCGTAACTTCTGACATATAGTTTGCCACATCGATTCCACCCGCCTCAAGCAATTTGCCAATCGCTGTCTGAATACCATTGGTGGGCGTCCCAACGGCACCAAAGCTCACAGGGCTTGAATTGAGGATCAAAGCACTCATCGCTGCAGCAAGTGCGGGGAATCCAAGTCCCACCAAAAGAGGAGCAGCAAGTGCAGCAGGTGTCCCAAATCCCGCAGCACCCTCAATAAATGCCCCAAAAGCCCAGCCGATGATCAAAACTTGGATTCTGCGATCTGTAGAAACAGCACTAAACGCAGAGTTGATGGTATCCATCCCCCCACTAAACTTAAGCGTATTCAAAATCAAAATTGCCCCAAAGACAATCACCAAAATATCAAACGCTTTTAGAAACCCATACAACACATAAGCACTGATTGCCGTGAAGTCCATTTGCCATACCAATGAACCCACAGCGATACTGACAACTAGAGCCAAACTCAAAGACAAGCGTGAAGATTGCTTCAATCCAATCATCATCACCAAAATCAAAACAATCGGCAAAAATGCCAAAGCAATGTTTAACATCTGCAACTCCTTCAATTAAAAGATAAAAACTTGGTTAAATTTCTTTGAACCATTTTAACAAGCTTGATGAACTAGACTTAGAAATTTTGAATATTTTCTATCGCTCCGTGTATTTTGGTATCAAACCCTAAAATTGCTATCATAGATTCTAAGCAATGCAATAAACAAAGCCGTAGCCGCAGGACCGATGATGATTCCTGAAAATCCAAACACACTGATACCTGCCAAAATCGCAAAGAAAATCAACATTTCATTGATTTTTACCGAAGTTTTGATGATCTTCTTGGCGATCAGAGAAATCAATATCGGTTTCACAACATTATCAATCAGCACTCCGATAAACACAGCACCATACAATGCGACAAAAATAGCTCCTTGACTATTCCCCAAATAAAGTTGATGAAACGCCACAGGCACCCACACGATCGCACCTCCGACAACAGGTACAAGCGAGGCTATCCCATAAAGCACACCGAGCAAAAACCCATCATAACCCAAAAAATAACTTGCAACGCCAAAGCAAACACCCTGAATCAAAATATTGAAAACCGAAGTGAAAAACACCACGCTCAAAACGCCACTCACTTCATTATACAGAGCCATCACTTGCTGTTTCTCTAGTGGAATCATTTTGAGTGCATAGCTAGTGAATGCTTTGGAGTAATAAAAAAAGAAATACAAAAACGCGACGATGAAGCCGACATTGCCCACAAATGCCACACTCCATTTCGCAAAATCAGCACTCATACTCAAAGCATGACCTAATATTTTGCTTCCAGAAAACTCGCTCAATATCCCTTTGATCCGCATAGAAATCTCAGGAAACCCACTCAGCCAAAACAAAATCTTCGCCTTACTTGCCTCAACAAATAGATTGAATTTGGCAGAATCAATGCTATTGACAAACTCTATGCCCTTGCTCACCACAAAATACATTGGCAATGCAAAAAGCACCACAAGCACCAAAACACTCACAAAAGACGCCAACCAATTCCAAGGCAAAAAACGATCAAAGAAGTTTTTCAAAAAATATGTTGAAATGCACAACAACAAAGCAATCAGCATATTCATCAAAAAAGCATTATAGAGATATGCCATCGCATACACGCTACCAAAAAAAATAATCCAAAAGAAATACACAGGTTTGACTTTATGATTCAAAACAAACTCTCCTGATGTTGATGAAATAATGACAATGTTTTGGAAGTCGCCACCCTCCCTTTGGCTGTGCGTTCAAAATACCCATTGACTAACAAAAACGGCTCGATGACATCTTCTATCGTGCTTTCATCTTCGCTCATCGCAGCTGAGAGGGTGCTAAGTCCAATCGGTTTGCCTTGATTTTGGATCAAAATCTCAAGATAACGCAAATCCAACTCATCAAAGCCGTTTTCATTGACCCCAAGCTCACTCAAAGCAAATTTTGCACGCTCCAAACAAATCTCATCTTCACCTGCCACTTGTGCAAAATCCCTCACACGCTTCAAAAGCCTAATCGCAATGCGTGGAGTGCCTCTAGAACGCTTAGCAATCTCACAAGAAGCCTCAAGCGTGAGCCCTATGCCTAGCTTCTCACTTGCCCCCACCAAAATCTTGCCTAGCTCCTCAATGCTATAAAACTGCATTCTAAAACTCATACCAAAACGATCCCTCAAAGGATTGCTAAGCATTCCTGCCCTTGTTGTCGCACCAATGAGTGTAAATGGTGCCAAATCAATCTTCACGCTTTGAGCCGCCGGACCTGATCCGATGATAATATCAAGGCGAAAATCCTCCATCGCAGGATACAAAATCTCCTCAATCGCAGGAGAGAGGCGATGAATCTCATCGATAAACAAAATATCCCCTTGACCAAGATTAGTCAAAATCGCAGCCAAATCTCCACTTTTTTCAATCATTGGGGCTGCGGTGACTTTGATGTCGGCTTCCATTTGTGTAGCGATGATGTGGCTGATTGTCGTTTTGCCAAGCCCCGGAGGACCAAAAAACAATATATGATCTAAGCACTCTTGACGCTTTTTGCAAGCCTCGATAAACACGCGGAGGTTTTTTTTGATTTGTTCTTGCCCGATATATTCATTCCAAGCGTTGGGACGCAAAGATTTCTCCATACTTTCCTCAAAAGAAAGCTTCTCTACCTCCACAAGACGCGAATCAATGCCAATCTTTTCCACTCAATAACTCTCTTCTTGTGTTGGGAATTTCTGTGTTTTGACATCTTGCACAAAAGCTTGCAGGGCTTCTTTGATCAATGCACTGCCATCCAAATAGCGACGCACAAATTTGGGCTTAAAAGTGTCAAAAAACCCAAACACATCACTCCAAACTAGAATCTGCCCATCACAATCCACCCCACTCCCAATCCCAATCGTTGGAATGCTGAGCATTTGTGTGATTTGCGTTGCCACTTCACTTTTGATCCCCTCAAGCACGATGGCAAACGCACCAGCCTCTTGCAATGCAAGTGCTGATTCTTTGAGATAATTGACACTCTCTGCATCTTTGCCTTTGATTTTGTATCCGCCCTCACTCCTTGCAAATTGTGGCATTAGTCCGATATGCCCCATCACTGCCACCCCCTCTTCCACAATGCTTTGCACGATCTTGGCACGCTTGATCCCACCTTCAAGCTTGATCGCCCCTGCTTGTGTTTCTTGATAAAAACGCAGGGCATTATGCACGGCTTGACTTTGATTCTGATAGCTACCAAAGCTCATATCCCCGACTATCAATGAGGTTTTGGCTCCACGGCACACTGCCTTGGTGTGATAGATCATTGCATCAATGCTCACCCCCAAAGTGTCAGGATGTCCGCCAAAGCTTTGAGACAGACTATCCCCAACTAGGATGAAATCCACCTCCGCATCAAAAATCTTGGCAAACAAAGCATCATAAGCCGTGATGGCTGTGATTTTCTCCACCCCCTTTTTGTTGCGTATTGTATTGATGCCACTCATTATGTCCTCCTCAAATCTCAAAGTTGTTTTGTCCTAGAATCATTTCTGCCAACACCAAACGCATCATTGATTCTGCTACGACACTACCACGAATCGCGATACAAGGGTCGTGCCTACCTTTCAATCTCAACACCACTTCCTCCCCTAAGCGATTGATGGTTTTTTGGGGGAGAAAAATACTTGCCGTTGGCTTGAAATGCACACGCATCACAAGCTCTTCACCATTCCCGATCCCACCCAAAATGCCCCCTGAATGATTGCTCAAAAACCCATCGCGATTTTGCAAATCATTATAGGCTGATCCCCTCATTTGACTTGCTTTGATTCCTTTGCCAATCTCTACGGCTTTCACCCCATTGATCCCCATCATCGCCTCTGCCAACGCTCCATCAAGTTTGCGATACAAAGGCTCACCCAACCCTAGCAGATCCCCCCTCGCACACAAAGCCACAACCCCCCCTATGCTATCTTGACTTTGACGCACTTCTTGCAAAAGCTCAATTTGCTCAGCCTCCCTTTTTGGCGTGATAGAACAAATCTCGCTTTTGGAAGCAAAATCAAAATCTAGCTCTTCATCTTCAATGCCACCGATCCCACACACACCGCTATACACCTCAATCCCGCGACTTTTGAGGATCGGCTCGATGATCCCTGATGCCACCACACGCACCACGCTCTCTCTAGCCGAGCTTCTCCCACCACCGCGATAGTCATAATGTCCGTATTTTTGAAAATAAGTAAAATCTGCGTGAGAGGGACGCAAACACTCTCTCATCTGCTCATAATCGCTACTTTTGCAATCTGCATTTTTGATCAAAAAAGCGATAGGAGCTCCTGTTGTTTTGCCCTCAAACACACCGCTGAGTATCTCTACCTCATCTTTTTCTTTTCTCTGTGTGACGAAGTGACTGCGTCCCCCCTTCCTCCTCTCTAGCAAATCATTGATTTTTGCCCAATCCAAACCAAGACCTGAAGGCACCCCATCAAGCACCCCTCCCACACACACTCCGTGCGATTCTCCAAAAGTCGTCAATCTCAGATAATATCCAAAAGTATTCACTCGCCCTCTTTTTCCAACTGCAGGTATGCAAGTTTTGCACACTCTTGCTGTGCTTGTTTTTTGCTTTTGCCCACGCCCCTTGCATATTCTTTGCCCCCAATCCATACAGCCACTTCAAAGCTTTTTTGATGATCTGGACCCTCTTGAGCGAGCAAAACATATTCTGGAATCAACGCAAAACGCGCCTGTGTCACTTCTTGCAATGCTGTCTTAAAATCAGTGATCATCTCTTCAAAATTGATATTGCCATAGAACTCTTGTATCAAACGATTGAGGATGGCTTGGGCTTGTTTCAAGCCACTCTCCAAAAAAATCGCCCCAATCAACGCCTCAAACGCATCTGCCAAAATCGAGAGCTTTTGGCGTCCTCCATTGGCATCTTCTGCACTAGAGAGGCGGATACACTCAGGCAACCCTATCGCTTTGGCAAACTTCGCCAACCCCTCCTCATTGACAAATGCGGCTCTGATTTTAGAGAGTTTGCCCTCTTGGAAGTTTGGAAACCGCAAAAACAAATATTCTCCCACGATCAAATCCACCACCGCATCGCCCAAAAACTCCAAACGCTCATTGTTATAAGCACTCTTGCAGCTTTTGTGTGTCATCGCACAAACTAACAACTCTTTGTCATCAAAAACATATCCGATCTTTTGTTGCAATATTTCCAAATTGTTTTTTCTCATTTATTCACTCTCTTACTTGCTTCTGCTTTTGCAATCTTATCGCACCTCTCGTTTTCTGGATGCCCATTGTGTCCTTTGACCCATCGTGCCTCAATCAAATGCCTACAAGACACATCCAAAAACTCTTGCCACATTGTTGGGTTTTTGACATTTTTGAAATCCTTTTGCACCCACGATTTTAGCCAAGTATTGATACCCTCACACACATAACGCGAATCGCTATAGAGTATGATATGGCACGGAAATTTTAAAGCCTTGAGTGATTCTATCACAGCCCTTAATTCCATTTGATTATTTGTGACATTGATTTCCCCTCCGCTCAATACTTTTTCCACTTCTTGGTATCTCATAATCGCACACCACCCCCCTGCTCCCGGATTGCCCAAAGATGAGCCATCACAAAAAATCTCAACTTGCTTCATCGCATTTTTGAGGATTGACAATCAACCTCATCTCCCCAAGCTCTCCACAATTAGGACATCGGAAGCTATCAAATGGTATCTTTGTCTGACATTCAAGACAGACATACATAAATGTCGGTTGCACACTTTGTGAAGAATACCGCCCAAACAATCGTATCGTCTCTAGGGCAAAATGACTGCACCCCCTCCCCTCCAAATATCCCTTCGCCTCAAACACCTCACAGATTTGAGAACCACTAATGGCATCAAATGGCACTTGCTCTTTTTGAAAATCCCACAACAAATCAATCACTTGATCCACTTCGTTTGTGGAAATCATTTCCCAAAACAATGGTAAATCATAAAACTTCAAATACCCCAAAATCACTTTGGATAGTTTGGATTCTTGTTGCATCACCTCACAAAGCCTCTCTCGCTTTTCAGCAAATGGCATCAAAGCATCATTGATCACAATAAGAGTTTGTAGATAAAGACGCGCAAGTCGGAGCTTCGCTCTGTCCTCATTTGAGAGTGCTTCATTGAGTTCATCAAAACACTCCAAAACTTCCATAGCCTCCTTGTAGTCCCCTAGCGTTTCATATACCCTTACCAAAGCAATCAATGCGTGAGAATGGCGTGGAGCGTTTTTCAAAAGCTCGATATAGATATTTTTGGCTTGTTGCAAAAATCCAGCTTGATAATACAAATGCCCCAACTCCTCAAGGATCTCTATCTTTTCTGCAAAATCCTCCAAACGATCTAGCAAAGTCAGATAGATAGTGATTGCTTGTTGATTCTCGCCACGATTGGCATAGCTTTTTGCCAAAAACACAAGTGCGGGTAATGGATTGTGGGAGACTTTGAGCAAATCCCCGATTTCATCGCGAAACCCATTGTGCTCATAAGATTTGACCAAATCTTGCAAAGATTTTTCTTTTTGTTTTTTGCGATAGATATTGCGACCATAATCTAGCAACACAACTAGGGCAATGATCCCTAGCAGTATGGCGATGCCAAAGAGTGGATCGCGATAGATTTGTGCAATATCATTCACACTAATTCCTTATTTCAACAATAATCGCACTCGCCAACAAACGATCGTAATATTCTTGCAAAATCTTATCTTTGCGGGACAAAACAACTTGTTGCATAATCATTGGCTTGATTTGATCAAAAGGCATCAAATCATTCCCCTGCTTGTCTTTGATAAAAAACGCTAACGCCATCCCTCCGTTATTGACAATCTGTGTGAATTGTCCTTTGGGAGTTTGGGCAAACATCTGTGCGATGTTGGGATTGATCCCCTTCAAAACCACCCTTTCCTCTCGTTTTTCCACACCGCTGACTTTGGAGGAGGGGTTGTTCATCGCTCTAGCTAGTGCTTTTGGATTCTGTGAGATGTATTGCACAATCGTGACTTCTTTGGGCATACTAAATTCATCTTGATGTGTTTCATAATACCTTTTCAACTCTTTTTCATCGACAATCTTGATATTGTTTGACAAGATTTTTTGAACCAGCAATTCCTCTTGCACATAGTTTTGATAAAACGATCTTAGCTCCTCGTAAGAATACCCATCACTCACCATATTTGCCACAAACTCATCACGGCTCACCCCTTTCATATTTGCAGCCGCATCAATTTGCTGATCTATACTGATTTCATCAGCCTCAATCTGCATTCTTTGTATTTCTTGTTTTTTGAGGGCATTCAAGATGAGCAGACGCCTCGCTTCTTTTTGGGAAACCTTTTTTTGTTGCATCATCTGCGTGATCTCATACATCATAATAGGGGTATTATTGACTTTCAAAGCAATGCCATCGATGATATTCTCCGCACTCAACCCTACGATCAACCCAAATACACATAATATTTTTTTCATTGTTTTCCTTCAAATCTCATTGGCACTCTCTCTGACATCATTCAAACTACAAGCCCAAATCAATCATTTTGTGTTTTGTATTTTATCTCCAAATTATAACCCAACACCCCTTGCAAAAAATCATAATGTCAAAGTTGGTCATCTTTGGGGTTTCAAACTGCGTTTTGAACTTGGCTTGGGTTTTCTTTTGTGATTCTAGAATCTCTTGGATTCTCTTTTCAAGTCACTTTGGCAAAAGCACATTTTCTAGTTTCTCAAGCTTGGCTTGTGGTTTCTTTTAAAGTTGGTTTGTTGGGAGTTATGCTTTTTGGGTGATTTTAGAATCTAGGGTTCTTTATGAAGTTGCTTTGAGCAAACCACCCTTTATACAATTCTAGAATCTCCTAGGATCTCTCTTAAGGGGGATAAGGGGAACTTATAGCAAGCGTTCCCCTTATCCCCCTTAACAACCCCCATAACCCCAGCATTGCATTAGCAAGGCTCGTTCAAGATTACATTGATTTAGAATCCTTTTGGGTTCTACAAGGTTGGTTTGGGAGTAGTTTGCCGTACTTATTATATGAAGAAAATGATTCTTGCTGGGATATAATCCAAATTATGAAAGAAAAGAAATTTATGCAACTAAATCTTTTTGATGATTCTGATTTGGATTATGACCTCAAGGATTATGCTGACAAATCGCTTTTGATTCGCAAATATAATCCCTTTACAAAACTCGCATTTGATCCAAAGAAGCTTTCAAGCTTGGATCTTGTTGTTAAAAATTGGCTTTTTTTCCTTTTACAAAATGCCCTCAACAAAAAGAAAGAACATTTTGCCTATCGCTCAGAAAGTATTCGATTGCATTATTATGAGATTCGAAGATTCTTCAAGACTTATTATGAAGAATATAAGGGTGTTGAGATGAGACACAATTGGTTTGAGGATTTTAAATCAAGCATATCTAAACTCAAAAATATCAATTTTAAAATCTTGAATTGCTATTTGCCCGTCGTGGAAGAGATTGCCAAACAAAAGGACAAAGAGATTGCTTTGAAAGATAATTCTATGGTGGTGCTTGATTTGCAAAAAGAGAATTTCTTTTGTTCTAGCCACTTCAAAGAGGTATCTGAAGCAGAATTTAGTTTTTTGAGTAGCTGGGTGATTTTTGGCAACAAACGCCACAAGGAGATGCTTGAGTTTGAAATCACATTTCCAAAAGAAGTCGTATTTTTTGTTTCAGTGACAAGAGATTACACCAATCAGAAATTTGGAGATATTTTTGGCTTTTCAAACAAATACACTTATTGGCTCTATGAGTTGTTGCTTGAAGAGAGTGCTCGTGCAATTTCTAGAACATCAACACTGCATAGACAAGAATTTATTAATCGCGATGAGCTTGAGATCCCAGCCACAACTCTTGAAAACGCTTTTAGAATCGCTTATAGCAATAAAAAAAGCAGTGCTATCGAGGTTCTATCAGATTTAAAAAGACGCAATAAGTTAGATGAACTCAAATCCGTTTTTCCAAATTTTGATTACATTTATGACAAAGGATGTCGCACACTCAAATTCAGTGGAGTTTTGAAAAATTCCTAAATATCACTATTGTTTAATGTCAAATAATGGTTTTTAATTATTAAGTAATGTATGAAATTGTAAGAGATCTTGCAATCGCATTCTAATTCTTTTTCAGCAATTGCATCATCTACCTTTTGCGATAGTTTTGATGAAATGATAAGAATGGTGCAATAAGACTGCAAGAGTGATGATAAAAACAATTGCCCAAAAGCAAATTATGATTAGGATAGGGAGATCCACTGGGAGATAATGCGACACAAGTAAAAGAGGAAAGTCAAAAATAGACTTAAAGATTGGATTGAGATTGAAACCAACTTCTAGAGAAAAACACAAAAACAAGCAGATACCATCGTGTTTTGTCAAAAATGATTGAGCAAAAAACAATAGTCCAATCAGCCAATAAAGAATCAAAATAAAAAAAATAATTGAAGAAAGAGTGGTTAAATAACCTAAGAGTTCTTGCTGATAAGGCGTATTATCAAAAAACAGATAAATGCAAAGCATCACAAAACAATATCCACAAATGAAGCTAAGATGATATAAGTATTTAGTGTGGATTAAGATTGAAAATCTCATCATACAAGAACCAATACATAAGACAAGCACAATCGGAATAAAAAGCATAAGGCTCATAAAATCCAAAAAATGTATCAAACGCGTGTCAAATGGACTATATGCAAGAGGTGCAAAGCCAATCAGCATCATTCTGATTGCAAGATTTTTGGTTTGTTTTTGTGTATCGTGGAGAAGATTGTAGAAATACAAACATAAAATAGGCAAGAAAATAAGATAAAACAATGAGATTAGTTTGAAATGTATTTGCATTGCTTAGAATTAGAAAAATGTAAAAACCACATTGAGATGATGTGAAATATCATTGGAGGTATTTCTGAATCTATAAATATTGATGCGATATAAAATATCCACATTGACAGGTATTATTTTCCATAGTGTGATCCCTGTTTCTGCATATCCCCCAATCCTTGCTTGTTCTTGAGTTTCCCATAAAACACCAGTGCCCAAGATAAGAGCAGCAGCAGAGATTCCATGGGAAAGATGCAGATAGTTCACTAGCCCAAAAGATTGTGTCCTTGGTTTGTCAAAGGTATAGAGATATTTAAGACGCCAACCATAGATTGGTCGCCCCCATCTATTCGTTAATTCGTTTATTTCTCCAAATATTGGTGGTGGCATATAATTTACTCCTATACTACCCCCAAGGATAAGGGAAGTGTTGGAGTTTGAATCTTGAAAACTTGTATCAGAGCCGATATGAAAAGAAAGCAATTGTATTATATTGGAGATATATTCAAATTGATAATCTGCCCTTGTTTCAGAATGAATGCCTACTATCAACAAAACAAAAAGCATAAGTTTCTTTTTCATTTATTTTTCCTTAACTTGTTAGAAAAATGTAAAAACTACATTGAGATGATGTGAAATATCTCGTCCATACATATTCATTCGATACAAAATATCTACATTGACAGGTATTGTCTTCCATAGTGCAATCCCTGTTTCTGCATATATTCCATTTCTGGTTTTTTCTTGAGTTTCCCATAAAACACCAACACCCAAAGAAAGTGCAGAAGGGAACAAATAGCCATAGGACATATGCAAATAATACACTAATCCCAAAGATTGCGTCCTTGGTTTGTCAAAGGTATAGAGATATTTAAGACGCCAACCATACCTTCGCAATGGTTCGTTAATATTCACAAAATCAATCAGATAATTGATACCCATACTGCCTCCGAGAACAAGAGAAGTGTTGGAGTTTGAATCTTGGAAACTTGTAGTGGAGCCAACAAGAAAAGAATAGATTTGAAGATTATCAGAGAAAATAAGAAATTGATCATTTGAATCTGCCCTTGATTCAGAATGAATGCCTACTATCAACAAAACAAAAAGTATGAGTTTCTTTTTCATTTATTTTTCCTTAACTTGCTATAAAAATGTAAAAACCACATTGAGGTGATGTGAAATATCATTAGGGGTATTTCTGAATCTATAAATATTGATGCGATATAAAATATCCACATTAATTGGTTCTGCTTTAAATATCGTGATCCCTGTTTCTGCATATCCCCCAATCCTTGCTTGTTCTTGAGTTTCCCATAAAACACCAGTGCCCAAGACAAGAGCAGTAGAAGAGACTCCATAGGAAAGATGCAGATAGTTCACTAGCCCAAAAGATTGTGTTCTTGGTTTGTCAAAGGTATAGAGATATTTAAGACGCCAACCATAGATTGGTGGACCATGTCTCGTAACATAAATGTCTCCTATACTGCCTCCGAGAATCAGAGAGTTGCTAGAATCTGAAGAGCGAAAATTGCTATCAGAACCGACATGAAAAGAAAGTATTTGGAGATAGCTAGAGTAATAATTGAACGCATAATCTGCCCTTGATTCAGAATGAATGCCTACTATCAACAAAACAAAAAGTATGAGTTTCTTTTTCATTTATTTTTCCTTTTAGATTGCGAATCAAATATTGGAGCGACTGATTCAATAAATTTTTCTGGAGTGTGAATAGTGGTATGGGTGTTATATTGTCTCAGCAACCAAGGGATTAAGAATAAATCTGCAAATTGAAACTTACTTGAATCCTTAATTGGGACATTAATCGTACCTGACATGGTTTGATCGGCAATCCCAGGCAACAAGCCATTCCCCAAGAATCGTTGCGCCAAAAAATCCCCTCTATCATACACATTTACAATTTTTCCTCCTTTTTTCAATGCCTTGCTATTAAATTGTGCATCTTTTCTATGTGGAGTGGCTAGAAAGATGGCATTATCAATAATTTGTTTTAATTCTTTTGAAGCATACTTTACTACATTACCTCCGTGAGAGTGGGCAACAAGATTTAATGGCTCTCCTTTTTTAAGTTTCAATAACTCTTTTTTAATCATTTGAGCTAATGCCTCCCCTCCCTCTTTCCTTGCTTCAACATTATTATCTCCTTCGCCCCATTGAAAATTTTTTTGGTGATTGTCTTTTAGAGTCTTTGCCACTGCTTTTTTAAAGTCTGGTGTAAAAGTAGCAGGATCAGACCAAGTTCCATGAATAAAGATGGTGAGATTATCCCTCTCCCCATTCCCACTCATATCACCCAAGTAAGCAATCGCATTATAAGCATTCCCTTGTTTAAAAATGCTTGAGTTTGCATATCTAGCATTCCACTCTTGAGTGTTGATTGTATTGGTATTCTGATTGGCATAGTTTTTGAGCATAAAGATATTTTCTGCACTATTGCCTCTATTGATTGCATAAGCATCATTGTTTGTTTTTTCACTGATATGATGCAGTGTTTTATTGCTTGTTTCGTGGAATATAGTATTGATTGCTTCATTGGGTTTGGTTAAATCATTGGTTTTTGTATTAAATCCTATCCATTTGTCTTTTTTATTATTTCCTTTTCCACTATAGGCATAACCTTTAGAAATATTTTCATTGTTATAGAGTGTAAGAAGTGCATTAAATCCATCTTTTCCACTTGCAATTTGCACAACCTCTTGTAAAACTTCTAGCATTTCTTTAGAGTTAAGATTGGTGAGTCCATTAAGAGCGGTGATGAGATCTTGGTTTTGAGAGATGGAGGTGATGAGTGAATCAATCACAACATATCTTTGCATTTCTGTAATGAGATTGCTATCTTGATCTCTTAAAGTATTGACAATACTTTGAGTTAAGATATTGCTCCCCAATCCTCTAGTGATTTGAGCGACATTCCTTCCTAGATTCTTAAAATCATCTACAATCGTTTCTATTCCACTTGGAGATAAGAGATTGTTATCTATGATGAAAGAAGTATCAAGAGCCCTAGTGATTTTATCTTTGGTGATGAGTGAAGTGGTAGAGAGATCGGTATGCACTCCTAGAGATTGTGGAGTGTCTTGATTTGAAACAATCTCTATCTTTGCTTGAGGATTCAAACTTCCTATACTTGTATAACTCACACCCTCTTTTTCTTTTGCTTGATGTTTGTAATTGATCTGTGTATTGCCAGTGAGTTTTATTCCAATAGAGCTATTATTCCTTCTTATAGAAGTAGAGCCATAAAATCCATTAGAATCACTTGTTTCTTGATTTGTCAGATGTGTTGCTGTAATAGTTTTAGCAGAGATGGAGAGAGTGGGAGTGTTGGCTTGAGCATTGCTTGGAGCTTTTTCTTCTCCTACTCCTATCACTCCAGCCTTGATGTTTAAAGTGTCTTCTAGTACTATTTTGACACTCTCGCTTCCCAATATCTTTGCTTGAGTATTGACCCATTGTCTTTTGAAATTGGATCTATCTTTTCCTCCACCCCCACTTATTCCTCCAAGAGAAGCACCTGCATTGAGATTAAAGCTTTGAGATGTTGAGCTTTGCATATCTTGCAAACTGACTACTTCTAAATCTTTTGCTTGGATATTGACTTCTTGAGCCACAAGAGAAGAATTCATTAAAGAGACTTTTAAATCTTTTGGAGTATTGGATGGTTGTGAATAAGAACCTATGGAAATCTTTTGGGCTAAAGTATGACTTGCTACATAGTGTGCATCTGTATCTCTTCCTTTTCCCTCTCCTCCACCAGCATTGATTCCTCCAAATCCATTGCTCCCAAAGCTTATTGAAGTGTTGTAGTTTTGATTAGAATGCTTGGCATTGTAGGTGTTTTGAAGTGCTTTGATATTGATTTGTTTGTCTGCCCTATAAGAGATTTGCTGGGCTGTGAGATTGGAGCTTGCTTGAGTAATCGAATCTTTGGCATTCAAAGCGATAGAAGAAGCCAAAAGATTAGAAGAGATTTGAGAGATAGAAGAAGCAGTGGTTTTGCTATTTACTCCTTGAAAGCTTGCATGCACTCCTGCATAAAATCCCGTGCCAAAGGAGCTAGTTAAAGCACCAGCTGAACTTGCAATAGAGCTTGCAAAATTGGTGCTAACAGAAATTAAAGAAACAATGGCAAGCTTATGGTTGAGATTATAATCATTAAGAGCCTGTGCACTAATCTTTCCATCTTTATAATCTTGCTTTGCTTGATCTAATTCTCTTTTGGCTTTACTGACAACCTTGCTTGCATCTACCACATTTTTTCCTGCAAAGTAGGCATCAACATAGGCATTTCCTATCTCAACTCCTACTCGCATCACCCCTTTTTTATCTTGTATATTTTCTGTGGTGGTATCTTGACTTGAAGTGATTTCAATAGAAGAGGCGAAAGCATCAATGGAGCCTTTTGTATTGAGATTAGAGCCACGCACCAAAAGTGAATCTTTGGCAGAGGCAGTGAGATTTCCTCCAATATTTAATACACTTCCCACACTTTTTGTTTGATGCACTAAGGTTTTGTTCTCATCATCTTTAAACTCAAGCCCCATATCAAATTTTTTATCTAGATCGAAGTAGAATTTTTTAAAGTCTCTATCTTTAGAGCTAGACATACTTTCAATCGTTGAGTGAGCTTCTAAGATATGAATGGATCCACTAGATTCTAAAGTCGCATTTGAAGCAATGTTTAAAGTAGAGCCAATGATATTAAGAGAGGGGGAAGTTTGAGATTGTGCTGTGGCTTGTGATGAGTTGTTTTGATCTGTTGTTTGAATCAAAAGTGAGTTTGCATTTAGGGTGGAGGATTTCACTACAGATTCTCTTGTTTTTGTTGCTTTTGCTCTATCTTTTAATCCCCAAAACTCTTTTTTATCTCCACCTTTGCTCTCTTCTTTTGTATCCAATACATTAGAGAGGGTGAATGATTTGGAATGGATGGCTACATTTTCTTTGGCATTGATTTCTGCTCCCAAAAGCTGGACACTCTCTGATGTTTGAATGAATAAATTTTTGGCATCAAAAGATGAAAGAGTGTGGGTGAGAGAAGAGGAGAAAGAAGCATTGGAGGATTTAGAAAATCCAAATGCTCCATTATCTTGAGATTGAGAAGAGTTTTCTCTCACTTCCTTAGAAGCCAAAGAGGTGAAATGCTTCGCTTTGATTGCAATATGTTCTTCTGCCTTCAAATTGCTTCCAATAGAAAGAATATTTTCTTGTGCATTCATCACTATATTGGAAGCTTGAAGAGAGTTTCCTATTTCTTTAGAATAAAAACTTTTTTCTTCACTCATAGAGGAAGCTCCAAAGAAGTTAGAGCTATCATTTTTCTTTAAACTAGAGCTTTCTTCTTTGTCAGCAAGCAAAAAGATATTGTTGGCATTAAAAACTAAGCCATCTTTGGCTTCAAAGTTTGCTGAGGCACTAGAGAGAGTGGAAGCATTGATGTTCAAATCCCCACCAGATTTTAGAGTGCTTTGCAATAGTGTAGTGGCAGAGGAAGTGGAGTTTGAATCCCTAGTATTGATTTGTTTTAGAGCAAGAGTTTGGACAGAAAGATCTTTGGTATTTAAAGAGAGGTGTTTAGAGGCTAAAATATCGCTTGCTTTGAGAGTAATGGAGGAAGAGGCATTGATAGAGATGTGAGATCCACTCAAAAGGCTTTTGGAATGGAGGCTTTGAGATTGATAGGTAAGAGCATTATAGGTTTCAATTCCATTTTCTTGCCATTTTTGAAGATTGAATCTTATTTTTTGTGTGTATTCTTGATGTGTATTGATTGTGGATTCTAGATTCACTTCTTTGGCATTTAGAGCTAGATTTTCTTTTGCTTTGAGCGTTCCTCCAAGATTATTGATCTCTCCTTCTGAAGTGAGATAAATATTTCCTCCCTCAATGCTTCCAGAGTTTTGCAATCTTTGTTTTGTTTGAGCAAAGATATTTTCACTTGCTAAGATACTGCCTTCATTGTTAAGAGATTGTGTATTGATATAGATATTGCTTCCTTGAATTGAGGCAGGAGTAGAGATCAAAGAATGCAATGGCGTAAGAAAAGCCAACGCATTATAAGCAATCCTATTTTTAAATGTATGTTCTTGAGCAATTTGGAAGTTTGAGAGTGGCAATGTGAGAGCTTGTGCATTTCCTAGTTTGGAAAGCAAATCTAGATTTTCTTCTTTAGAAAGAAGAGAGAAGAATGCGTCTTGATTTGGAATGCTTTTCAAAAATCTCAATTTGGATTGAGTGCCTAAGTGAATAAAACGCTCTTTAAAATAAGAACTAGCAGTAAAATCTTTAGGCTCTAGAGATTGTGCCTGTGGGATTTCTTTTGGAGCGTATGCAAGATAGGGATTGAAGAATTGTTGCTTTGGAACAAGCTCTAGATTTGCAGTAATCTCAGGCAATGGTGTGGGAGTGGTATAAGAAGAAGAACTTGAATGAGCAATGCAAGTTTTTTTCCATAACCATCCACATTTTTCTGTGCGTTTATAATAGGTTGTGGTTTTAAGTTGGACAACAGGGTTAAGCAAGGATTCTTTAATGGGTAAAACTAGAGTTTCCCCTTGAATTTGTCCATATTCATTGCTTAAAGTGTCTGCTTCTATTAATAAATTGTTTTTGGCATAAAGAATAGAGGGGGTGTAAGAATTGATGACTTGAGTGTAGGTATCTCGAATATGTTCGCCTTTGGTTTTGACTATTTTGCCTTCCCAAAAAGATTGGTAATAACGCGAATGCTGTGTTTTTATATCTAGTTTGGCAATGTTAAAGACATCTTGAGCTTTGATATAGAGATCTTTGTTGGCAACAATAAAACTCTCTTGATTTTTGAGCACATCTGATTTGATTTTTATGGTTTGACCCTCTAATAAACCTCCGTTTGTGTTGTTAAGAGATGGTGCAGTGATTGTTAAATCATTTTGAGTAGCAATAATCAAATCATTGTAGATTTCCTCTCCTTGCAGATTCATTGCACCATTAGAAAGGATTAATCCATTATTATCAATCTTTTTGGCTTGAATCATCATAGAATCAAAGCCAAAGATTGCTGGACTACCATCTTTTTCCAAAGTTTCCAAAGAAGAGTCAGAAAGCTTTGTATCTTGGACTATATTTTCTTCATTGCTTGTTTGTTTGGGTGGATTTGCAATTCTTAGCTCACCATTGACATCAAGATAAAATCCCCCATCTCCTTGTTTTTGACTAGGCATTGTTGCAAGCAAGCCAGAATGCTTGATTAAAGAATTCTCTTCATTTGCAACAAGATAAATTGAGTTTGCATACACTCTTCCAAGATGTCCGACATCAAGAGCTAAGACTTGTGTAGTTTCTTCTGTATCAGATTCTTTTTTGGAGTGATTTGTGGGATGGGATAGGTTAATAGGTTGCCATAAAAGCAAGGCTCCCTTGTTGGATAGAGAAATATTATTTCTACCCAATAAAACTCTTAGTTCTTTAGCATAGAGTTCTCCATCAACTTTTAAACTTCTTGAGAGGAGATTGAGTGTATCACTTCCTAAAGCATTGAGTGAATCAATATTAATATGTCCTCTCTCTACTCTCAAAGCAAGATTGGAAATCAAAGAAGAATTGGAGTTGTGGGCATTGAATGCAGAAGGATCAATCAAAGATGAAGTGGTGAGTGTGGCTTCATTGACATTAATAAACCCACATCCATTACAAGAAATCCCATTGGGATTGGCAATTAAAAGCGAGGCTTTGTTTCCTGCTACCTCCATAAGCCCTAAAAGATTGGAGCTAGAGGTGGAAGTCACTTGATTGAGAATGAGCAAAGCATTGGAAGTGAGATTTGGATTGCCTGTGATAAATCCTGCAAGTTGTGTTGGTGTGATTGCCTCTAATGTATTATTAAATATGGCTCCTTGCTGTGCGACATTGAAATCCAAATAAAGATTGTTTGAGATTCCATTATTGTCAGGATTGGCAATGTTGATAATATCTACTCCATTAGGTGCGTGATCTAATTGTGTTTTGGAGGAAGTTGGATCAATCACAATGGGATTACTAAGTAATGGATAAAAAACCAAAAGCAAAGACAGCCAAAGATTGAGGAGTGGGCGTAGAGATTTGAAAAATCGTCTTGTAAGCTTTAGATACATCTTGTCATCCCTTCTTCTTTCTGTCATAATCTTGATAGTTAAGAAAACTATCTAAAAGTTCTTAAAAACAAAATAAATGTTTAAAGTTAAGGAGGGAGTTGAATGAAGCGGTGCTATACACCTCTTTTAATCTTATTGCTCCCCATTTTTACTCCATTGCTCTTTGCTTCTCCGCTCAATCCCTCTGATCTCACAGAAAGATTGAATCAACAAAGAAAAGAAACTCTGCTCTATGAAAATGTCCCAAAACTCAAAGGCTCTAGAATTCCCAAAGAAAATTTGAAAGATGAAGAAGAGATTAACCAGCTCAAAAAAGCGATTAAAAAACGGGATGCAATCAAAACAGATGCTCCCTGTTTTGAGATTAGTGAGATTAGACTTGAATCTTCATTGGAAAATTTCAAGAAAAAATTTTCTTTTTTGGATTCAATTCTAAAATCCTATACCCATCAATGCCTCAATCAAAACGATCTCTCCTCGCTTTTAGATGAACTTAAAATCGCCTCAATTCAAAAGGGTTATGTGACAACACTTTTTGGTCTAAAACCACAAAATCTTAAAAAAGGTGTCCTTCAAATCAACCTTGAAAGCTCCGTCATAGGACAAATTCAAATCAATGATCCTAGCTTGATTGCATTCTGGGGAAAAGATTTTGGATTAAATGTTGGAGATATTTTAAATATTGAGCCTCTTGAAAGAGGAATTTACAACTATAAGCGATTAAGAACTCTAAGTCCTAGATTTTTTATCCAAGCTCTCCCCTCTGTTGATGATGTTGCTCAAACACAGATTAACATCATCTTTGATCAAAAGAAGCTTTTTGGAATCAGATTTCCTTTTTATTTCAATGCAAGTGTGGATAATGCTGGTTCGCAAGGAAGTGGAATGTATCAAACATCATTCCAAGCAGGACTTGAGAATGTTTTATCTCTCAATGAAGTTCTTAATGGCTATGTTGTTTTTAGTCCAAAATGGAAGAAAAATGCTCACAATTTTTACTCCTCGCTTGATTTTTCAATCCCATTTAGAAGAGTTTTGTTCTCTGTAAGCGGATCTTATGCTTTTTATGCTTATCCACTTGAGTTTGTCGGACAATCATTGAAATATCACGGATATTCTGCCAATTTTGATTTAAAAACAAAAATTTTGGCTTATATGGACAATCTCAACCAAGTTTCTGTGAGTCTTGGATTAGGAAAACGATGGGCAAAGAATTTTTTGGAGACAATCGAGTTAATCCCCCAAAGAAGAAATCTCACTAATGTCTATGCTTCATTGGATTATCTAAGATACTTTCAAAATGGAGCAACTCTCAATCTAAGCCTTGGAATCAAGCAAGGAATAAAGGCTTTAGGCTCAATGTCTAATTTCCCATCAAATGAAAAAAATCTTCCAAATTTCTTTTATACGCTCCCCACCCTTGATGTTTATATGCTTTATCCAATGTCTTGGGGGGAACATCGGTTAGTTTATACAAGCTTATTAAAAACACAAGTCTCGAGGACACAGCTTTATGCGAGTGAAAAGATGGGATTGGGCGGGATCTATAGTGTGAGAGGATTTGATAGCAATGTTTTAAGTGGAGATTTTGGGGTGCTTAATCGTAATGATTTGAGTTATTTTTTGCCATCTTTGTATGGAGTGAGCTTTGCACCAAGCTTGTGTGTTGATATGGGGTATGTCAAGGAGATTTATACTCCTTCTGCGTTTGCAACAAAAGGATTTGTGAGTGGTGGTGGAATTGGAGTTAAGATTAGCTACAAAGATTATTTGCAAACGCAAATTTGGGGATATATGCCCTTTTATCACTCAGACAAACAAAGATTTAAATACTTATATCTTTCTTTGGGGGTTGGATTTTAATACAAGTATATTTTGCACAATCTTTCAATATCAATAATATATCCTTAATAATTCTTATTAGACAAAGAACATAAGAAATAAAATTTTGGATACGATGTTTTGGGGCTTGCAAGGCTCTTTAAGGTTTGATTTTTTCAATCAGCATATAAACTTTTTCATAAAACCTCGCAAATTAGGCACTTCAAGCCTTGTTTATCTGAAAACTTTGATTTTCATAACTAAAATTTGAGGATTGAAATTTTGATGGTTTTTGATTTAAAGCTTGAGTTTGATCATCAAGCTATCATTTCTTTTTTGAAGAGATTTGTGATTTTTTAATTACTGCAAATAAAGTCTTATTTTATAAAGCAAAAGAATTATACGAATTATTGGGTATTAAAAACAATAAGCTTTCTTGAACCTTTTTGCGTGAAAATCTCTTGCTGGTGTGCCAAATCTAGTATTTATGGTATGCTTTTGCTAAGGGGAGAATATCATTTTCTTTTGGAGTTAATCAAATCGCTATTTGTTGATAAGGAAATATCGTGTGGAATGTAGAGTTTGTCAATGAAAAAGCTAAAAGCGAGTTTGTAGAATTACCCCAAGAACTTTTGGCTCGTGGAACTAGGATTATTGAATTGTTGGAAAGAAAGGGAAATGCTGTAGGTGAGCCACACACAAAAAATATAGGCGATGGATTGTTTGAAATACGCATAAAAGCAAGTAATAGAATCGCTAGAAGCATTTATTGCTATGAAGTCAATAAAAGAATTATTGTTTTGCTAACTTTCATAAAAAAGAGCAATAAAATACCGAAGAATATGTTAGATTTAGCAAAGATTAAAGGATTTTAAACATGGCAACCATTAAATTTAGTGAAGTCAAAAAAGAGCTTATGCAAAACCCAGAATTTAAAAAAGAGTATGAAGCATTAGGCGATGAATTTAATGCGATTGAGGCTTTGATTGATACGAGGAATAAAGCCAAACTTACACAAGCACAAGTTGCTGAAAAAATGGGCATCACGCAATCTGCTGTCGCTAAAATAGAAAGCGGAGCGTGGAATATCAAATTTAGCACCTTTTCAAACTATTTAAAAGCTTGTGGGCAAAGAGTTGCTATAACTAAATTATCTTAGAATAAAGAAAGGGGGGCGGAACACTTGGCTCTCTTAAAGAAACGCTTTTAAGATACAGCAAGATTGGATTTATTTCATACCCCAACTCTCTTAGAACAGAAAAAGGTGCAAATTGTGCTGACATTTGCTCTGCTGACATTTGTGGATATTTTTTGACTTGATTGTTTTGTAGTCTAAATCTAGTATATCGTTATAAGCATCTGGGATAAATGCGGAAACCCCGAAGGGTGGCATCGACTAAGCGATGCGTGAGGACTATCCGTCTTCATAGCCTCGAATCCTTGAAATTGTGACAAAGAAAGGTAAATTGCAAAAGCCCATAGCCTTAGAATCAGCAAGCAATCACAAAACAAAACAGAAAATAAATGATTTTAGAATAAGTTGCGGAGGAGAATTTTATTTCAGTGTGTATAAAAAGAATAAGAAAGGGTCATCAGCCAAACACTAACACCCTTACTTGCGAATAATATACATAATGTTGTTTTCAGTGCTTTGCAAAGCGAATCAGACTCACATACCAAACCGCAGAAATCAAAAAACATCTTGCATTTGAAAGGGTTTGAGAATCCATACAAACAACCACCAAGAGAATTGTTGCAAAAACTCTTAAAATGAATAAGTGAAAATCCTTTTAACCACCTTGAGCCAAATTAAAGCAACAGCACAACAGAATCTAGCTCATTTGGGTTAAAATGTTTGAATTTTTTGGTTAGATTCTATAAAATTGGATAAATTTTTAATGCTTTAAAAAAATTAGGAAAAATTATGTATAATGCAATCTACAACTTACACCTATATGGTTGTAACCAAATCTCCTTTGGAGATTTGGACTAATGAGAGTCAATGCTTATATTGATGGCTTCAACTTATATTATGCAATCAAACAACTCAAAACACCTTTGTTTAAATGGATTGATTTAAAAAAACTCTGCGAAAATTATCTAAAAGATTCAGATCAACTCATTGATGTATATCTCTTCACAGCATTGGTGAAATATAATCCAGCAAATCCTCAACAAACAAAGCGACAAAAAATATATCTTAAGGCTCAGCAATCTCGTGGAATAAAAATTATTCTAGGGAGATTTAAAAGCAAGTATCCATTTTGTAAGAATTGCAATACAACCTATCATTCCTATGAGGAAAAAGAGAGTGATATCAACATAGCTATTCAATTGATAGAAGATGCCTATGAGAATAGATTTGATAAGGCTTTCGTAATCACTGCAGATACAGATTTATCTTCAACATTATCAAGAGTAAGAATGCTTTTCCCTCAAAAGAATATTATTCTCCTTGTTCCACCATTGAAACTTAAAGAAGCTAGAGATCTTACTTCTTGTAATCGTTGGATTGAAATCAAAAAAAGCCACATCAAAAAATCTCTCTTACCAGAGAATATATATTTTAATGGAGAAAAAATTTGTATTCCTCAAGAATGGAGATAAGGCAATAGCACAACAGAATCTAGCCCATTTGGATTAAAATGTTTGAATTTTTTGGTTAGATTCTATAAAAAGCTCAAGATAACTTAAAAACTTTATTAGGAGTTTTAAGTTAGTCCGATGAAAAACAAGTATATATTTCGTTCCTTCAATTTCTGAAAAGAAATTTCGTGAAATTTTAGAGTATTTTTGTCTTGATATTGAAGCTTCAAAAATATCAAAATTAAGTGGAATTTCTAGAATTACACTCAATAATCTGGTAGCGATTATTACTTTCGTGACAGAAAGAATAAAATATTCAATTACTTAAAAATCATTTTGGAAGAATTTCTAGGATAAATGCGGAAACCCCGAAGGGTGCCATTGCAAAGCAAGGCGTGAGACCATCCGACTTCATAGCCTCGAATCCTTGAAATTGTGACAAATAAAAGCAAATATTTTTTTAAATATCTTTCGGAGCTACAAGTAATAGGTGAATTACTCCCAAGAAGCAAGGGTTTTATTACTTAGGATCTTAGTCAAACACTCTAGCAATTCTCCCCCCTTGTTTCAGACACCAAATGACGCCTCGAATAGACAACATCTAGATAATTCATAAATTCTTTAATATATTAAAACATTCTATTAATATTAAAAAATATTTTTATATTTTTTAATATATCTATTGTATGATTTTTGATTTAAATCAGGAGCAGAAATGAAAATTGCTGTATTAAACAAAAAAGGCGGGACAGGAAAAACTCCAATCTCAATGAGTTTGGCAATCGATCTGAAATTAAATATTGCCACAAATGACACCTCAGTTCTTGGATATTTCTCAAGTCAAGAAGACCATTATTTCTTTGGAAAATATTCTTTTGTCTCGGATCTAGATCTAGAAACATTTCAAATGTCAGAAAATCAAATCTTTGATTTTGGAGGATGGACGCACAAAGGAGTTGTCAATGTGATCAAGCAATGCAATAAAATTCTTATCCCCTGTAGTGCAGAAAATCCAAATTCTGTTTTACAAACAGCCTCCACAATCGCAGAACTTAAAGATTTCAATTCCAAAATCATTGTCATCATTACAATGCACGAAAAAGATGGAGAGTTTGAAATAAAACAAAATGAACTGAAAGAATATTTTGACTTGCCAATTATGCCTCTCAAAAAATCAAAGATTTTTCATAATGTGATTGCCAAGGGATTGAGTGTCAAAGAGATTTATTCTGAAAATCATGCTTCTAGACATATCTATAGAAACATCTACCCACAATATGACGCATTGCTAAATTTAGTAAAATTTCTTTAATGTTTAAAATATTTTCTTATATTCAATAAAATATAAAAAACAATATAAAAAGGATAAAAATGAGTGACAAAGTGACATTAAAAGATATGATCCAAACACCAATGAATATCACACAATATACAGAACAACCCAGTAAAAAAGTCGGCAGACCAAGTGGAAGAAAACGCAATCATATTGTAACTATCTACTGCACTGAGGAAGAAAAACACATACTTCAAAAAGAGGCAAACGAAAAGGGACTTGGTTTAACCCAATATGCACGAATGAAAATTTTTGGATTGTAGAAGTTTTTCAATACAAAAAGAAAGACTCCAAAAGATCCAAGCAATACTCAAGCCAATACTCCACTCTTAAAACTTTGAGAGTTCTGCACATAATTGCATTTTAGAACACAAATTTTTATTAGAATACTGGACATAGAAGCTTGGGCATAAAACCTTAAGAATATTGATAGACTTTAAGGCAACCCCCAAGTGTTATAGAGCCACAATAAACATAGAAATGTAAAGTGGCTCTCAAGCTCATATGGGAGATCATATTAAAGGCGACCTAGAAGAGCATATTGATTATCTAAAAACAACTTTGCCTCATTTCAAAAAAATAAATTTACCAAAATCCCAATTAAACTTTCTTTTGCATTATTATCTCCTATATTTTAATATTTAAAATATTTTCTTATATTCAATAAAATATAAAAAACAATATAAAAAGGATAAAAATGAGCGACAAAGTGACCTTAAAAGATATGATCCAAACACCAATGAATATCACACAATATACAGAACAACCCAGCAAAAAAGTCGGAAGACCAAAAAGACTCCAAAAGATCCAAGCAATACTTAAGCCAATACCCCACTCTTTCTATCCAAGTTCTCTTACAATTTAATACATTACTTAATAATTAAAAACCATTATTTGATATTAAACAATAGTGATATTTAGGAATGTTTCAAAACTCCACTGAATTTGAGTGTGCGACATCCTTTGTCATAAATGTAATCAAAATTTGGAAAAACGGATTAAATCTGATAGAACAGAAATCAAAAAAGAGTTGGGAGTTTGGTTTCAAGATAGTGTTGCCCCTTAGTGGAATGGAACTCCACTAAGGGAAATTTACACTCCCCGAAAGGAGGGCAAATATGAAAGCAATACTTATTATAGCACTGCCATTATAGCTTATTTTAATAACAAAAAGCATTTTAGTTTAGAATTAGCTTTTTTAAACAATTCAAAAAGGAGCGACAATGAAAGAAATTAACAACACAAGCACCTTGGATTCACACAATGATCTAATGGCGAAATTGCCATTATATGAATTAAACGCAGGTGCAATCAATCTTTTAACGGTCATAATGGCAAATCTCTATGACAAAGAAAATAGCGAAGTGACATTTACTGCAAATCAACTATTAATGATTACAGGAATGAAGGACAAAAAACGGCTATATAGCTATATCGAAGAAATCGCTCAAGTTCTATATAACTTAGACTTGAAATATGTCGACGAAGAGCCATACAAATTTAGCGTTGGTTCAAGAAAAGTTATTAAAAGACTAAGACTCTTCATAGAATATTCTTTTGACAGAGAATATAGAAGCGATTTTGAATTGACAGTCAAGGTCAATGATAGTTTTTTGTTTTTCTTCAACAAATTGGAAAAGAACTTTTTTAATGTAGCATACAACAATGTCAAGCTTTTAACAAAAGCACCTTCAAAGATTCTGTTTTACAATATGATGAGATACAAGGGGACTGGGAAAATCATTATGGATGAAAGAGAATTTGCCATATTGCTTGGTGCTTCAGAAACAGAGTTGGAAACAAGGAATTATAAAAGAAATATAGAGACCGCTATTGAAGAAATCGAAACAAAAATGAAAACAAAAATCAATGTATCAAGGAAAAAAACTCTTGACAAAAACTCAATTCTCACAATCGATTTTAATCCCAAAGACTTGAAAAATAAAGAGTGATCGCCCTATCTCTTAGGTGAGGGTAATCCACCTTCAAGGCTTTTTAAAATTTAATTGATATAATCTTGACAATTTAGAGATCTTACCGCTATGAATAGTGGGTGCTTGTTTAGAATCTAGGCAAGAGGACACTCTAAATTCCCATAATTGTGAGCAATTAGAATAAGGGAGTGAAAACAACAGGGAGCCAAAAGCTCCCAACTGCTAAAATGCTTTTGTAATTAACACAAAAGCCACTAGCAGTGCTATAATTAGCGTTGTGTTTCGCATAGTTTGCTCCTCCTTTCGAGGAGTGCAAATTTCCCTTAGTGGAGCCTCTATTCCACTAAGGAACAACACTCCACAAACGAATTCTACAATTTTTCCCTTTGCAAAAGTTCTTAGCAATCAGCAAACTAACCATTGTGATATGACATTGGAGAATCTTTATACGCAGTTTATTGTCAAAGGCAATGAAAATTTCAAAGACAAGACTAGAAAAATACAAGTGGATTGCTCTTATGCGATAAGGCTAGAAAATGGTTTGGTAAGGCTTTCTTTGCTTAAATAGCCTAAATACCTATTTGGGATTGACTGATTCAAAGCAAAAAAGAGGGGGGCAGGAAGCCCCAACCTTGCTAAAGTTTTTGCTCCATTCAGATTTGAACCCAAAGAATACAAACTTGAGATAGAATTTGAACTTAATAAGGCTTAGCTATGTTTGTTTATAGCTTACTCCTTGTTTCGCTTATCGCTCCCAACAGGGAGCAAAACCTAAACTAAAATCATCAAAGTATCAAAAATTTTTAGAAAAAAGCAAAGCAACTTATCAAAGCATACCAAGATCAGCAAACTATCTTTAGGATTTTTACAAATTCACAAACACACATTCCAAGCCCCCAAGTTAATGCTATTTTACGCCCCTAGCAACCAATCACACTTTTTCAAATTCTTTCCAAAAAAAGAAAAAGGACTGGGATCTTAAATCTTCTTAGTCGTCCATTCCTTTTTTTCACCATTTCCTAAATCCTCATTTGTTTGAGAATCAGGCAAAACACCTTGATTATCCGAAACTCCAATTTCTTTCATAAGCTCTTCAGCGGTAGGTTCTGCATATTTTGTAAGCTTCCCACATTTTTAATGAATTTCAATGGATTGTTGAGCAAAATCATTTCCAAATTGTCCAGTTTCTTTTTTTCATATCCTAGTAGCTGGAATCCTCTTTCTAAAATTTCCAACATATTGTTTTTTACAATTTCTTGTGTCAATCCATCAAGCTCTTTTTCTTCATTTTCTATCATACTGATACTTTTGATTTTGTATTGATTGAAAAAATCCACCTCTTGCTGAAAAGTCTCACGCGTGTATGAAGTAAAGAATAGGTTTTCATATTCAAAATTAAGTCCTTTGAATCCATCTTCATCAAAAGGAATTTCAATGCGATTTGTCCTATAGATCTGATTGAATACTATTGTCGGAGCCTCAAGTTTTTTGATGCGTTTGGGATACATTTTGTTCCACAGCAGTAAATTTTCAATGATTTTTTTGCTAGATGTGATTTTAGCGTTATTCTCCATCTCGTCGTTTTCCATAGCTTGAGAGATGTTTTGAAGTGCTTGGACAAGATGTGCTACATTTTCTGTCTTTTCAAATTCTGCCAGCACAGACTTAATATTTAAAAGACTCTCTTCTCCACCATTGAAATAGTGCCGATTTCCCTTTGTCAATTCCTTAAGACTATCGCCAATGTTTTTAATCAGCGATTTCATTACATTTTCTTGACCTATTTTTTGGATTAATGCCTTAATTGACTTTCTAATGTCTTTCATCCTAGAGAGCTCTTCTTGCCTATCCCGAACAAGCAAGTCAAAAGCTTCCCTAAATTCATCGTGTATGTAATGAACGAAGAAGTGATCACTCAAAGTTGGATACCAACTAAATTTATTTTTTCTGTCTTAATCTTGCAGAGCCAAACATTTTATAAGCAAGAAAAACATATCAATAACCCAGCAATCTATACAAAGATTATATTTTGTATGTGTTTTGTATATAAAAGATATTGCTTTGTATATTGAAAATAATACTTTGTATAGCAGAAGTATAGTTTCTTATATCAAGAGTATTATTTTCTATATAAAAAGTATTGCTATGAGTAAAATCTTTTTTCAATGTTGATGGATTTGAGTAAAGCTACATTGATTTTTTCTACTGGCTAGGCAAACAAACTTTTTCTTTTTTTGGAAATTATGATACAATTTCAATCTAATATTAGCCCATTGGCTTTCGTTATAATCGCTGGAAAGCTTGGGCATTTTTTTCAATTTGCTATTCAGAAAATTATATTTTTATATTCCCTCTCAACAATAACATCACTATGTATTTTAAATCCATCGGAAAGTATTAATCCTTCTTTTAGATGTGCTATTTTTACTTGAATTCCACAAATTCTTGCACATTTTAGTGCTGGGATAATATCTGTGTCTTTTGAAAAAACCAAGATACTATCTACAAGCTTATTGTAAGAAAGATGAGCTATATCAAGCCCCATTAACATATCAACTTGTTTTTGTTGAAAATTTCCATTAATGTATTTTAATTTTCCCAATCTTAACGCACAATATGGACTTTGTGCAATTCCATTAATAAATTCTTCTATCTCTTTTTTTCTTGGATGTTCAGATATATTTTGTGCAGGATCTGCTTCTAATGGCATAGAAGTATAAAAGAAAATTCTATAAAGATATTCATTTGGCTCTAGAAAAAAATTCAAAAAATAGATGATATGATCTTTATTGTTATAGTCAATATATCTATTATTGCTTATAAAATTTGGATCATGTTGTCTGATAAATCGTTGAGCTTTTTCTATATCTTTTCTTAAATTTTCCCAATCTACGAAAATTGCAATTTTGTTTCTTTCAATACTGGGTTGAATTGTATTTTGATTGTTGGTTTGAGTTTGATTTTCCATATCTGCAATATTGCCTTTAGTGTATTTAATAAGACAATCATTATACCAAAACTCCATTCCTTAAAACCACTGCCAAAATACAACTTATTATTAATTTATATATCAAGGAAACAAATGGAGCTATTTATTTTTATAGTTTGCACAATATTATTTGTGCAAGGCTTCTTAGATCCATTCTACTATACTGCAATAGTCTTACGGATCTGCAAAAACAACCAAAAAAAGAAAAAGGACTAGGATCCTAAATATTCTTACGACGCAATGCGAAAAATTTCCAATACAGCAGGTGCTTTAGACGCAATGCGTTATTCTACAGCAAGCTCATCCCTAGATGGTGCTCAAAAACTTGGAGCAGTTTCACAAACTGGCAATCTCAGTCAAGTTGCACAAAGAGGAGCAACATTTGCAGGAATGAATGATGCCAACAAACTAGTCGGACTAGGACAATCAATGGATAATTCAAATGTCGTCCAAGAACTCTCAAACCTTGCAAAACTCTCCCCTGCAACTTCTCAAAGAATCCAACAAGCCCTTGCCAGCAATGATAAAACCCAAGCCTACAAAATCTTTGCTCAAAACACCACAGGCACAAACATTTCAGGATTTGGTGGCTTAGGACAATTCAATCTCGCAGTCTCCCCAAATCGACCCGATGTCTCAGGCAATGTCTCCTCCGCTCTCTCTATCTCAGGAGGCTACACTGTCAATATGGGGTATGTCAGTTCAGCCGCAGCCTACGCACTAGGTGGAGCTGACGCAGCAAGAACACTTGCAGGAGCAGAATCAGTATCCAACGCCATTGGCAACGCACTCAACAATTTCGCCTCTGTCACCCCGTATGGAAAACATATACAAAACCTCAAAAAAATCACAAGCGTATTCCAAAACAACCGCCAAAACAGCAATATGGTGGGGAATAATATACCAAATAATGGTGGAGCAGGGGGAAGTGGAATTCCCACAATCCCCTAATTAAATAAGATTAGGAGCAAAGCTCGAGTGGATAATTTAGAAATGCTGTGTTTGTTTCAATGCCTTTTTTGTATCTATCTTTCTTGAGAATATACCAAGTATCATTTGCAACTGCCTTAACAAACACAAACTCATTCTTTTTGACTTTTTCAAACATTTCAGCTCTTGTGATGTTAAATTCAATTTGAGCATAATCGACATAGGCTGTTTTATCATTCTCGGTTCTCTCAATCAACGCATCCCTCAAAGCATTATATCTTGCCAACTTCAAATCCACAATATTCGCATTGCGTCTGATCTCATTATAATAAAACTCCTCAACCATTGCCACAAACTCAGGATTAATCCCCTCATTATCAATCATCCCATCATACACATCATCACGATTCAACCCCCTAAACACATACTTAGCTTTAGACAACGCCCTAAGGTATCCCATCTTATCATTCTTAACCAACCACCCAAAATAATCATCACTTGCCAAAATCCCCTCAATCTCCACAATCTGTTCTGCAAGTTGCTTCTTTGCACGATTATCCCAAAAACTATTCACCATCTCTGCCAATCTAATAGAACCAACAATGTTTGACATTTTTACTCCTTTACTTTTGATGATGTTATTATAACACTTCCTTTTGTATCTCTAGTCGTTTGAAATGGATATACAAAATATAGCAAAAGTAGTGTTTTTGATATTGAAAGTATTATCTTTTATATATAAAGTATTATTTTGTATATCAAAAGTATTGCAATCTATACAAAGATTATATTTTGTATGTGTTTTGTATATAAAAAGTAATGTTGTGTATATTGAAAATAATACTTTGTATAGCAAAAGTATAGTTTCTTATATCAAAAGTATTATTTTCTATATAAAAAGTATTGCTATGAGTAAAATCTTTTTTCAATGTTGATGGATTTGAGTAAATTACGACGCCCAACAGATGTTGTTTCTTTGAATTTCTTTTGGCTAATTCCAGCTTTTTTTAAAGCTCTAAAAATCCAATACTCATTACAGCCATATAGCGTTGTTGCAAGAATATTGACTACCTCTTGAGTCATTTCAATAAGAGGTTTCATTGTAATTACAACTTTCATTTCCTCAGCATCTGAACTTTGGAGAAATGTCTCAATGAATGACTTTTTGAAGGCGATACAATTCATTTGGACCACATCTTTTTCTTTGGTATCGCTCTTTTTTTGAATGATCAACGAGGAATAATAATTCATCTCTGACTTTTTTGTGTATTTTGATGAGACTGCTTTTAAACCCACTCTAGAATTGAAATAAGAGATACCAAAACCAAATTCAAATAACGCAGACATCACTCTTACATTAGGATTTGGCTCACCCACGACTAATCTAAAATCCTGAATGAATTTCAATCTGCTCTCAGGAGTAAAGAATTCAGACAAATTGTAGATGAAATAATTGTAATCGATGTTCAGAATATAGCCATATCTATTGTTTGTCAGCTCATCATAGATTTCATTTTTTGTTTGAGCAAACATTGGAACATAGGGAATGACTGGTGGAATGTTGTTATAAGATAGATTTTCAATAGCTTTTGCATTTTTGATGATGTTTTTGAGTGTTGCTCTGATCATAGGAATGTTGGCAATTACAGAAAGAGCTGAAGTTAATCCATTGTATGGGACAAGATCTAAATTGACTTCTTGTTTTGTATGTGGATGAGAATAGTATTCTGCATCTGTCATCATTTTTTTAAATTCGAGACTTCCTTTTTTTAATTTCTCTGCTTCTTTTAGCTCATATCCTAAAGTTTCAAATTCCCGTAATTTTCTCAATTCTCTTAATTCGTAAGCTGAAATTGCCACTGAAAACACTCCTGATATTTGAAATGTTGCAAATTATAGCACTTTTTTGTAGTGATGATTTTTTGTGGATGATTTGACATAATTTAATGGGGTTGTTTGACATAATTTCCATAGGTAGATTGACATAATTTAATGGGGTTGTTTGACATAATTTCCATAGGTAGATTGACATAATTTAATGGGGTTGTTTGACATAATTTCCATAGGTAGATTGACATAATTTAATGGGGTAGATTTATGCAGTTTTTTTCTTATTCTATGATGTCCCTCTCTCTGTGTATATAAGGGAGTTAGAATGATTTTTTGGTGTTGAGATTATTATATATAATATATATAATTATATATATGTAAAAACGATTTGTAGCTAAATCAATTAAGGAATAATTGGCAGATAAAGAATTAAGGAATAATTTGTAGCTAAATCAATTAAGAAATATTTGGCAAGTAAAAAATTAAAGAATATTTGGCAAATAAAATGGTTATTGTTTAAATATAAGTAATTTGGCGGTATTTTTTCTTTTGAAAAAATCGATTTGCTCGAGGAAATTGCATTTTTTTTGCCGTTTTTTTCGAAAAATCAAAAATTGAAAAGCCTTGGAAAATTCGCAAAAAATGCACAAAAAGTTCCGTATTCGGATTAAAATTGGCAAGTCCAAATTGTCGATCTTTTGAAATGGATTTTTGGTCAAAAAATGAGAGGTAGATCAAAATATCGCTTTAAATGGGCTTTAAATCGTTTTTGTATCAAAAGTAGTGTGTTGATATTCCTTAGGCAAAGAAAATCGATTTTTGATAGCAAAGAATGATGAAAAAGATAAAAAAAGAATAGCTAGAAAAGTAAAGTGGAAAATAAAAAATAAAATAGAGGTGTTGTCAGACTATGGATCTTGATTTTTTAGAAAAAATGATGAATTACATCATATATCTCATACAGAATGGTTGCCATTTTTTTCAAGATCTATGTCAATTAATCATTGAAGTTGTGTCTAAATATTTTACAAATTGATTACTTCATTTCAAAATCTTTTTCTTTTTTTTAGGGCAGATTTTGCAGATTTTTATCATCAAAGGTATGTGAATTACTTTTTTAAGTTTATAAATTTATATATTTGTAGTGTATGTGAATATGTGAATTCTGATTTTTTCTATGTTCCTCAAATATCGTCATTTGTGTAGCTTGAGAGATCTCTAATTTTTGAATCCTCAAAAATTCCTGCCCTAAAAAAAAAGAAATAACCCTAAAAAAAAAGAAAAATGAGTCTTGCTGGGATATAATCTAAATTATGAAAGAAAAGAAATTTATGCAACTAAATCTTTTTGATTATTCTGATTTGGATTATGACCTCAAGGATTATGCTGACAAATCGCTTTTGATTCGCAAATATAATCCCTTTACAAAACTCGCATTTGATCCAAAGAAGCTTTCAAGCTTGGATCTTGTTGTTAAAAATTGGCTTTTTTTCCTTTTACAAAATGCTCTCAACAAAAAGAAAGAACATTTTGCCTATCGCTCAGAAAGTATTCGATTGCATTATATTGCATTATTATGAGATTCGAAGATTCTTCAAGACTTATTATGAAGAATATAAGGGTGTTGAGATGAGACACAATTGGTTTGAGGATTTTAAATCAAGCATATCTAAACTCAAAAATATCAATTTTAAAATCTTGAATTGCTATTTGCCCGTCGTGGAAGAGATTGCCAAACAAAAGGACAAAGAGATTGCTTTGAAAGATAATTCTATGGTGGTGCTTGATTTGCAAAAAGAGAATTTCTTTTGTTCTAGCCACTTCAAAGAGGTATCTGAAGCAGAATTTAGTTTTTTGAGTAGCTGGGTGATTTTTGGCAACAAACGCCACAAGGAGATGCTTGAGTTTGAAATCACATTTCCAAAAGAAGTCGTATTTTTTGTTTCAGTGACAAGAGATTACACCAATCAGAAATTTGGAGATATTTTTGGCTTTTCAAACAAATACACTTATTGGCTCTATGAGTTGTTGCTTGAAGAGAGTGCTCGTGCAATTTCTAGAACATCAACACTGCATAGACAAGAATTTATTAATCGCGATGAGCTTGAGATCCCAGCCACAACTCTTGAAAACGCTTTTAGAATCGCTTATAGCAATAAAAAAAGCAGTGCTATCGAGGTTCTATCAGATTTGAAAAGACGCAATAAGTTAGATGAACTCAAATCTGTTTTTCCAAATTTTGATTACATTTATGACAAAGGATGTCGCACACTCAAATTCAGTGGAGTTTTGAAAAATTCCTAAATATCACTATTGTTTAATGTCAAATAATGGTTTTTAATTATGATCAAAGAAGTATCAAGAGCCCTAGTGGATTTTGTCTTTGGTGATGAGTGAAGTGGTAGAGAGGATTGATATTGAAATCTTGAGTGTTTGCTTCTTTGTTATTTAAAGTCATGTGGATTTGTTCTTTATTTTGACTATAGCCTTCCAATTGAATAAAGAACGAAAAAGAAGGGGGTAGATAAATAAACAAAGATGATAGAAAAAAACAAAATTTGAATCTTTCTTTGATTTGTAAGGGTGAGTTTTAGAAAATAATAAGAATGATGTAGAATAATTAGAGAACCAAGGATAAATAGAGTTAATACAAATAAGGCAAGTGCAATATAATAGAGTTCTTGTGTTATATAACTCTTTATATTTGCAAATAGTGCAACAATATGAGGATTTTCAATCATTGTTATTGGCACTAAAGCAAAATACCACAACAAGCAAACCATATCGTGAAAGCACCACTCCTTCAATAATTTAAAACTGAACAACAAAGCGATAATACAATACATCATCAGAGCCAAAAAGATAAGAGAGGGGGTTACAATGAGAACAAGTAATAAAACATTGACAATTTTATTGTCTGCAAATGATGAAAAATAAAGCATCGCAATGCAATAAATACAAATTAAGCAAAGATGATGGAAATATCTATTAATAAGTTTAGTTTTACTAATCCAACATATAAGAATAAATAGAATAAATGAGAAAACAAAAAATGAGAGCATTTCAAAAGTATCATTCCATCTTTGATACAAAGGAATCAATCCTATAAGTATCAATCTAATAGCAAGATTTTTCTTTTGTTTTTGTGTGTCGTGAATGAGATTGTAAAAATACATCATAAGAGGGGGGTAAAACATACATACACCGTATGACAATTGAAATAGAGTCTCAAATAAACTTTCTATCATTTTCCATCTCTAAAGATAGGTGCTACAAACTGACCTTATTCTTTCATTGCTCTATAATTAAACTTAACATCTTCTCTATGAGGAGTGGCTAGAAATACAACATCATCAATAATTTGTTTTAATTCTTTTGAAGCATATTTTACCACATTGCCTCCGTGAGAGTGGGCAACAAGACTTAAGGGCTCTCCTTTTTTGAGTTTCAATAACTCTTTTTGGATCATTTGAGCTAATGTCTCCCTGCCTATTTCCTTGCTTCAACATTATTATCTCCACCCCAAGAAAATCTTTTTGATTGTCATCTTATAGAGTCTCTGCCACTGCTTTTTTGAAATCAGATTTAAAATCAGTATGTTTCCTTCCTGTAGAAGTAGAGCCATAAAATCCACTAGAATCACTTGTTTCTTGATTTGCCAAATTGTTGTTGTAATGGTTTTGGCAGAGATGGCAAGAGTGGGAGTGTTGGCTTGAGTATGTAAGTTTTTGTGTGCCGTGTTATTTCTTAACCTTAGTAGGACAGAGCCATCAATATTTATCAATATTTCTAAATTGTTTAGTGTGTTTTTAAATCTTTTTCTCATTTCTTTGCTATGAGACTTGCTATTTTGTTTGTTTGATTTTTGGGATAAAAAAGAGAGCTAGATAGAGTAAAAACACAAAGAATAGAGATTCATTATTTCTCACTTAATTGCTTGTATCTCTATAAAATGCTTTGCACAAAATCTTGACAATTGCCGTGTTCCATCAAGTATTTTTCTACCTTCCTACACTAATTTGAGCTACAAACATCTCATCCTCATCAATTCCTATCTTTGTTCTTATTTGTAATCCTCGCTTCTTAAACCCTAGGTTCCAGACTAATGATAAGAAAAAGCAAAAATTTTCACAATGTCTTTGATCTTGAAAATCAATTTCAAAGATATTCATTGCCAATTCTAAGTTTGCAATATTGGAACTTTGCTGATATTCATTCCGCAGCTCCTCTTTAAAAAGACATTCTAAAAAATATTGATTTTTTCTATTAAGAATTGAAGGATGTAAAAAATCTGAAAATGCGAGTAAAAACTCCAAATGAGTACAAAAATCAAAATCATAGTGTTGCAATTCTTCAATCAAGGATTGAAAAGAAAAGATATCCTCTTTGGTTGTGCTTATTTCAATATTCACATCTTGTTTTGCATAAAAGCTTATTGTGTCTTCATTGAGCTCAAATACAAGAAAGGAGGAATACAAAAGATTCCAAAAAAACAATAAAGATCGATTTAGCTCTTGAATCTGAAGCAATTCTTCATCTGTGACTGGATTAAAGATTTGATAGAGATTAACTTGATTGATTTGTTTTTGTATCTCTTGTTGATTGATGTGCAAAATGAGCTCATCAATGCTCGTTTGATCAAAAGTGAAATCAAAAAACAACATATTTTTATAAGTAATAATCCTTGGATAAAACAGATTTTGGAGGAGGCTGAACAAATGATCAATAGAAAAATTATACGATACGAGCAAAACTAGATATTCTGAGACAATCGGAGGAATCCACTCTACAAAATTTTTTGCATTTTTTGAGCAAAAGGAATTTAAAAATCTTTTATTTTTCCCAAGATTTGGGTATTTCATCTGGTCTTGCCTCTCTAACTTTGTAGCCTTCATAGATTTTTCCATCTTTCTTTAGTTGTATTCTTTTTGTATCCATGCCCTCTTTCTGACATTAGTGAAGTATGTATAATCCCATTTTTATAATCTTTTTTTGAATATTTGTGGTTTTATCAAAAATAATCAAGTTTATACAATAGTCTTCAGTAATTGCATCCACAAGAATTTTTGCCTTTGGAAAATAAAGACTATGTCCTCTTCCTAATCTTGCTCCCATATATAAATTATTTGTTATATCCTGTTGAGTCATCTTGTGTAAAATAAGCTCATCATTGTCTTCGAAATAGATTTTATATCCTTCAAATTGCGATGAAAGCCAAATGACAAAATTAAATATTTTATCCTCATTTAATTGCTTTTGTTGCATCAAAGAATTTTGTGTTTTTAACAAATAAGAATCAAAGAAATAATTAATGATAAGTTTGCTGTATTCTTGTTCATCTTTAATCCGATGATCCCAAAGTGTAATAAAAAAATGAGATGTATTCTTTTTAAGAAAATTCCAATAAGGGTGTTCATTATCGTGTTTCAAACAACTATCAAATTCATCTTTTAGCTTGAAGAATTGCATAAGCAAATCATAATCTTTTTTGTCAATTAGATTTGATATCTGTCGCTTTGAGAGCTTTCTTGGTTTTGCATAGATTACTTTGTATCTTATATTTTTGGATAGATCTTGTGTAAGGTAAAAATTATGCTTTTTAATGATAGAGTTTATTTTTGCAATAACAATACTGTCTTCTATGAACATATGGATAAAACAATAGCAAGTTACATAAAATGCAATTTTTAATTCTTTAATGATTAGCAAGTCATCTGGAAAGCAATCTTGCATCCAGGAATAGCAATCAAAAGCCTCCCATTCTCGCAATGATGGAGTTTCAATGCGATAGAGAATCTGATCTGCAAGATGGGAAAAATCTTGCCAAGAAAGCATTTGTTTTTTTGTTAATTTATCTAAAACTTCGGGTCTAAATACTTGATAAACCTCAAATGTATTGGTGAGTTCCACCAAAAGAGTAAAAAAAATATTTTCTTGTAAATTTGTATAGCTTTGAATTTTATACTTTTGAGTTGGCACACAATAATAATGCATTATTTTGAAATAATCCTCCCATATTCATCTACAGAACCTTTCCTTTTTCCTTTTTTATCAAAGAGTTTATAATAACGCCCTCCGTGATTGGCATTATCTTTTTGAATCATTTCTCCCGTTTTGGGATTTTTAAAATATGGTTATTTAGAGTCTCCCTTGTATTTTTCATTTTTAACTCGCTTGGTAAAATCACTTATATCAATACGACCACAATCTTTATCCTTCTTGTCTCCATCTCCCTTCTTCCCACCATTAGCACTACCACCATTCCCTTTATTTGAAGAGGGGGTATTTTGTATCATCACCAAAAAGTATATTAACACTTTCTTTGATTCCTTGCCATTCTTTTCCTACAAACCTTTTGAATTCTTCTAGGCTTGGAGCTTTCTTGTATTTGGAAACATAATTCGTAGCAAATCTTGAAATCTTAAAAGCTGTTCCTATAACCCTATTATCCTTCTCTCCATTCCCCATAGCATCATTAACATAAGCCTTGATATTCCTTTAGAAATATCTTCATTGTTATAGAGTGTAAGAAGTGCATTAAATCCATCTTTTCCACTTGCAATTTGCACAACCTCTTGTAAAACTTCTAGCATTTCTTTAGAGTTAAGATTGGTGAGTCCATTAAGAGCAGTGATGAGATCTTGGTTTTGAGAGATGGAGGTGATGAGTGAAGTGGTAGAAAGATCGGTATGCACTCCTAGAGATTGTGGAGTGTCTTGATTTGAAACAATCTCTATCTTTGCTTGAGGATTCAAACTTCCTATGCTTGCATAGGCTAAGACTGATTCCAAAGCTTTTGATTCTGTGAGAGTGAAAAAGAAGCTGGGGGATATAGAAAAGAAAGAGAAAAAGAAGTATAAAAAGAGCTTCATTGATTGTTGGATTATTTCTTGAGCTTTTTGTTTTGATAGAGCTTCAAGAAATAGCGACTATAATAGAAAAAGAGGATAAGACCATAGATTGTAAAAGGGGGGACAAAAAAGAAAAGTATCCACAATCCATCAAGATTGAAAACAAGGGATAAGGGCTTATAGATGAGAAGTTTGAGAATTGGATCTTCAAGAGAAGCAATTACAATTACACCAAAACACCAAAGAATACACACTCTATCATGCCTATTGAAATAAGACTTTTGAAAAAGTAAAAGTCCGACAAACCAATAAAGAAGCAGAGAAAGAGCAATAAAACTAATCACCCAAACTATGAAGCTCAATAAGACATCATAGGGTGGAAAATAATTTGTGTATCTAGTCAATAAATAAAAAGAAAACATCGTAAGATAATATAAGTAGATCAAAAACAAGTGGCGGAAATAGTGAGCAGAAAAGAAATAGGACAAAAAAAGCGACAGAATTAAAATCACTACAATAAGGCAAATAACTCCTATTAGAAAAAGATTATACGCAGGCATAAATAGAAATGGAGTGCATGTGGGAATCAATCCTATAACAACCATTCTTAAGGCAGTGTTTTTGAGAATTATTCCTGTAGGATTGAGGAGATTATAGAAATAAAGCAAAAGTGGGACAAGAACAAAAATAAAGATTAGTGCAATATGGATTAAGCCTCCAATGATTAGAATCCCTAGCTCTACAATTTCCATCTACTTCCTTAATATTGGATCGACATATTGATTCCATTTATCGCGAGTTTGGATTGTGGTGTGAGCGTCATATTGTTTGTATAATGGTGTTGTGTTGATGCGAATATTGGTAGCTTCTGGTATGGTTTGATCGGCAAGTCCATCTATTACCATATTTCCAAGATATCGCTGAATCACGAGATCGCTCTTATCATACACATTCACCACCTTTCCTCCCTTCTTGACTGCTTTGTAATTCCACTTCGCATTCTTTCTGTATGGAGTGGCTAGAAAGATAGCATTATCAACAATTTATTTTAATTCTTTTGAAGCATATTTTACTATATTGCCTCCGTGAGAGTAGGCAACAAGATTTAATGATTCTTTGTTTTTGTTGTAGATGAAATTTGGAAAATTATTTTTATAAATCTCAAAAAATCTAGGTATTTTTATGATCTGCAAATTTAAGAGTTCAAATATAGAGTCAAGATATTCTTCTGCACAATGATGAATAAATTTGCTTTTGATTTCTAAAATTTCTAAAGGCTTAATGACATAGCTTTGATAGAGCACATCACTCCAGTCTGCACATTCTAAATCCCAAAAATAACTTTCAATTTGATAAAGCAAAATTGCCCTGATCTTCAAAGAAGTGCAACCCATCAAAGAGAAATAATCTCCCCCCATTCCTAAAAACTCTAGAATTGGTCTCCTAGCATCAAAATCTTGCCACTCAAAGATTAGCTCTTCATTGGCATAAGCTTCATAGAGATCCTTTGATTGAGGATTTGGGATTGCCTTGGGCTTAGCTTTGGTGATGAGAGGGGTGTTGTCGAGTTTAGTGTGAATGGTGGCTTGTGGATGTGTCAAAAAAGGTGTTTTGTGCCCCCAATATAACTCATAAGCATCTTTATCAAAATAATTGATAAATTTGAGTTTGGTGCCAACGCCTGTCGCAATTAATTTAACTGCCATAGGGATTCCTTGAGTGCTTCTTTGTCTTTAAAGATTCTTGTTGGTTTGTTGAGATTATGAATCTCAAAATAGCGTTCAAGTCCTGTGAGTAAAACTTCTATTTCTTTAGAATAATGGGGCTCTTGCATCACAAATTTGCTTTTGATTTCTAAAATTTCTAAAGGCTTAATGACATAGCTTTGATAGAGCACATCACTCCAGTCTGCACATTCTAAATCCCAAAAATAACTTTCAATTTGATAAAGCAAAATTGCCCTGATCTTCAAAGAAGTGCAACCCATCAAAGAGAAATAATCTCCCCCCATTCCTAAAAACTCTAGAATTGGTCTCCTAGCATCAAAATCTTGCCACTCAAAGATTAGCTCTTCATTGGCATAAGCTTCATAGAGGTTAGAAGCTCTAGATTTGGGCGTATCATAAGACAAAAGTGGCACAACAAAAAAATCATTATTAATATCGTAATGCACTAAACCCATAGAAGTGGGTACAAGATTCCCCAAAAGATTGAAACTCCCAATGCACTTCCCAAAATCCATATTTTCCTTTTTGCTTAAATGTATGCCCGTTGCAATGAGTTTCATTGTTATCCTTCTGTATTATGGAGTAGCTGGAACAATATGAAAATTTCCATTTTTGTCATAATGAATTGTTCCCCTGCTCGTTGGAGTAAATTTCCCAGTAGTCTTATCATAATGTTTCCCAATAATTCTATCAAAATCTATAACTTCTCTATGTTGCCCTGATCCTTTCTGTTTGACAATTTTTTCTAAGAATTTTGAATCCACTTCAATTGGACTTTTTGAAGTGTTTTGTGTTGCAGTTTTATGCTCATTGGTTCCAACAATATGTTTATTTTGTTTGTTTTGATTTAATTGCCCATTTTTTTTATCCTTCTTGTCTCCATCTCCCTTATTCCCACCATTGGCACTACTACCATTCCCTTTATTTGAAGGGGGGGTATTTTGTGTTTTAGGGCTATCATCATTTGTTGCCATATAATAAATGGATTTGAAATCAATCCCCGTTCCTATGGGAGCAAACCCCAAAGAGCTAGACATCAAAAGGCGTCTGAAAGAAATAGCAGCATTAAGCTTGTCAGGAAGAGAATCATCACCAAAAAGTATATCAACACTTTCTTTGATTCCTTGCCATTCTTTTCCTACAAACCTTTTGAATTCTTCTAGGCTTGGAGCTTTCTTATATTTGGAAATATAATCTGCAGCAAATCTTGAAATCTTAAAAGCTGTTCCTATAACTCTATTATCCCTCTCCCCATTCCCCATAGTATCATTAATATAAGCCTTGATATTCCTTGTATTCCCCTCTTGCAGTATCTTTGAGTTTGCATATCTAGCATTCCACTCTCGAGTGCTGATTGTATTGGTATTCTGATTGGCATAGTTTAAGAAGTGATAGGCACTTTGGACACTAAAAGATTTTATTTTTTACACTTCTTCTTTTAAGCCATAGGGAATTTCTTTGGGATACGGTAGATTATTTGGATGATTGATAATCTTATCTTGATATTTTGGATGCACTAATTTAATCTCATCTGCTAAATTTTCTTTCTCATGACTTTTTGACTTTATAAAATTTTGTATATTTTTAGCAATTATTTTTGCCTTAAGTTTTGGAGAATATCCATAGTCAATACTTACATTGTTATATAAAAGGTTGTTGGGCAGTGTTTGGCTAAAACGCTTAATTTCAAATCCCTCAATAAACATTTCTTGCAAAAAATCTTCAAAATATTGAATGGGTGTTTGATGGCGAGAATAATCTTGAGCTTGCCGAATAATTTTTTCATATAAAGCTAGAATAGAACAGCTAAAATCTTCTTGAATGAATTGATCAATTAGATCTTGAATCCAAAGATCTCTATCTTGATTATGGATGACTTTACTTTCTATCTCATCAATAATTTTTTTAATAACATCTGATTTAATGACAATATTTTTCAATACAAAAGCACTAGCTCGACCCTTATTGTGTAGAAAAGGCTGCAGATTTGTATCCATAAGATCAATGCTGTATAAATCAAAATAAAAAATGCCACATAAATCAGTATGAAAACAGATATGACTACCCCCTTGAAATTCGGATGCAGAGTAATGATTGGGAATCTTAACTTCTTTTGATTGTTGATGTTTTAAAAACTCTTTGAGCGGAATGAGAATATTTTCTACCCTCTCAGTTGTGCTAGGTGAAAACTCCCAATAACCTTTTGCCACAATTTGTATCGATCTTTCTCTATCCCAATAGCCAAAAATCCAAGTGTAGCAGTAATATTCCAAATCCTGCTGAACTGAAAAATAGACTCCCTCGCCAAGATGATTTTTCTTTTGGAAAATTTGTAATGTTTTATTTGATTTTAAAATCATCAAAGCTCCTGTTTTTATATTGTAATTGAAGTGTATAGTTATCCTCTCATTCTTTGGACCATCTTTAAAGCGTTGCATCTTAACCCACCCCTCATTGCTTGGCCATCTAGAATCATTCATTTTGATGGGAACTTGTGTTGCTCCCTCTAATGGATTATTTTTGACTTCTTGCATGAAGTTCTTTTCAAATTGCGTAGATGGCTGTCTTTTTGCTATAGAGCCCTTATGTGCAATTTTACTCTTTTTGCTTTCTTGCTTTGTAAAATACTCAACATTTTTTTACAAAGCCAAAACCTCCAATCCCTCTCCCCATTCCCTACAACATCATTAATATATAAGCCTTGATATTTCTTTGGAAATATCTTCATTGTTATAGAGTGTAAGAAGTGCATTAAATCCATCTTTTCCACTTGCAATTTGCACAACCTCTTGTAAAACTTCTAGCATTTCTTTAGAGTCCATTAAGATCAGTGATGAGATCTTGGTTTTGAGAGATGGAGGTGATGAGTGAAGTGGTAGAGAGTAGTTTAATGATTGAAAGATTTCAATCCTTCTTCATTAATAGCTTTTTGATTGGTGGTGCTACATTTCCCTTGTATTACAATAAACCAACATTAAGCAATTTATCAATGAAGCACTCAATCGCCTTGCCTAAAGGTGTTGGATAGTTTTGATTATCAAAGCATTGCAACATCATTATTGTGAGAGTATAAATTAGAACCCCAAGAGATTTTGCATCCCTAATTAAAAGAAAAAAACGACAATTAGAAAAAATCTCAATTTCTACTTTTGAGGATGAATCTGCTCTAAGATATTTATGGATAGATTTGATATTTTTCCCTTTCCAGACCCCAATAACTTCTAAAGAATAATTTTGCAACAGCATAATATTGCTATTACTCACAATAAAACCCTCTTGTGTGTATGCCTGAGTGTTATCAAGCATACATTTAGCAAGCTCTTTATTTAGTTGATTCCAGACTTGTGATGTGCTGTGAATACATACATGAATATTTAATTCATAAGCTAGAATTTTTAACTCTACTAATGTAAGGCTTATTTTTTTGATTTGTTTCTTCATACAATTTCTGTCAAAACCTTAGGGTTAGCTCTAAAATTGGTTTGCATACTTGATAACCAAGATGCCATTTTGGGGGAGATTCCACAATCATAAACATTCTCCCCATAAAAAGTAGGCACAAAGCAAATACTTGCTGACAGCCCACACTCTTTGTATTTGTCAAGTATCTCAATAATCTCCTTTTCTCTTTTTTGAAATCTTGCAACAAATTTTTCAAAATTCATATCAATATCCCAATCGCGATATGTTTTTGATTGTTTAGTCCATCTTGTAAATTTAGAAATACTAGTTTGATTAAATGCCACAAAGCTTTCTCCCATCATTTTACTTTCAGAAGGCTTGATTCTTAGCTTTTTGCTAATCCAATCCAACTCAATCAAAAGTGCTTGATCTCCACTAGCTTCAAGGGTAAATTCAAAGTAATAATGGGGTTTTTGGCGAAATTTTAGATGTGATAATTGAGGATTGGGTTCAAAGTAGGCGTCAGTTGTAAAAAACGATTTTGTAGTAGATAAAAAACGCATAATATGAAGTGGGATTTTTATTTTATAGGCATTTTGATCATAAAAAGTAGGCACAAAGCAAATACTTGCTGACAGCCCACACTCTTTGTATTTGTCAAGTATCTCAATAATCTCCTTTTCTCTTTTTTGAAATCTTGCAACAAATTTTTCAAAATTCATATCAATATCCCAATCGCGATATGTTTTTGATTGTTTAGTCCATCTTGTAAATTTAGAAATACTAGTTTGATTAAATGCCACAAAGCTTTCTCCCATCATTTTACTTTCAGAAGGCTTGATTCTTAGCTTTTTGCTAATCCAATCCAACTCAATCAAAAGTGCTTGATCTCCACTAGCTTCAAGGGTAAATTCAAAGTAATAATGGGGTTTTTCATGAATAGACATTATATGTTCCTTAGTTTATAAAAATATTTGTAGGAATAGAAGCCCTTCTATCTTTTGATTTAAGAGTAATTTCCCCTGTTTTCGTATTTCTATAGAGATCGAACTTGCCCACATTGTTTTTTCCTGACATATTATTCTTTGAATTTATAGATATCACCCACCTGCTTTTTGTTATGGATTTTGAAAGGGTTTTGACATCTTTAGGGGTAGATTCATTGTAGCGATTATTTCCCTTACCCCTCCTCTTGCTCCTCATCACTACTCTTTTTCCTACCATTAGCACTTCTATCATTTCTCCTTTGGTCATTTGGTTGGGTGTTTTGTGACTTTTGTCATTTCTTTGAGTGCTGATTTCTAATCAAGTATCGCTCAATGTCTTTGTATTTTTGTGCCTTTTGTGCAAAAAAATCTTCTTTGTAATTAAAAATCACATCATTATTGATTTCTTCTAAATTATCAGATAGCCTCCAATTTTCACATTCTTTTCTTGTATCAACAAAGACTTGTAAACAAAAATCTTTTTCAAACTTGAGAAAAAAATCTCCAAAACTTTTAACTTTAATCATTTTAATTTTTAAAGGCAGGGGGAGAAGATTGATTTGATATACATTCTCAAAGAAAAGCTTTTCATAAGATCCAAAGAGAATCATTTCATTTTGAATGAATCGAAACGGAGATTGAATCTCTAAATCAAATCTAGGTATTTCTACCTTGGTATTGATTTTGACATTTTCTCCAATTGATAAGCAAAGAATGGCTTTATAAACATAAACATCTTTGACCTGTAAATTTTCTAAAATTTTAAGCATCTAAACTTCTTTAAAAACAATATGTTTTGGAGAGCTATGTGATAAATCAATCCATCTCCAATGTTCAAGCTCTTCTTTTGAAGAATCAATAAAGCATTCAAATGTAATCTTATGATCAAAAATGATTGAAATATCCCTAAGTGTATTAATTTTTAAACGAATAATTCTTAAAGGTAAAATATTTATGAGTTTTTCCAAAAAAGAATCCGCAAGAGTATTACCCCATCGATATTCTAGCTCCTCTTTGGCATGATTGGTCAAATCAAAAGAACCCACAAATATTCTATTGTGCTTTTTAAATCTCCAATGGGATTGAATATGCAAAGCATGCTCAATCCCATTACAATCTCGAAAATTCAATCTGAGCATGTATCCACTCCTGTGAATGGAAACTAATTCAATTGGTAGTTTTTCAATAGATCTCATTTATCAAATAATCCCTTAGCCATATCTAATAATTCTTGGTAGGTGAGATTTTCTCCTTCTTTGATCTTTTGTTAATCAAGCATATCGGAAATATGATCAACTTGTTGATTTTGTTTTTGATTATTTCTAGGAGTCCTTTTATCCTGTTTTCACTTTCTTTTCCTTCTTTTCTTGCTTGTCTTTTTGGATTGATTCTTTTTTCATCTTGCTTATGCTCATCTTTTTGCTCATTCTCTAGTTCATTATCACTTGTTGCCATATCAATCCCTGCTCCTAAAGAAATAGCAGCATTAAGCTTATCAAGAAAAGAATCATCACCAAAAAGTATATCAACACTTTCTTTGATTCCTTGCCATTCTTTTCCTACAAACCTTTTGAATTCTTCTAGGCTTGGAGCTTTCTTATATTTGGAAACATAATCCGCAGTAAATCTTAAAAGCTGTTACTATAACCCTATTATCCCTCTCTCCATTCCCCATAGCATCATTAACATAAGCCTTGATATTTCTTACATTCCCCTCTTGCAGTATCTTTGAGTTTGCATATCTAGCATTCCACTCTTGAGTGCTGATTGTATTGGTATTCTTATTAATCGCGATGAGCTTGAGATCCCAGCCACAACTCTTGAAAATGCTTTTAGAATCGCTTATAGCGATAAAAAAAGCAGTGCTATCGAGGTTCTATCAGATTTGAAAAGACGCAATAAGTTGGATGAACTCAAATCTGTTTTTCCAAATTTTGATTACATTTATGACAAAGGATGTCGCACACTCAAATTCAGTGGAGTTTTGAAAAATTCCTAAATATCACTATTGTTTAATGTCAAATAATGGTTTTTAATTATTAAGTAATGTATGAAATTACGCCCTACCAATATTTATCAATATTTCTAAGCAATTTAGAGTGTTTTTAAATCTTTTTCTCACTTCCTTATTTTAACTTCTAGAGTTTGTCTTTCTCCAAGATTGGTATAACACAAATACGCCCCTCCTTGTTTTTGGATTAATTTATCAAGAGAAATCATTTTGTTTAGCAAGAGATGTAAAACAGAATTATCATCCCCAAGACGCAGAAAAAACAATTCATTGTGTTTAAAATTTGAGAGATAAAGTTCTAAGATAGTAGCATCAAGATGAGCAACCTTGTAAATACAAACCTTTTGATTACCTTGTCCAATCTGTAAGATTTTGCAATCGCGTTCTAATTCTTTTCTTGTTCTTTGTGCTGTATCGCTCAGCATTTTTATGGGAGAAGGAGAATGTATAATAAGAAAAATCTGATAAGGAATTGCACAATAATAATATGATTTTTGATAGTTAATGTTGGCAGAGAGTTCTTGAAACACAATCCCCAAACCTGCCATAAAATATGCAGTATTTTTCAGAGAAAATGGAGCTTCAAGAACAAGTGTTAGATGTTTTAAGTTCTTGTTTTTGTCAAACTCTAGTTTTTGCTGTTTGTGTGGATTGTTTGGATTAGGGGAATAGGGAAGCTGATTTTCAGTAATTAGATTTGTATCATTATACATAAGAGCAAGAGCAAGAAATTGCAGTCTGTCGATTCGATCATATTGATTGATATTTTCGCTTTGATTTTGAGTGTTGAGTTTTTCAAAATCAATAATATAAGATGGATTCATAGCAAAATAATAATCAATAATTTTTCCAAGTATGGCATTGATTTTTTTTTGATATTTTCCATTTACATTAAGCTCTATAAGCTCAATCACACCTTTTTCTAATTTCCAATATTCTTCATCGCTCCATCCCCCTCCATTCCACAGACAATATTTAAAATCGTCATTCAATCTAAGAAGTTTTTTTAGATCGCTGTTTATTTTGTTTTTAGTCTTCAATTTTCTTTTTCTCACTTCCTTATTTTAACTTCTAGAGTTTGTCTTTCTCCAAGATTGGTATAACACAAATACGCCCCTCCTTGTTTTTGGATTAATTTATCAAGAGAAATCATTTTGTTTAGCAAGAGATGTAAAACAGAATTATCATCCCCAAGACGCAGAAAAAACAATTCATTGTGTTTAAAATTTGAGAGATAAAGTTCTAAGATAGTAGCATCAAGATGAGCAACCTTGTAAATACAAACCTTTTGATTACCTTGTCCAATCTGTAAGATTTTGCAATCGCGTTCTAATTCTTTTCTTGTTCTTTGTGCTGTATCGCTCAGCATTTTTATGGGAGAAGGAGAATGTATAATAAGAAAAATCTGATAAGGAATTGCACAATAATAATATGATTTTTGATAGTTAATGTTGGCAGAGAGTTCTTGAAACACAATCCCCAAACCTGCCATAAAATATGCAGTATTTTTCAGAGAAAATGGAGCTTCAAGAACAAGTGTTAGATGTTTTAAGTTCTTGTTTTTGTCAAACTCTAGTTTTTGCTGTTTGTGTGGATTGTTTGGATTAGGGGAATAGGGAAAGCTTTTTTTGATTAATTTTGTATTGTTAAACAAAAGAGCTAGGACAAGAGATTTGAATCGATCAATGCGTTCTTGTATTCCTATATAACCATTTTGATTATCTACATTTAAATCGTTAAAATAAATGCTGCAGCCATGAGTTTCTTGCATAAGAAAATACACTTCAATAATTTTTCCAAGTATGGCATTGATTTTTTTTTGATATTTGCCATTTACATTAAGCTCTATAAGCTCAATCACACCTTTTTCTAATTTCCAATATTCTTCATCGCTCCATCCTCTCTCATCCCATAAGCAATGTCTAAAATTATTGTCCTCTAAAAAATCTTCAAAATGTTGATTTGAAAAGTTTCTAAATACATCATAGGGAATATTCATTTTCCTATCCTTTCTGTCAAATCCTTATTAAAGGTTCCATTGCGTCTAGTTGGCGTTAGATCATCCGCCGTTTTTGCCTCCTTCCATGCACCCCCAGAATGAGAATCTGTGTCTCTTGTGATAACACTTCGTTTTTTGGTATGTTGATAAATTGTCTCTCCATGAGATTTTCTATTGGTTTTTTGATAACCCAATTCTTTTGCAATTTTCTCAGCCTCATCTTTTTGAATTTTTCCCTCTCTTTTAAATCGATCTTCATCCTTCTTATCTCCATCTCCCTTATTCCCACCATTGGCACTACCACCATTCCCTTTATTTGAATAGGGGGTATTTTGTGTTTTAGGGCTATCATCACTTGTTGCCATATAATAAATGGATTTGAAATCAATCCCTGTTCCCAAAGAAATAGCAGCATTAAGCTTATCAAGAAAAGAATCATCACCAAAAAGTATATCAACATCTTCTTTGATTCCTTGCTATTCTGTAATAATGTGTATGAAATCAAAGTGGGGGGTTGGGGGGTGTTAGGTGCGATGTGTGCGTGGTTTGAGGGTGGTTTTTTTAAAATCAAAGTGAGGGTAAAAATTAGGAATTTTTAGGACATTTTTTGAACGATTTTTGACAATCTTTAGAACATCATTGCGACACATCAGAAAATAATCATCAATCAACCCCCTAAAATGCGTAATTTGAGCCATTTGACACTTAAAAAATGGGTTTGTATGGGGATTTGGCTACAAAAGAATATTCAAAAAGCCTTTAAAGCCCTTTTAAACGGAGTTTAAAGGGTTAGATGATACATCTTAAAACCTTACCAATGACAATGAACTCGATCTGGGATTCTGAGATGGAGTAGCTTTTGTAGTCCTTGTTTGCAGAGATGATGTCTAAAATATTGCGTGCTGGGTCAAGTTGGAGGAGCTTCACCATCAATTGATTGGCGTAGTTGATGATGTAGAGCCCATCTCCTTTGAATTCCCTGCTTTCCTCAAAAATCACCCAACTATCAGGATAGAGCATAGGAATCATTGAGTAGCCCTCTACTTTGATGGCTTTGAGCTTGTGCTGGGGAATGGATTTGAAAAAGGCTTTGTCGATGGTGAGTGTTTCTCCACTCTCATAGCAGCATAGATCTAGGAGTTCGTTTCCTCCTCCTGCTTGGGCGTGGAGGGTGAGCTTGGGGATATTGTAGTAGGAGTTTGGATCGCTGGAGGGACTAACGCACTCACTTACGCACTCATTTTGAGGGACTTTTTGACTTATGGACAACTTATGGACATTGTTTTCTTGACTTATGGACAACTTATGGACATTTTTTTCTTGACTAACTGACAACTTACTGACATTTTTTTCTTGACTAACTGACAACTTACTGACATTTTGATCTATTAAGAAATCTAATGAAACATTAAAAAAAAGAGCAATCTTTTGCAAATCATTGTTCTTGATAGATCGTGTTTCGCCTCTTTCTATCCTTCCGATTTTTTTAACATCGACTCCTAAAAAATTTGCCAGCTCTTGTTGTGTTTTTCCCTTTGCAATACGCATCTCCGCAATCTTTTTTCCAAAATAAACCATTTGTGTCCTTTTTTATTGACAAAAATACCAAAAATGCCCTATAATTCTACCCACTAAGATAGAATTCTATCAGAAAGGAGCAAAGACTATGCCAAAGAACAAGAACAAAACTTTAGCTCAAAAAATGAGAGATAAGGGGATAGTGCTCTCTGTGTGGGCTCAGGCTAAGGGAATGAGCCAAAAAGATATCAGGCTTCTGTGGCAGATTTCTCAGGGGTTGGTTAAGGGGGCTAGGGGGAGGGCTAAGGAATTGAAAGAGGCATTAGAAAAAGATGGGATCAAGGTAGGATAGGCGGAATAATGGCTTGGGTGAGTAGTAGGGAGTTTCTGACTTTAAAAAATTTTTGCATAGAAAAGGACAAAAATGTCCTTCATCAAAAAGTGACTCGTGCAAAAGTAAAGCAAAAAAGAGTAGTTCGTTTTGGTGAATATTTTTTTATTTTCTCCTACACCCAAGGTATTGGGCGTGGTGGTAGGGTCCTTAGAATCTGGGATGAGCCATTCTCTAGTGAAGAGGAAGCCCAAAGCTTCTATGAAAGAGAGGTGCTGGGTGGGGCATTGGAGATGAGTGCAAAGAATAAAGATCATTTGAGTGGCTCTGCTAGCAATGGAGGTCTTTTGAGTGGTGGGGGTGGCTCTGCTGGTGGCTCTGTTGGGGCTGGTTTGGGTGGGGGTGGCTCTGCTGGGGGTTCTGCTCTTTTGAGTGGTGGCTCTGCTCTTTTGGGTGTGGAGGGGATCAAGCCTAGTGTCTATGATCGCTCTTATCTGCTCGCTTTGGAGAAACAAAGGGTGGTGCAAGAATGGAATAGAGCCAAAAAAGAGAAAATGAGGGCAAAAGATTTCATCTATGCTCTCAATGCCAAAGGGGAATATAGCTTTGAGCTAAGTGAAAACAAGCTTTTTGCTTGGCTAAGGGCTTATAAACAAGGAGGGCTGGAGGCTCTGAGAGATACAAGGGGGAAAAATCGCAATGGGGAGAATAAAATCAAGGAGCTAGAGTGTGAGGAGCTAGTGGTCTCCCTCATCAAAGCAAGTAAGGGGGGAGTGAATCTCAATAGTATGCACAGGGCATTGCATATCTTGCTGCACAGAGAGGGGAAGTTTGATTTTGAGGTGTTTAACTCTAGGAGGGGGGAGGCTGTGAGCTATAGCGTGTTGCGACGCTTCGTGCAGGAATGGCTAAGAAAGCATCCAATGAGCAAAAAACTCATCGAAAAAGGAAGTGATAGCGTGGTCTCAAGTTTCGCTCCTGCTGTGGGTGAGGCTAGAAGGGGCATCACTCTCAATGAAATCGTAGAGATTGATGGGAGCAGTCTAGATCTCATCATCGATGCAAGAGAGTATGCAGAAATGCTGGGGGTGAGTGTGGAGGGAGAGTGGCAGAAGAGATTCACTCTCATCCAACTTATCGATACTTACTCTAAAGTGAGGAGTTTTTTCATCTGTGAGAGTGAGAATAAGCTAGGGGTGGCAAGAGCTATCGCAAAATATATCAGCAAGTTTGGCAAACCCAAAATCATCCGTGGGGATAATGGGAGGGCGTTTGTGAGTCAAGATGTGCAGGCGTGTCTAGAAAATCTGGGGATAGAATATGAGAGAACTCCTGCTTATAGTGGGTGGTGCAAGCCTTTTGTGGAAAAGAGCTTTGGGACATTGCAAAACCATCTAATGGAATGGATGAAGGGGTATATCGGGCATTCTGTCAGTCAGAGGCAGGCGATCGAGTTTTTCTTTGATCGTAAGGAGAGGAGGCTAAAGAGGGGGCATAAGACACATCTAGAAAATCTGCATTTGCTTAGTGAGCTTAATGTGATTTTGGATGATTATGTCGAGGCGGTGCTGCTCAACTCTTATGATGAGGCTCTGGGGGTGTCTCCAAGAGAGGCATTTGAAAGCAAAAGGAATGAAGCTAGGGCAATCCACGAATACGAGCTCTCTGCCAAACTGCTGCCTGCGATGAAAAGAAGTGTGGGCAAAGAGGGAGTGAGCGTGGGTGGGTATAAGTGGGTGCATCCTAAGATGTTTGAGCATTCCTCTATCTATATCACACAGAATATCAATAATCTATATCAGAGCTTTGTGTTTGATTTGGAGATGAATTTTTTGGGGGAGGCGGTCATCAAAGATGGGAATGATCCATTGGTGGCAGAAATGGCACAGAGTGCCAAAAGAGAACATCAGAAACGCTTGAGGGCAATCAAGAAGGGAGTGGAGGCTTCACGCAAGGAGGTGGAGGAAGGATTTTTGGAGGGTGTGAGGAAAATCAAGGAGGGGGCTACAAGAATAGAACCCCCCAAACTCAAGCCCCTCAACTCTGTAATGGAGAGAGAAGTCAAGCTCAAGGAAGCAAGTGAGGGGGGAGAACTTGAGAAATACACTCTTTCAAAAAACCTCCAAAAGAGCAAAAAAGACTATAGCTGGGAGGCTTGTGTTCTCAATAAGGCTTAAAGCTTTGGGTTAGGTTTCCCACCAAAAAATCAAGTTCTTTGAAAATGCAATGTTAATGCTCCAAGTGAGCCCACCACCTTCACCACCTTCACCACAACCCATAAAATAGGGAGGTTTGATGTGGTGGTCTCATTTGGGGTTTTAACCTCATAAAAAACAAAAGGAGAAGGAATGGAAGCGATAGAACTATCTCAAGTGAGAGCCGACTTAGAAGCTTTTATGAGCAGAGAAAATGTGTCTCAAGCCTCTTTAAGTCGTGCTCTGGGTGTCAGTGCAAGTGCGATTTCACTTTTTGTGAAAGACAAATACACTGGAAAAAGTGAGGAGCTTGCAGAAAAAATCAAGCTCTACATTGCCAATTTTAGCAAAAGAGAGCAAAAGGTGGAAACAAAGCTCTATGAGAGCAAGGATAAAAGAATGAGTGATTTTGTGATTTCTGAGGCGATTGAGAATAGAGAGATCGCCATCATCACAGGAGAAGCTGGGAGTGGGAAAAGCAGTATCGCCAAAGAGTGGAGCAAAAGCCACCCCAATGTCGTGCTCATCGAAGCCACACTGCATACTACTGCAAGTGTGTTGCTCAAAGAGCTATGCGTCAGATTTGGAGTTAATGGAGGCTCTAATCTGCACGAGAGTGTTAGCAATATCGCTAAATACCTAAAGAGTGCTGATGTGGTGCTGATGATTGATGAGGCGGAGCATCTGCCCCTAAGAGCATTGGAAGATCTACGCAGGATTTGGGATTTTAGCGGTGTGCCTTTGGTGCTGTTTGGGACTGAGATCTTAGTAAGGAATCTAGTGGGAAAAAATGGAGAGTTGCGTCAGCTCTATAGTCGGATCGGAGGAAAATACAAGATGAAGGGGCTAGATAAGAAGGAATGCAAAGAGGTGTTCTGTGAGGAAATCTATCCCTACACTCTGGGGAATTTCAGAGCAAGCTCCAAACTCTACAAAAGAGCTAGGAGACTAGCAGAGCTTCATAGTGAGCCACTGAGTGAAGAAATCATCAAGAATGCTGTGAATATGGTGATTTTATGATTGGGGTGGTGAGAGTGCGTGGAAAGGCTGGAGTTTTGGTGCTCAAAAAAACTCTGATTGCTGGGGAGAGAGATTTTGGAATTTGTCAAGAGTGAAGCAAAATCTCATCGGCTTGGGAGTGTTGAGAATGCTACAAAGCTAGTGGAAGAGGCTCAAAAAAGGGGGATTATCGCGTATTTGGAGGAAAAAATATGAAAAGACTGATTGAATGGCTATTTGGGAGAGGCAAGGTGGAGATCATCAGGGGGAGAAAGGCTGGGTATAGCTCTAGGTATTTTGAGGTGCAGGGGGAGTTTATCGCGATCAAGTCTGGGGAAAATAAGGGGTTTGTGGTGGATATCGTGGAAGGTCGCTAGAGACTACAAAAAAGGGGGCAGTAGTCTTTGTGGGGTTTTCCCAAAAAAACAAAAAGGAGGATCAATGGAAGAACCTAAGTTGATTTGCTATGTGGCAAGTCCGGTGAAAAATATCCTAGAGCTAGAAAACTACACGCCCAAAGCTTGGCAAAGAGTGATGGATATGGCAGAGAGTGGGTGCAGAGAGGTGAAAGAGAGGGGCTATATCCCCCTTTCTCCTGTGCTGCTTTTTGCAAAAGTGTATTGCGAGGAGAAGCAGAGAGAGGAAGCACTCAAAGATGGGTTGGCACTTCTTGCTAAGTGTCATTGCTTCTATGAAGTCAAGAGTGCTTATAAGAGTGAGGGGGTGGCAAAAGAAAGAGAAGTGGCGATTGATTTGGGGCTTGCCCTACTAAACTAAAGGAGCGAAAATGGAAATCAAAAATTATGAAGATGTGGACAAGGCACTTAGAAGAATCTGTGAGTGCGAGGTGGAGATCGGAAGGATTGAAGGAGAGGTGACACTCAAAGTCAATGAGATCAAAGAGGCTTATAAGAATGATGTGGGCAAGCTAGAGAATGAGAGAAACTATCTCAAGCAGTGCATTGAGGGCTTTTGCAATGAGCATAAGGCAGATTTTGTGGATAAGAGAAGCAAGGAGCTAGTGTATGGAAGCATCGGCTATCGCGTCAGTAAGAGTGTGAGCCTGCCAAGAGTGAAAGCAAAGGTGGAAGCTTTGATTAGCACCATCAAGAAGTTTGGGCTCAAAGAGTGTATCCTCTATGAAGAGAAGCCCAATAAGGAGGCTTTGAGTGAGCTTGATGAGGCGAGCTTGGTCAAGCTTGGACTCAAAAGAGAGGTGAAAGATAACTTTCGGATTGAGCCAAAGATTGAGAGCTTGTCATTGGAGGGGTAACCCTCTAATGAGGCTAGTTTAAAGGGCATTAAAATGCCTTTTAAAGTGGGTTTGGGAAGTCAAAAAAGAAGGAAAGGAAATGTGGGAGAAGTTTGAAAAAATCAAAGCGTTAAGGAGTTTGTGGCTAGATGTGGTCAAACTTCCAATAGTGGGGATCAATCTAGAAAATGATATTTTACGCATCACACTATCGCACCCCGCTCATCTGCAAGAATGGAGAATGAAGGAGGAGGTGTTTTTGGAGGAGCTAAGGAGGGAGTATAAAAAAAGGGGGCTCAAAAAGGTCGCGGTGTTCAAAAAAATCGTGTGCAAGGTGAATGGGGGAGTGGAGACAAAGAAAGAGGAAAAAGAGGAGGATCTAAGCTATGAGGAAAGAGCTAGGGGGGAGTTTGTCAATCATTGCACAAATGAGAGGCTTGCTGGAATGTTTGAAAAAATCAGAGAAATCATAAGGAGTAGGAATGACAGAGAAACAAAGGCAATATCGTAATGCACTTTTGAGAAAAATCCACACCCACCCAAAATACAAAGAAATCAAGGGTGCTCAAGCTTGGGGGGATTATCTATATGTGAGGTTTGGGGTGAGTAGCTCTAAGGAGCTTGGAATAGAGGAACTCCTCTCTTTGATTGATAGTCTAAATGGATATGAGAATGGGAGGGGCAAAGATATCAGAGGGAGAGTGATGCTTTTTGGCTCTAGACAAGATCAAAAGATCGCTTTGTTGCTTGAGGATTTGGGAATGAGGGGAATGATTGGTGAGTTTATCTATCGCCAAACTAAGAAAAGAACGCTAGAGGAATGCAGCACAAAAGAAAAGACAAAGATCATCATCGGACTAGAAAAAATCAAAAGGGAGAGACAATGAGAGGCGTGCTCAAAGAGATCTGTGAGAGTTATAAAGAGGGAATGAGTTGGGAGAAAATCTGCAAGAAATATGGAGGGGTGAATATCTATGTGCCCAAAGTGATCCCAAGTGTGAGGGAGCAAATCTTGGAGGAGTATAATGGGTATAATAAGGTTTTTTTGGCTCACAAATACAATCTGAGTGTGAGGAGTGTGGAGAAGATTGTGAGGGAGTGGAATAGGAATAGTCTATCTTGATGTATTTTTGACATTTTTTGGGGTTTTTTATAAAATCCTGCACCCAAACTATAAAGAAGGAAAAAAATGAAAACTTTGATTTATGGAACGCTCATCACATCAGGATTGTTGTTTATTGGATGTTCGCAAGTCACTTCACCGGCTATTGGTTCATTTTATACAGGAACAAAATCCGCCATTATGGCTACTGGGGAAACGATTGATGAGAGCAAAAAGAAAGTGGGCGAGGCTGAATGTATAGTCATTCTTGGTTTTGCAACAGGGGATTGTAGTATTGAGACTGCAGCAAAGAGTGCAGGGATCAAAAAGGTTCATTATGTGGATGGAGAGTCTTTGAATGTGCTTGGGATTTTTGGAAAGTACAAAGTGATCGTCACTGGGGAGTGATTAAAATCCAAAATGCTTCTTGATTGCCTGCTTGATACTTCTCTTTAGATCCCCTGGGATTTTGCCTTTGTGGGTGGGGAGATAGGCTCTAGGGGGGATAAAAGCCTTTCCCCCTTTGCCTGCGTGCCCTCCAAACTGATGAATGGGAGCATAGCTTAGGTTGCTTCCAATGCTCACTTTATCCACTCTATTGTTTCTAGCTATGATACTAGCTTTCAGCACTCCTGTGTCTTGTAGGATTTTTTGCTTGAGTGGTTTTTTCTTTTTGGTGGGAGCCCAAGGATTGCCAAAGGGATCTCTCTCTTTTTCAAAGGAATCCATAGTTTTTTGGTAAAGGGCGTCTTGGGTGTGGTAGAGAATGGGGGTGAGGTCTTGGGCTTTTTTGCTTAGATCTTGCAAAAAGGCAGAGAGAGAGTTTAAATCTTTCATATCATTTTCCACAAAAGCAGTTTTGATGGTCTAGTGCAATATCTGGCGTTTGGAATTCTTTGGCATATTGGAATTCTTTGGCAAATTCTTTGGCATACTCAAGAAGGCTTTTTGGCTTAAAGGTTTGGTTGATACAATTGAGCTCTTTTGCCCTTTTTTCCATATCAAGTGCGATTTGATAAAGCTCTGGATAATATTTCCAAAGGGTAAAAAGGCTTTTTTTGCTTTGTTTGGGGCAGAAAAAGCACCCTGTTCTTTGGAAGTGGTTGTAGAGTGGGTTGAAAAGTTGGCGTTTTTTCAAAAAAACATCTATCTCTTTTTCATTCCATTTCCATTGGTGGAGGGGGTAGATAGAGATGCCATAGTCTAGGTTTGAGACTCTGCCCTTCTCCACTTCATCGTAAGTGTAGCCTATAAGAATGTTGTTTTTGAATTTTTGGGGAGATTGGGAGAGGATAAACTCTTTGCTGGGTTTTGCTTTGGTTTCTCTGGTGCAAAAAGAAGGTCCTAGCATTTTTGGCAATCCCCTCAACTTCCCTTTGTGCTCTCCTCTTGTGATGGGGTAAGCGAAGCTCCAATGCTCAATCTCTTTGGTTTTGTCAATCTTTGTGATTTGTTTGTTGAATTCTTTCTGCAAGTATGAATCTAGCTTTTGGATATAGTCGTGCATTTGAGGGAACTCATAACCTGTATCACAAAAGAGTATAAAATCAAGAGGTTTTCCTAACTCTAGCCATCTGATAACCATTGCAGTGCTATCACGCCCCCCACTCAAATTTGCAAAAAACATATTTACCTTTCTCTAATAAAATTTAGCTGCCTTAGGAAAAGCAAGGAGTCAGCTTGAGACACTTCTCTACCTCATAGGAGCATAGGGCGTGGGTCTATCCTTTACCACGACTAAGGTTTTGTTTCTCTCTAGCTTTCTTTTTTCTCTTAAAATCTTTTTTTCACTATCAATTCCTACCAAAGAACTCACCCATATTTCATTTTTCTCTTTGATGTGTTTTAGAGCCAAACGATAATGTCTGTCAAACTTTTTGCTTATAAGAATGAGGTAACGCTCATCTTTGGGATCTGTATAGAGAGAATCAATGTTTTCTAGTATGTAGGGAATGAGGCTGTAGTCAAAGGCGTCAATCTCTGGGTGTTTGCTCTTGTGGCGTCTCATCGTATCTGCAACAATCCCCACTTCTTTTGGCCCCAAAAGAGAAGTGAGGGTGCTGGGGATAGAGCCAATAGAGTAAGGGGTTTTTAGATCAGGGCTATCATAAAGCCTCCTTAGAGCTTTGAAGGTTTTCTCTCTTTTTTTAGCTCTGTTTGCAATGAGTGGAGAGCTTTTGAGGCGGTTTTGTTGTGGGAGTGGGCTTCTAGCTTTTTGGCGATGATGTGGGCTAAGTGGGAGCTAGTGGAGGAGGAGGCAAAGGGGTTGGCAATAGAGCTAATGGGTGGGGTGGAGGAAGGAGTCCAACCTTTTTGCTCTAAATCATAGGAGCTAAAAATATCAATCCTACAACGGCAGCCCCAATCAAGTGGAGGGGTGTGGGTGTCCCAAAAGGAGTGATTCCTAGGTAAGATTGTCCCGTGCAAAACACGATGGGTGGGTCTTGTCGCAGAGTCAAGAACGCAGGAAAATCTAAAAAACCAACCATCTTCTATCCCCTCTCTATCTTTGGGGGTTTTAAAAGCTGGACGGCTCATCATCTCCATCTTTCTCCCTGACGCGTAGGCGTTTTTGAGATTGTGGGCATAGATTTTCTTTAGTCTTTTGGGGTTTGCTCCCTCCCAACCCTCTATCAAGTTTGCATTTGCCTTTTTCCACTCTGAAAAACTCTGCCCTTTGAGCATTGCAAGAGCTATGGAGTTTTGGAATGCACTCAAGCGGTCAATATTTGTAATCCCACTAATGGTGAAGGCAGTTTGAGCGGTGTGGTGTCTGAAGTCTGCTTTGTCTCTCAAAGCAAGGGGTTTTTTGCTCAAAAGATAGGCAATAGCCTGCAAAGGAGGGGTGGTAAAATCTAGCATTTAAGCCTCATTGAGCGCCCCTTTGATTGTAGCATTTGTGAGGTATTTCATCAACTCCTCCTCTAGTGCTTCAATCTCTGCTGCATTAAATCTCTCTAAGATTTTCTCTTGCACTTCCTCAAAGCTTGAGCTCTCATTGATGAGAGACTCTAAGATCGTGGGCAATGGGAGCTTGAATTTGTCTAGGGGGAGGGAGTGTTTGGTTTGGTTGGCTTCTAGGGAGAGAGTGTGGTTGAGATTTGGGGTGGGGTCTAGCTTTTTTAGCCCTTTGATTTTGAAGGTTTTCTCTAGATGCTCAATAGGGATCTCATATCCCATACCTGTAAGATTGAGATATACCTCGCTTTGGGTTTTTTCATCGATTTCGGTATTGGAGTCAAAGCCAAAGGAAAAGGGGGCAGGATTTGAGAAGTTGAGGCTTAGAGTCAGCTCTATGAGGTTTTGCACGCTTTCTCCCAAAAGCAAACTATCGTGCTCGCTAATGCCTTGCATGATTTTTTCGTGCACTTTGCCTAGGGCTTGGGTGCCATTGAGGGTGGAGTTGCCTGCCAAAACCTGCCCTGTGATGACTTTGGAGATACATTCATCACAATAGCGGATAAACTCTAGGAAGTTTCCTTTGTCTTGGGGGGAGCTTAGGAGCTCTAGAATGTCGTTTTGTGCAAAGAGTGCCACTCCATTGCTTCTAAGCTCTAGAGCACTCTCTAGGATTTCTTTGGCATTTTCTTCGTCATTGATGGCATCTGATCTGATGATGAGGGGAGGGATAGAGAGAGAGTCAAAGAAAAGCATATTTTTGGAAACTACAGAAGCTTTGAGTGAGGCAATGATACAGACTTTGTGCATCAAAGAGCTTTTGAGGAGGTCTCCACTATCTGTGGGGTGGTAAATCAGCCACACATCGCTTCTATCTTTGAGATAGATTTTTGCTCCTGAGTTATATACAAAAAGCTCACCTCTCTCCTCTTGGATATAGGAATGAGGAATCAGTCTAGGGGAGGGGTAGAAAAACTCGCCCTCTTTGCTCCATTCCAAAATAAAGGCAGAAAAGCCATAAGCGATAGAGCTAGAGCAATCAAATAGGAATCTCCTAAAGGAGTGTTTGTGGATAAGGGAGGTGATGAAAGCCTCTTGGGCAGTGTCGGTGGAAGTGCAGACTAGAGGGAGAGAGGTGAGAGCACTTTTGCGTTTGTAAATCTCGCTTGAAATTTGTGTGTCTGTGGCGAGGAGGTAGTCAAAAATAGAGATAAAGGCGTTTAGGTCTTGCTCTTTGAGGGCTTTTTTGGTCAAAGAGTAACTGATCCCTCCTAGTGTGGTTTTGGAGTTGGGGTTGAGCATCAGTGTGGCTCTTTTCTTTTTGAAAAATTTAAACATTAGCTATACCTTTCTTTGATGGATTGGAATCTCCCTTTGAGTTTGGAGGAGATTTTGGCGTTTTTGTAATCGCACACGCTTGAGTGCATAAATGCAAGATAGGCAATGTCTCCACTATCAAGCAAATCATCGTGGGCACATTTGGGATAGGTAGAGAGCTCCTCTTGCAAAAGGGTGCTTTTTTGGTCAATGAGAAAAATAGAGGAGGAAAGAAGTGGGGAGAGGCTATCTAGGCGGACTTCTTTGTGGGCTGTGGGTTTAACCCCAATGATTGGGAGGATTAGGTTTTGCTCATAGAAGGCTTTTTTGAGGCTGTCTTTGAAAAACTCTTGGAATGCGATGCTTTCACAAGCAATCATAATCTTTTTGCAGATTTTGAGCTTTTTGAGCGTGAGGTCTAGGATTTTTTCAATCATTAGATCTGGGGTGATTTTGTATCCATGAGCTTCCCAAAAGAATTGCTTGAGAGGTTTAGAGTAATGCAAAAAGCTCAAAGCAAAATAATCACTCCTTGCTTTGCCCAAAGAGGGATCAATCCCAATATAGATACAATCAATTTGGGAGGGTAAAACCTCATAGGTGCTAAAAGAGCTTAGAGGGGCGTTTTCTCTGTCTAGAGGTTGGTTTTGGAATTCGCTCATAAAGGAGCTTTTGTCTTCTAGATAGTCGCTTAACACATCGCTTGCTTTGATACTAGGATCATCAAGGAGGAAATCTAGAGGGAGGAAGGAGCTAAGGTTTTCTTTGTGGAGCTCATCTAGATTGCTTGGGAAATTGATCACTAGGGGGAAGGATTTGAAGTAGAAATCGCTCCTTTTTTCAATCCTTTTGAGCAAAGAGTCGTAGTGGAGAATAGTGCCTACAATGATGATGTTGTAAGTGGGGTTGGTCCTAGCTGGGAGCTTTAAAACAGCTTTGTTGAACCAAGAGTAGAGTTTGTCTCGCTGGGTGGAGCTTGTGACATTTTCATCGTTTTCGATATCATCACAAACCACCAAATCTGGACGCATACTTAGAAAGTTTGTCCCCCTTAGTTTTTTGCCTGCTCCAAAGGCTTTGAGTTTGCAAGGAATGCCATCGCAACAAAAGCTCATCTCTTCACTTGTGGCACTGAGGAAGGGAGTGAGGGAAAAGTCGCTTTTTAGCCTTATGTTTTCTTGAATCTCAAGGGAGAGTAGCTCGATACTCTCTTTGGCTAGATCTAGAGTGGAGCTAATAATGATGAGATAGCGTTTGTCTCCCCTTAGGAGTTTCCAAAGAGAGAAAAGACGCGTGATGAGTGTGGTTTTGGCTCCTCCTCTGTAGGCTTCTATCAAAATCTTGTTGTGTTTTTGGGATAAGTCCTCAAGGTGGTCATAGATGTAGTTTCTAAACAGAGAAGTTTCGGTGGGGCTTACATGGTGGGAGAGGTAGGTTTGGACAAAAAATCGAAAATCAGTTTTGGCTTTTTGCACTCTTTTTGCTTTGTCTTTGTCATTTAATGCAGGAAGTGCTTTTAAAAAGCTTTGGAGTTCTTTGAGGTTATTCATATCGCCCCTTATGTTTTAAAACGATTTTAAAGGGATTTAAAGGGGTTTTAAAGGGGGTTTTGGTTTTCATTTAAAAACCCTTTTGATGATTTCCTCGTGGTGTGTGCTCAAAAAATCTATCACTTCTTTTTGCTCAAGCTCTAGGGCAAGATGGGCTAACTCTTTGATGGTGAGCTCTGCTTTTTCTCTAAGTTTGTCTTTGAGTTTGAACTCATCATCGTTTTTGGGGGCTTTGAGTTTCCAATAAGTTTGGGCGTATTTGTTGAGCTTCTCTAAGGAGGGGTTAGCACCTTCTAGCAATGCTTTTTCAAAAGAGGCAATGAGGGTGGCAAGAAAATATTCCTCACTTGCTTTTATTTCCTCCTCTCCTCTTTTTTCTCTCAAAAACGCTTCATCCCAATCATCTCCTGCTTCTTTGGCTTTTTTCTTGTGGTAGTAAAAAGTCGAGCGCGTGATGTCAAAAAGTGTGCAAATAGAACTAATCTCTTTTCCTTTGAGATAAGCATTTTTGATTTCTTGGCGTTGTGGGTTCAAATCCTCCTCCTTTTTCTTAAGAGTGGAATTTTTACCTAGTCCTAATCGTTATTTTGAGGAAAAATTCGCAAAATTGGGGGCTTGCCTCCATTTAGAATTCCAATCAAAAAAATAAGGAGCGGGAATGAGAGAGTTTTTGATCGAATTCAATGAAGTCTCAAAAGATGACAAAATCAAGATTTCTCCTGTGGGAGAAAAGGTTGTCGGAAGAGATGGAAGAGTGTTTGCCATCAATGCAGAAGAAGTGATAAAGGCTACCAAAAAAGGTGGAGTGGATCTGATGCTTGATGTAGATCATTGTGGAGGAGAGGCTGTTGGGTGGTTTGCACTTAATAGTTTGGAAGCAAAAGATGATGGAATCTATGCAAAGCTAGAGCTTACGCCAAAGGGGGAGGAGCTAGTAAAAAACAAAGCCTACCGCTATCTCTCACCGGCATATTTGACAGAATATCAAGGCGAGGCAATGGTGGTCAAAGGGATCCATAGTGTGGGACTAGTCAACCACCCCAATCTGTTGAAAAAGAGCCTCAACTCCAAAGAGGAGGGAGAGGGAATGCAAAAAGAGAATGAAAAGCTCAAGCAAGAGAATAAAGAGCTCAAGGCAGAGATTGAACAACTCAAGCAGGAGAATGAAAAGCTTCTCTCCTCAGTCAAAGAGCTAGAAAAAGAAAAAGAGGCAATCATCAAAGAGTATGAGAGCAAGCTCACTAGCACCAAAGTCAAGAATGCTTTGATGGGGAATAGAATGCTTAAAAAAAGAGAGGAGGAGGCTAGCAAACTTAGCGGTGAGGCACTGGAGAGCTTTTTGTCTATGTGTGCTTATGAGGCTAAGGAGGTTTTGAAAGGAAGTGATCTGGCGGATTTGCAAAAAAACTCAACGCAAAGCACAGATAAAGAGAAAATCGCCCAAAGTTTAGGGCTTGAAAATTTAGATTAAGGAGAAAAAAATGCCAAATAAGTTGGACGCAAGTTTTATGGAGAATGTGAGTAAGGGCTTTTCTAAGGTGTTTAATGAGAGCCTTGTCAAGCAAAATGATGACTACAAAAAGATCTCACTTGAGGTATTGAGTAATACCATCGTGACAGATTATGCCTGGATTGCAGACCTTCCTAGTATGAAAGAGTGGGTGGGAGAGAGAACACTCAAAGAACTCTCAGCCCACAACTACACAATCAAAAAGAAAGATTGGGAGGCAACAATCAAAATCCATAGGGATAATTTGATCTATGATAATTTGGGGATTGTCAAGCCACAGATACAGAGTTTGGCAGAGAGTGTGAGTATGCACTACAATCAACTCATTTTCAAGCTTTTGGAGGATAATGGGGATTGTTTTGATGGGAAGAAGTTTTTCGCCACTGATCATAATGTAGGTAGTCAGAGCTTTGGCAACAAAGGAACAAAGGTGCTAAGTGCGGAGAGCTTTTTGGAGGCAAGAAAGGAGATGAGGAGTTTGGTGAATTCTCATGGCACTCCTCTTGGAATCCGTCCTAACTTGCTCGTTGTGCCTCCTGAACTAGAGGCAACAGCCCTCAAAATCCTCAAGGCTCAAACAATAGAGGGCTCTAGCAATATCACTTATGGAATGTGTGAGCTTTTGGTGTGTGATCATTTGAGCAATGATAAGGCGTGGTATCTCTTTGATACAAGTCGCAGTGTGAAGCCTTTCATTTTGCAGGTGAATAAAAAGCCTGAATTTGTCGCATTGGATAAGCCTAACTCTGATCGCAATTTTATGAGCAAAGAAATCCTCTATGGAGTGGATACTGAAGATAATGCAGGGTATGGAATGTGGCAGCTTGCTTATAAAAGTGAAGGAAGCGAGCAATGAATAGAGAAAAGGCTCAAAAGTTAAGGGAAGAGAATGAGAGGGTAGAAAATGGGGGGAGAGAGCTAGAAGAAAGAGTGGCAAACTTAGAGGAAAGAGTGGCAAGCTTGGAGGCAATCTGTGAAAGCTTGGTGGAGCATGTAGGGAGAATGGAGGAAGAGCTTGAGCCTAAAAGAGCAATGGAGGCTTAAGGCAGAAGCCTCTCTGCTAGATCCTCCAAAAGAGGAGTATCTGGAGCATGCAATGAAAGAGGCAAAAGAAGTGGCAAAAGGAAAAGAAGTGCCTACTTTTGCCCTCCTTGATGTGGCTCTTGTGAGATTGAAACTTTTGCTCAAAGTGCAACTCAATGGAGAAGATGAGCTCCTCTATAAACAAGCTTTGAGCGTTATCAAAGAGGCTCCAAGTGAGGGGAGCGAGAGAAAGAGTAATTATGCAAGCAAAACTAGAAGGAGTGAGTTTGATCTGTAGTGTTTTTGATGAACTTTGCACCGCCACTAGAGCTAAGCCCCTCAAAGAAATCCCCAATGAGAATGGGCGGTATCTGCTTTTTAGAGGGCTAAGGGTGCAGGGGAATGAGGAAACCCAAGAGTATAGCTTGTTTTTTGTTTTTAATGCAAGTGATGCAAGGGCAGGACTAAAGGAGGTCGATGGGATCAAAAGAGAGATCCTCCAACTCCCTACTTTGGAGAATGTGTTGCTTCCTAATAAGGTGAAACTAGAAGAAATCAAGAACTCTATTGTTGGGTTGGCTCATAGCTATGAGTTTGCTATCAAAATAAGACTGAAAGGAGCGTGGGCGTGAGAAAAATCGAAAAAATCATCATCCACTGCAGTGCCACTCCCCCTCAATCTGATATTGGAGTGCGTGAAATCGATATATGGCACAAAGAGAGAGGGTGGAAAGGCTGTGGGTATCACTATGTCATCAAAAGAGATGGAGAAATCCAAAAAGGACGCGGGGTGGAGGAGATCGGAGCTCACACTAAGGGGTTTAATGCCAAAAGTATCGGAATCTGCCTGGTGGGTGGGGTGGATAAGAATGGCAAAGCAAGGGATACAAAAACACAGAAACAAGAAGCGTCTCTAAGGGCTTTGCTAGGAGAACTCACAGAGGAGTTTAAGGGGGCGGAGGTGCTAGGGCATAGGGATTTGGATCCAAACAAAGAATGTCCTAGCTTTGATGTAAGGAAGTGGCTCAATGTTTAGAGGTGTAGTGGCAGGAGCTATTGGAGCTGTTTTTTTGGTTTTGTGTATGTCTCTGATGTATTACAAGAATGCTTATGAGGAAAAGAGTGGGCAGTTTGTGAGGTGCAAGGGGCAGGCTGATGGACTGATAGCAACACTCAAGCACAAGGAGCTAAGGCTCAAAGAGTTTATGGAGCAAAAACAAGATGAAAGGCAAAAAATCATCACAAAATACAAAATCATCAAGCAAAAAGATGAGGATTGTCAATCTTTTAGGGAGGGAGTGCATGAGGTTCTTGATGTTTTCTATTCCCATCCTCCTCCTTAGTGGGTGTGCAAAGGAAGTGGTCACTATCATGCTTCCTTGTGAGGTCAAAAGTGCCCATCGTCCAAAAGCGAAGCCAACAAATGATAATAAATTGCTTCTGTGATCTTGCCTTGACGATACCACAACTCGATTTTTTGTCTGATAGCATCGATTTTTGCTCCGTTGTAATCGCTAAAATATTGCCTTGTCCCATGAGTGCCCAGACAATAGTGCTGATATATTTTTCCCTCGATGATCGGAGTTGATGTGTCTGATTGCAATTCTTCAAACAAGCAATGCACATCTGCAAACTCTGCGTGGTTGCCAATGTAGTTTTGATTGAGCACAAAGCTATAATACTCCCAATCATTAGCAATGACTTGCTTAGTCTTGTTTTTGAACAACTTGCCCACAGCACCAGTCCCAGCAAAAACATCGCAAAAAACACTTTCTTTGAGACTTTTGGAACCAGCATGGCTTAGCGTTGATTCTATTGTTTCCTCCAAAAATGCATAAAGCTTGTATTTTGAACCAATATAATTCACACATCGCCCTCCCAATCAAGCTTTTTCATTTTTTCCGTCTTTGCGATCGATTTCAACCTTTGTATTCACCAAATCACCATTAATCCCAAGCATTGCACACTTTACACCTTTTGAGACTACAACCCCAATGCAAAAACATTCCACAAATGCTCAACCTCCAAATCATCAAGTCCGATGCTACTGCGTTGGGACAAAAACTCTATGATTTTATGGCGTTTGAACACATATCCACCTGCACATTGCGGATGTGCAAACAAAAAAGAACGCCCCAAAGAAATGCCATCTTGCAACGCCCTCCCGCACAAAAAACACATCTCACTCTGCAATCTAGCACTACGCCCCTCATACTCCACTATTTCAGCACTCATCTCAAGAGCCACACGCATAGGGTTTTGCATTTGCATTTTTGTGGCTGATTGTTCCAATAGATCATAATAAAATCGTGGCAACTCCTGCACTTCCACCAAATGCTTGGACAACAAACGCATCACAAACTGCCACACATAGACACGGCTATAATCCTGCTCCCACGCATAGCCTAGCTGGATCAAATTACAAATCTTTGGCAGATACACCCCCTGATATTGCAAATCAAAATCTATCTTGCGTCCCAAAGCGATGATACTATGCCTCATTCCATAGAAACGATAGGCTTGAAGTATTTTGCTAGAAGTCAAAACCGATACGATCAAATCCTGATCTCTAACTTTTGCAATACGCAAAATAAATCCCTGCATTGAAGCAACCTTACACACTCAAAGATTTCTGTTTTTTGTTAAGATTCTAAGTTAAAATTACCAATTTTAAAACCAGAATCAAGGAAAACAAGTGGGTTTAGAAAAGTTTTTTAGCAAATTTAGATCTAGCTCTAGAGCGACATCAGATGAAGCCCCAAGCCATTGGGTCAAATGCCCAAAATGCAATGCCATCAATTATTACAAAGAAGTTTTGAACCAACAAAATGTCTGCCCAAAATGCACCCACCATTTCAAAATCAGTGCTCAAGAACGCATTAACCTCCTCTGTGATACCTTTGTAGAATACGATCAAACCCTTGCCCCCAAAGATCCCCTCAACTTTGTGGATAAAAAAAGCTACAAAAAACGCATTGAAGAAGGAGTCAAAAAAACAAGACGCCCAAGCTCTATCATCAGTGGGGAGGGGCTGATGTTTGATGAAAAATTTCAGCTCGTGGTGTTTGATTTCGCATTTATGGGGGGAAGCTTGAGTTCTGTGGAGGGGGAAAAGATTTTGAGAGCCATCAAGCGGTGCATTGATTCTCATCAAGCCTTGGTGATTGTCTCAACAAGTGGCGGAGCAAGAATGCAAGAATCCACCTTTTCACTCATGCAAATGGCAAAAACAAGTGCGGCACTCAATAGCCTAAGCCAACACAAACTCCCTTTTATCTCCTTACTCACAGATCCGACTTATGGGGGAGTGAGTGCAAGTTTTGCATTTCTAGGAGACATCATCATCGCAGAACCCGGTGCCAACATCGGCTTTGCTGGTCCTAGAGTCATCAAACAAACCATTGGGGCAGATTTGCCCGAGGGATTCCAAACGGCAGAATTTCTACTTGAATGCGGACTCATCGATATGGTCAAAGAACGCAAAGACCTCAAAGAAACCATCTACCATCTCATCAAGATTCTCAAACCCAAATGATTATCAACCTTTATTCTATTGGCAAAAACGATTTGTTTGCAGATTTTTATTCCAAAATCATTCAGCAATGCAGAGCGTTTGGCACAACACTCAAACTCCTAGACATCTTCACGCCCCAAATCGCCAAAGCCCAGCAACAATCTTACCAACAAGCACAAAAGTCCTACACTCAAGCATTTGCCAAATTCCTTAGCCCCCACTCTTATGCACTGCACCCCGATGGCAAAACCCTAGATTCTCTGCAGTTTGCCCAAATCTTGCAAGATCAAAGCGAGGTGAGTTTTTTTATCGGTGGAGCCTATGGTTTTGAAAAAGACTTTTTGGAGCAAACACGCAGTGTTTCACTAAGCCCACTGACACTCTCCCACCAGATCGCCAAAGTTGTCTTGTGTGAGCAAATCTATCGCGGTTTGAGTATCAACGCAGCACACCCTTACCACAAATAAAGGAGATTTTATGGATCAAGAAATGATAGAAAAATTTCGTATTATTTTGCAAGAACGCATTCAGTCTATTCAATCCCACATCAACACTGCAACACATTCTTTTGCTGAGCTTCATTCAGACAGAGCACCCGATCACGCCGACATCGTCTCTATCAATTCACAAGGTCTGCTCAATGCCTCCATACTTACGCAATACCAAACAGAATTGCGTGAAACAGAATACGCACTCAAAAAGCTTAACGAAGGGACTTTTGGGGTTTGCGAAATGTGCGGAGATTTCATCGAAGAAAAACGACTTGAGCTCAAACCTCACGCCAAATTTTGTATCATTTGTCGTGAAATATATGAAAAAGATCGAAAATAAGGAGTCAAAATGAAAATACGCCACTACTTCATTGCAGGTTTAGCTTTTATTGTGTTTGTGGGCTTATGTGCCTATTTTATTTATCCCGAGGACTTGTCAATTCACATTTGGGGAATGCAATCAGAGCTTACGCTCCCTCTTGCAGTTTGGATCATCATCACGCTAGGTGTGTTTTTTGTCCTCACTTTGTTGTTTTTGACGACAAACAGCATTGCAACGCAAATCCATTCATATCGAGGCAAAAAAGACTTTGAGCATTTGCTCACTCAGATCCAAAACCAAATGCTTGACATCAATCACTCTGATTTGTCTTTCAAGCTCCCTGCTTACCAAACGCTTTCCAAAGCTCTGCAACGCTGTCACATCACCCCCATTCTCACAAGCCCAGAGAGTGGCAATGCCAAGTTTGATCATCTCATCAAAGATTTGGAGCAGATTTCCAATGGCGTGTTTTTGAAGACAAATATCCAATACCCCAAAGATACGCATTTTTGGAATCTAAACACACAAAACAAGATCGCTTCAGATTTGAAATTCGCACGAGAAGTCCTCAATGGAGACTATCAAGAAACACTCCAAGAAAAAGCTCTTGATACGCTTTTCCACTCTCAGCTTGATGCCAAGGCGATCCAAAAAATCACAGCTTCAGAATATTCTCCTACAATCACCCAAAAGCTCATTGCACACTTGCTAGAAGGTGGATTCAAAATCCCGCTTGATCAGCTCCAAAAACTGATTTTGAAAGCCAAGTTTTCAACACAAGCAATGATTGCCTTGCTTGGCAAACTCAACACCAATTATCCGCCTGATTCTTGTTTGCATCTTTTGGAAAACCTTGCTCCACACTCTCCAAATATCAAAGTTGCTTATGTGTATTTGTTACTAGAGTATTCAATGTTTCAAAAAGCACAAGAATATTTGCACACCGAAGAATGCGAGGAATTGCTTTGGGCTCAAGCATTTCTAGACCTCAAGGAAGCCAACAAGCACTATCCACTAAGCTTATTTTTTAAGTTTTCTTAAATTACTCTTGTGCTACCCTCTAAGCAAATACTTGCAGAGGGTGCTTAGATGCAAAGTTTAGAATCGCAGTTTTGGTTTTTTAGAATCCACAAAGACACTTTTGCATATTCAAACACGCCTCCAAGAGCCAAAGCTTCTTACCTCATCATCTCTTCCCAATCTGCCATCCACGCAGAGTTTGAGCTAAAAACAAACGATTTCAAATACCTCAAGCAAGAGCTTCTGCTCACAGCCTATCAGCAAGGCATCCTCAAGCCCGATCAAACCTATCTTCTCAACCACTTCACCACGCCACAGCAAACCTTCCAATGCTTTTTTATCCCCACACACTTCCTCCCCAAACATTATCAATACGCCACCCTTGATCTGTTTTTCCCATTGACATTACTCTCTGATGGAGCTTGCCTAATAGGCTATGACACACACTATGCTTTTTGTTTTTATCAAAACAACGCCCTCTCTTATCACAAAGCGATTCACTCTAGCGAGGATTTGTGGATTGCCACCCAATATGTCCAGACTATTTTGGACTACCAGCTCAAAGAGGTGTTTTATCTCTCACCCCACAACTCCCAACCCCCAGAATCCCCACTATCTGTATCCATCAAGCCTTATTCTCTACTTTTTTCCCAAGAGAGCTATGCCCATTTCCCACCAAACAAAGAAGTGCATTTCACTTACACAGCACTCCCAAATGCAAAAACAGACACGCACACCACGCCAATCCGACAAACAAAATACACCAAATTGCTCCTCTATATCGCCTCTCTTGCGTGTATCATCTACCCCTCAAGCCTTTGGCTCTACCACCTTCATCTCTCAAACACTCTCCAATCACTCCAACAAGACAGAACTGAGGCGATTCAAAACACATCGATTGCCCAAAAAAACCTCCAAGAGATTTCTGCACAAATGGCACAACTTGAGAATCTCAAAAAAGACAATCTATCCCTACTCTATGCGATTTGGTCGCACCAAAACGATAGGCTTTGGCAACAATGGCTGCTAGAATGTATCAACCTCATCCACCAAAAACAACTCTCCATACAAGAGCTAACTATCAGCCCCCACAAAGAGGTTTTTCTCAAACTCTTTGCCCCAAGCAAAGAGCATTTGATGGATTTCCAGCATTCGCTCAAAAACACACAAATCACACTGCTGCAAACCCACAAGGAAAAAGATGAAACACTTTTTTATATCAAGCTTTTTAAGCACTAAAGATTATTTGGCACAATGGCTCAACACGCGTAGCACAAGAGAAATCTATCTTCTTTATATTGTTTTTGCACTTATTCTTTTCTATGCCATTGAGCCAATGGCGACATCTTTGCACTACAAAATCGAGCATACCACACAGCAAATCCAAGCCCTAAAGCTTCAAACCAAACTTGAAAAAGACTTCATTCTCTCGTTGCAAAACAAAAGTGCATCTCCGCAAAATATCCAAGATTCACTCAAGCAAGAACAAGCATTACACCAACAAATCCTCCAAAAAATCAATGCTTTAGAATCCCACACCACCTCATACCACTCGCTATTGGAGCTATTCCCATCCATTCAGATCATCCAATCCAAAATCCTAGAAAATCAAAGTGTCAAACTTCTTATCAAAGGAAATGTGACGCACTTTTTGCAAGATCTCACCCACATTCAAGCACTCATCAAACTCACACAACTCCAATACACCCAAGAACGCTTTGAAGTGGAGCTCAAACTGCTCCAAACACTCCCCATTCCTCAGTTGCCCCAACAACTCTCATACACCCCAAATGAAATCACAGACATTTTGAGCCTGCAGAAACACAATACGACAAAACTCTCTCTTGAAGCCATTTTGAACTCTAGGGCAAAAATCAATGGAGTGTGGCTCTCAAATGGCGAAAGTATAGGAGAATACACAATCCAGCAAATCACACGAAGTAGCGTGATACTCACCTCCAAACACCACACAATCACGCTCAAACTCCATTCCAAAGGAATCTTCAAATGACAAAAATATTGTGGATATACGCATTATGCACTCTGATCCTGCTAGGTCAATGCAAAAACTTCAACCTCCAAACCAACGGCACATTGACATCTGCAGAGATCCTTGAAGAAGTCGCACACAAATGCCATTTGAGCTTGATTTATACAGACAAACTTGCAGAGGATTTTCTCACCCACAACAAACCTAGACTTATTTTCAAGAATCTCAATCTAGATGAAGTCCTCAAACTCCTAATCCAAGAGTTTGATTTGTTTTTCACCCTCAAAAACAAAGTGTTAAAAATCGGAATGCTCCAATCCAAAACCTATGATCTCAACTATGTTTCAACGCTCAGAAAAAGCTCAAGCAATACAGATATTATTTTTTCCCAAAACCTATCCAATGCCCAATCAACCTTTGGCGGAGAGGGCACCCAACCAAACTATGGCAAAAGTGGGACAAAAATCTCTAGCACGGATGAAAATGATTTTTGGAATACACTAGATACAGAACTCAAAGCAATGCTCTATCGCCCCGAAGATAGGCACTCTCCCAAACAAGACAACACAAACATCATCATCAACAAAAACGCAGGACTCATCACCATTACAGCCACACAAGCCCAACACAAACGCATACAAGACTATATCCAACGCATCAACAAAAAATCTCACGCTCAAGTTTTGATTGATGTGCATATTTATCTCATCAAGCACAGCAAATCCAAAACTTCAGGAATCAACTGGGATGAATTCTACAATCTTGGCAACATTGCACTCACAGGGGCAACGAGCCAATTGCCTAGCTTGCTTCAGATTCAGAACTCTTCAGTCAATTTTGGAATCAATGTCTTCTCTCAAGGGGTCAATCTCAATCGTATCGTGGAGTTTTTGGAAAAATATGGTGAAACACGCTCCCTCAGCAATCCCAAAATCCTCACCCTCAACAATCAACCCGCCATCATTTCTGTCGGTAGCGTATTGCGTTATTCCCAACAGCTCATCTACCAAAGCAATACTTCCAACGCCAATATCCAAAACTCCACCCAAAACTACCCTAGCATTTTCGCAGGGGTTTTGCTCGACATCACTCCATCGATCCAAAACGATGAAATCATCCTCAAAATCAATCCATCCATCACACGCACCAAAAACGCCTCTATCGAAAACGAATCCAACGCGCTCCAAAGCCCACCCAATCTATCCACCAACCAACTCTCATCGATTGTCAAACTCCAAAATGGTCAAAAAGTGGTGCTTGGAGGACTTATCTCCAATTTCAAAAGCAATAGGCAATACAAAGTCCCTATACTAGGAGACATCCCTTTGCTCAATTTGCTTTTCAGATACAAATGGGACACAGATTACACAGAAGAAATGGTCATCATCATCACGCCCAAAATCATCCAACCCCACAACCAGCCTTTCAAACAAGATCCCAAAATCCAAGAAAAACTTGAAACCCTCATCAAGGAGGCTCGATTTGAATCTTAGTGCATTCAAACTCCACACATCTATTTCAGAGAAACTAGAAATGATTCTCCAAGAGATTGATACAGCGATCCACATTGAGACAACGGGCAAAAATCCGCCCTCTCTCCTCAAAGAGTTTTTGCCAATCCCCCTCAGGCATCTCCCCATTCTTGCGACACAAATCACACAAGAGGACTTTTTGCTCAAGCTAGAAACACTCAAAACCAATCAAGCACTTCAAACCATCATCACCAAAATCAAACAAGAGGAAAATGACGCACTCACAGAGCTTTTGGATTTTTTGCTTGAGATCAGTATCCAACATCTTGCAAGTGATATACATCTAGAGCACAAAAACACAACAGCCACGATGAGGATACGCGTCGATGGCATCATCAGGGAAATCTTTCACTTTGATGAAGAGATATTTTTGCTTTTGAGCTCCAAAATCAAGCTAGAAGCTCATCTAGACATTCACGAAAAACGCAAAGCACAAGATGGTCGCTTTTGCAAAAAGTTTTCACTCATTCAGTTTGATTTTAGGATCTCAACACTCCCCACACAAAGTGGCGAATCCATCGTGATACGCATCCTCAACCAAAACACAAAACTCCTCAATCTCACAGAGCTTGGATTTGATTCTACGATCCAATCTGCACTCCAATCCCCAAGTGGCTTGATTTTTGTCACAGGTCCCACAGGTAGTGGCAAAAGCACCACGCTCTATGCAATGCTTGAAGAAATCAAAAGCATAGAAAAAAAGATCATCACGATTGAAGATCCAATCGAATATGATTTGGATCTGCTCACACAAGTCGCCATCAACGAAGAATATGGCTTTGGTTTCAGCCAAAGCCTCAAAGCAATCCTAAGGCAAGATCCCGACATCATTATGGTAGGAGAAATCAGAGATACACAAACCCTCTCTTTGGCAATCAGATCATCGCTCACAGGGCATCTTGTCCTCTCGACTTTGCACACCAATGATGCCATCAGTAGCATTGAAAGATTAATCGATATGGGAGCCAAACCCTACCTCATCGCCTCTGTCCTCAAACTCATCATCTCTCAGCGTCTAGTGAGAAAACTTTGCCCCCACTGCAAAATCATAGATTCCAATCCCCCATCGATACCCAACGCAAACCATCAGCACTTTTTTGCCCCCAAAGGGTGCCAAAAATGCCACAACACAGGATATAGCGGACGCATAATGATTGTGGAAAATCTACACATCACGCCACAACTCACACAGCTCATCGCCCAACGATCAAGCAAAGAAAAAATCCAAGAATACCTCACCCATCATCATTTCAAAACCCTACTAGAAGATGGAATCAACAAAGCCGCTCAAGGACTCACAAGCCTAGAAGAAGTGTTTAGGGTGGCGGGCAAATGAAATATCTCATCACGCTTTTAACACCACAAGGCACAAAACAGCACACCATCAATGCTCATTCCTTTGATGAAGCCAAACTGCTCACCATCAAACACTTCCACATTGCCCCCCATTCCATCTGCATTGCCCCACCACAATTCCCCACGCCAATTCCCCAACAACACATTATGCTGTTTTTCCACCAGCTTTTTTTGATGCTTCAAGCCAACTTGCCTCTCAAAGATGCGATTTATACAAGTATCACCAACTGCCAAAATCAACGCTTGGCACACACCCTAAACCTCATCTACAATCACCTCAACAATGGCTTGAGTTTGGGCGAGAGCTTTGAGCCATTTGCAAATATTTTTGGGACACTCACCACCAACCTCATCTGCATAGGTGCCCAAAGCAATCGCTTGGTCGAAACCCTTGAAATGATCGTCCTCTACCAACAAGAGCAACTTCATTATCGCAAAAACATCAAAAAAGCCTTCCGATACCCCCTCTTTTTGATCCTAACGATTTTCTTTGCTTTTGCTATTCTTTTGGAGCTACTTATCCCACAATTTATTGATATTTTTAGCACAAACTCCATTCCAGTCCCGCTATATACGCAGATTCTTTTTGATTTGCATCGCACTATCTCTCAAAACTTCTTGTGGATCATTGGCGGAGGGGTGTGTGTGGGATCGTGTGTCTATTTAAGTTTTTTACGCAAAGGCAGGAGTGCGAATTTTATTTATAAGATTCTGTGGCATATCCCATTGATTGGGGGAATCATGAAGCAAAACACTTGCTATCTATTTTTCCTTAGCTTATCGTTGTTTTATCAAGCAAAAATCCCCATCAATCTTGCCCTGCACAATGCAATCAAACTCATCCCCTATCCTTTTGTATCCCACACCCTCTTTCAAGCACTCCAATCCCTAGAAGATGGCAACTCATTGAGCCACGCACTCCAAGAATGCAAGTTTTTTGATCCTCTGCTGCTAAGTCTTGTTGCAACCAGTCAAAATAGTGGGAATCTTGGAGAGATTTTGGAGCTTTGTGCCAAAGAATACAAAAATCAACTACAAGACAATATCCAACAAAACATTGCTTATCTAGAGCCGATGCTTACGATTGTTTTGGGAGGTTTTGTATTGTTTTTGGCTTTGGCTATTCTCACGCCTTTGCAGGATTTGAATCAATTGATTAGTTTTTGAAGCCTAGAAGGCACAAATTGGCATTACACCAATTCGATCAGTGCCATCATGGAAGCATCACCGCGTCTGATTCTTGTGCGATGAATTTTTGTATATCCCCCATTACGCCCAGCATAGCGTGGAGCAATGTCAAGCACAAGTTTTTTTGTTGCAACCTTGTCTTGCAAATATGCAAAAACTGCACGATGAGCATTAAAATCACCCACTCTTGCTGTTGTGATAAGTTTTTCAATATAAGATTGCAATTCTTTTGCTTTGAACACTCCTGTTTCAATCTTCTCATGCGTGATCAAAGCGATTGCAAGATTTTTGAGCAACGCCTTGCGGTGAGAAGAAGTTCTACCAAGTTTTCTATATCCGTGCTTATGTCTCATACATTAATCCTTTTTAGATTTATTGATTTTCTTTTCAAATAGTGCAATAGTATTGTCTGCAAGCTTTGTGCCTACAGGATACCCAAGCTCTGCCATTTTTTCAGTGATCTCATCATAAGATTTTTTACCTAGATTTTTAATACCCTTCAACGCACTCTCTTCCATGATCACAAGCTCACCAATATGGCAAATTCCTGCACGATCAAGGCAATTGAAGCATCTTGCACTCAAATTCAAAGTATCAATCTTAATCATCAAAGTTTTGAGCTCTGCACTATCTTCACCATTATTTTTTGATGAGAAGTTTGGAGCTTCCAAAGACAAGTCTGCACCAAATACAGACATTTGAGAATGCATCACCAAAATCGCATTTTTAAAAGCTTGCATTGGGTCAATCTGTCCATCTGTCTGAATATCAAACACAATACGCTCGTAGTTTGGATTGTCCTCTACCAAAACATTTTCAATTTCATAAGTTACTTTTTTGACAGGCGTGAAAAACGCATCAAGTGGAATAAAACCTTGAGGCAATATCTCGCGAATGTCTTCACTTGGAACATATCCGATCCCACTCTGAATCAAAAGAGTGAGATTGAGTTCTGCACCTTCATTGATTGTGGCGATGTATAAATCTGGATTTTTGACTTCCATTCCCTCGACAGCAAAATCACCAGCACGCAAAATACGCTCTCCCTTGAACTGATAACTTGCTTTGAAAGGCTCACTATCCTCTTTGTTGGGAATAAAAAAGCGGATTTTCTTGAGATTGACAACAAGCTGTGAAACATCTTCAACAATTCCACGAATCGAATCAAACTCATGTGCCACATCCTCGATCTGAAGCCCAATGGGAGCAAAGCCCAAAGAACTAGACATCAAAAGGCGTCTGATAGGATGTGCAAAAGTGATCGCATATCCTGTTTCAAATGGATGTGCAGTGATTCTGATGTGATTGGTTCCAACCTCCTCTACAGAAATATCCGTAGGGACATAAGGGGTAGTTTTAATCGTTTTCATTAATGCCACCTCAAATTATTTGGAATACAACTCAACGATGAGTCTCTCTTCAATTGGAATCACGACTTCTTCTCGATTTGGGTATCTTGTAAAGATTCCAAACTTCTTGTCTTTATCTACATCAATCCACTCAGGAGTTGCGATTTGTGCAGAAAGCTCCAAAGCACGAACGATTTGTGCATTGTTTTTACTTTTTTCTTTGATTTCAATCTTTTGTCCAGGCTGAACCATATAAGATGGAATATCCAAACGCTTGCCATTCACCAAAATATGCCCGTGTGTCACAAGCTGGCGTGCGAAGCGTCTAGTAGTCGCAAACCCCATACGATAAACCACATTGTCCAAACGCTGCTCAATCAAGCGCACAAGGTTTGCTCCCGTATTGCCCTCGATACGATTAGCCTCTCTAAACAAACTTCTAAATTGCTTTTCACTGACACCATACATCATTTTGGCTTTTTGCTTCTCACGCAACTGCAAACCATACTCTGAAATCTTCCCGCGTCTTTGTCCGTGTTGTCCTGGTCCATAAGGTCGCTTGTCCAAAGCACTTTTGCCCGTAAGCCTACGCTCACCCTTCAATGCCAAAGAGACGCCAAATCTTCTTTCAATTTTTTCAACAGGTCCTCTATATCTTGCCATACGCTACTCCTTACACTCTTCTTCTTTTTGGAGGTCTGCAACCATTGTGTGGAAGAGGCGTAATGTCTTTGAACCACAATACCTTGATTCCCTCGATTGCTCCCACGCTCTTGACTGCAGTCTCACGACCACTTCCGGGTCCTTGCACCTTGATCCCGACTTCTTTGATTCCATGTTCTTTTGCCTTACTCATTGCACTCTCAACTGCTTGTTGTGCCGCATAAGGCGTTGATTTTTTGGAACCTTTGAAGCCCAAGCCTCCCGCAGTAGCCCAACAAATGACATTGCCCACTTCATCTGTCACTGTGATGTTTGTGTTATTGAATGTCGCAGAAATATACACAATACCCCTAGCGATATTTTTTTTGACAACTTTTTTCTTTATCGTTCTTTTTGCCATACTAATTCCTTTTATTTGCTACCTACGGTTTTCTTCTTGCCTTTTCTTGTTCGGGCATTATTTTTTGTTGTTTGTCCACGAACAGGAAGACCTTTTCTGTGTCTCAGACCTCTATAATTTCCTAAATCCATCAATGCCTTGATGTCCATAGTCACTTTTTTACGCAAATCACCCTCAACCATGTAGCTCTCTTGAATCTTTTTGGCAATCAAAGAGACTTCATCTTCGCTGAGATCATTAACTCGCTTATCAAAAGAAATATTTACGGAATTTAGGATATCCCTTGAACTCTTAAGTCCAATACCATAAATGTATGTGAGTGCATACTCAACTCTTTTCTTTTTTGGCAAATCTACACCAGCAATCCTAGCCATACTTTATCCTTGTCTTTGTTTATGTTTTGGAGTTGAACAGATTACTCTGATCACGCCTTTTCTCTTGATAACTTTACATTTATCACACATTTTTTTGACCGATGGTCTTACTTTCATTAACATCCTCCTTCAAATCTAGTGATGTAAAAAGTGATTTATAGAGCCTAAATTCTAGACAATATAAGCTTTGGATTATACCCAAAACTAAGGGTTTTTATCCAAAAACTTGCAAATTTCTTATTATTTGTATCTAAAAGTGATGCGTCCCTTATCCAAACTATAAGGGGTTAGCTCGATCTTGACACGATCGCCAAGAAGGATCTTGATATAGTGCATTCTCATTTTTCCAGCAATATGACACAAAACGATATGCCCATTATCAAGCTCTACCCTAAAAGTCGCATTTGGCAACACTTCAATCACTTTCCCATCAATCTCAATGACATCATCTTTTGCCATCATTTCTCCTCTGATAAAATTTTTGCTCTGCCATCGATAATAGCAACCATGTGCTCATAATGGCTTGTGTTTAGCCCGTCCTTTGAAACCACAGACCACCCATCTTCCAACACGACCGGCTCTCCACTTTTTTGACAAATCATAGGCTCAATACAAAACACCATTCCATTTTGAATCTTTGGTCCAGATTTGGCACTGCCATACTCTAAATAATTTGGAATCTGTGGATCTTCGTGTGGTTTGCGACCAATGCCATGCCCACAATAATCGCGTAATGGCACATAGCCATACCCCCTAATCAACGCCTCTAGCATTTGGCTCAATTCTTTGAAATGCATTCCTGCTCTAATCTCTTGGATCGCTTCCAAAAGTGTGTTTTTGGAACAAGCGATCAGCTCGTGATCTTTTGGTGCGATTTTGCCTATCCCTATAGTAATCGCTGCATCTCCAAAAAAGCCATCTTTTTCTGCCCCAACATCAATCCCCAAAATATCTCCATCTTGCAATTTATAATCTGTGGGGATCCCGTGTATCACTACGGAATTAAGAGACAAACAAGCAGAGTTTGGAAAACCATACAAGCCTTTGAATGCGGGTTTTGCACCACAGGAGCGAATGCTATCTTCAATCAAAGTATCCAGTTCAAGCAAACTCATTCCCACGGATGCAGAGTGGCGCGCCTTGCTCAACGCCTGTGCAACAATATCTGCAGATTGAGATAATTTCTCAATTTCAGATGTTTTGCGGATCGCGATTGCCATCAAAGACCTGTTGCACTAAGCATTTTGTATTTGTCCATATAGGCTTGTGCCTCTACTTTTCTCATTGTATCCATTGCCACTTGAACAACAATCAACACAGCGGTGCCGCCAAAATGAAATGGCAAACCCATTGCTTTCAAAATAATCCAAGGTAAAGTAGAAATCAATGCCAAATAAAGCGCTCCCCAAAAAGTCAGATTGCTCACCACATCATTCAAAAATCCAGTTGTCCCCTCACCTGGTCGTAATCCCGGGATAAACCCACCTTGTTTTTTGAGATTTTCTGCAATATCCTTGGAATTAAAAACAATGGAAGCATAGAAAAAAGCAAAAAATATGACAAACAAAAACATCAAAATGTTGTAGAGATAGCCACTAGGATTAATCCAATCAGCAATTTTGAGCAAATAGGGATTGCTAGAACTCTGCAAAATCGTTGCGGGAAAAATCAAAAGAGCCGAAGCAAAAATCGCAGGAATCACTCCACTCAAATTAACCTTAATAGGAATGTAGTTCATAATGCGTTTGTTTTGGTTTTGCATGACTACCTTTCTCGCATAGGACACAGGGATCCTGCGTTCTGAGAGCTCCATATACAAAATCACAAAAATAGTCCCTAGCATCACAGCCAAAATCGCCAACAAGCTCAACCAATTCAGCTGTCCGGTATTCACAAGCTCAAAAAGTGCCTTAATCCCTGATGGGATAGCCGATACAATCCCCGCAAAAATAATCAAACTCACACCATTCCCCACACCTCTTTGGGTGATTTGCTCACCAATCCAAAGCAAAAGCATTGTGCCTGCAAGCATTGAAAATGTTGATATGACCACAAAGCTTGTCATATCGATGGTAATCACTCCCCCATCGCCCATACTTCTCAAACCAAAAGAAACGCTGATGGATTGAATAATGGTGATGACTATCGTTGCATACTTGATGATTTGAGTGTATTTCTGTATCCCGTCTCTCTCTTTTTTGAGTTTGCCAATATTTGGAAATGTCGCAGCCAAAAGTTCCATAATAATTGAAGCAGTAATATAAGGCATAACCCCCAAAGAAATGATACTCAAACGCTCCACAGCATTTCCGCTAAACATATTAAAAAGCCCGAGTGCATTGTTGGCATTTTGATCAAAAAATCGTTTGATTTCTGCAATATCCACCCCTGGCACAGGAACATAAGCCAGCAGGCGATACAAAAAGAGGAATAAAAGAGTGATGAGAATCTTATCGACAATTTTTTTATTCATTTATTGTGCCTTAGTTACTCTTACTCTCTCATCTTTAATCTTAAAAGCCAAAGAAGATGCTTGTTCTCCAATCAATTTAACTTTGGTTACATAAAGAGGGAATCTATAGATTGCTCTCAAGCTCTCCAAAGTAATCTCTTCCAATGCCAAAACTGCGTCGCTTTTTGCGGTATTGATCACATAGGGCTTCTCAACTCTTGAGTTAAATCCAACTTTAGGAAGTCTTCTTTGAAGTGGTTGTTGTCCTCCTTCAAATCCTCGCTTTGCCTTATAACCTGTCCGTGCAGTTTGACCTTTTCCGCCACGCGTAGAAGTCTTCCCCATTCCGCTCCCTTGACCTCTTCCTACACGCTTGATTTCTTTTGTGCTTCCTTTTGCAGGTTTAATTTGCTCTAACATATTCTTGCTCCTTAGGCTTTAATCTTTGCCAAAGCATCAATAGTCGCTCTAACAACATTGTAAGGATTGTTTGATCCCAAAGATTTTGTCAAAATATCTTTGATTCCTGCAAGTTCTATCACTGGGCGCGCAGAACCACCGGCAATGACTCCGGTTCCCTCGCTTGCAGGTTTCAACAAAATCTTACTTGCATTGTATTTGTGCTCAATATCATGAGCGATTGTTGTGCCTTTAACATTGACTTGAATGATGTTTTTAAAAGCATCATCAATCGCTTTTTTGATCGCATCAGGCACTTCTTTTGCTTTGCCCAAACCAAAGCCTACAAGTCCATTTTTATTGCCAACCACAACAAGAGCATTGAAACGAAATCTACGCCCACCTTTCACAACTTTGGTAACTCTTCCAATATTTACAACAACTTCACTAAATTCTTCTCGATTAATTTCCATACCCATCCTTTATAGAGTGATTCCATTTTCGCGTAAAGAATCTGCAAAAGCAGAAACAACCCCGTGATAAAGATAACCATTACGATCAAAAACAACTTCAGAAATCTGATTTTTCTTCAAAGTTTCTGCAAATGCCTTTGCAACCTCTTTGGCGTTTTCTTTATTATTGCCTAATCCCATTTTTCTTCCATCTACACTTGCAAGCGTTGTGCCATTGCAATCATCAATCGCTTGTGCATACAAGTAACGATTGGAACGAAAAATACTCACTCTTGGTTTGGAGGAGATTCCAAAAATAGAACCTCTCACTCTCATTTTTCTCTTTAATCGCAATCTTTTCTTTTGCTCTAATACTTTATTTGTCATAGCCTACCCTTATTTCTTAGCAGTTTTTCCAGCTTTTCTAATGATGACTTCATCACTATACTTAATCCCTTTGCCCTTATAAGGCTCAGGTGGTCTAAACTCACGGATCTCAGCAGCAATTTGTCCAATTTGTTGCTTATCACTTCCCTTGATGGTAATCGTGTTTTTATCCACACTCATTTCCACACCTTCAGGAATGTCATACTTCACAGGATGTGAAAATCCCAACGCAAGCTCCAAAACTTTTCCTGACACACTTGCTCTATACCCCACACCATTGATTTCAAGCACTTTTGAAAAGCCTTGACTAAGCCCAATCACGATATTGTTAGCCAAAGCACGATAAGTCCCCCAATAAGCCCTAGATTGTGCCTCTCCATTGATGGGCTGGAAACTCAAAGCCTCGTTTGAATTTTCAATCACTACACGCCCAAAAGTTTCAAGCTCTTTTGAAATTTTAGAATTTTTAAAAATAATTTTGCTTCCCTCAACACTCACGCTCACGCCTGAAGGAATGTTGATAGGTCGTTTTCCAACTCTTGACATACTTTACTCCTTACCAAATACTGCAAAGGGCTTCGCCACCAACATTGGCTTTGTAAGCATCTTCATTTGCAATCACACCTTTGGAAGTGCTAACCACAATCGTTCCATAACCATTTTTGAAACGCTTAAGCTCATTGCGACTTTTATAGACGCGACGACCCGGTTTGCTGATACGCTTCACTTCACTAATGACACTATAGCCTCGCTCATCATAAGCAAGCTGCACACTGATGCTTTGCTTTCCTTCTTTGTCATTCACTCTATAATCTTTAATGAAACCTTTTGCTTTGAAAACTTCCAAAATTGAAACTACAATCTTTGCATAATATAAAGTTGTATGCTCCAATCGTCTCATTGAAGCATTTCGAATCCTTGTCAGAGAATCTGCAATAATATCATTGACCATTTTTATCTCCTTACCAACTTGCCTTACGAAGACCTGGGATCAGCCCTTCGTTGCCCATTTTTCTCAAGCACACTCTGCACAATCCAAAATCTCGATAAACCGAATGAGGTCTGCCACAAACTTGACATCGTGTGTATGCTCTTGCGCTAAATTTTGCTTTTCTTCCCGCTTTTGCGATCATTGATTTTTTTGCCATCTTACTTTCCTTTTGCAAAAGGCATTCCAAGAAGCTCGAGCAACTTGAATGCTTCCTTATCGCTATTTGTTGAAGTGATAAAAGTGATATTCATTCCGTGACTTACCATAATGTCATCATAAACAACTTCAGGGAACATCAACTGCTCATTCAAACCAAAACTATAATTTCCTCTTCCATCAAAACCATTGCGAGACACACCTCTAAAGTCTTTCACTCTAGGAAGCGAGATCACAATGAGTTTTTCCAAAAAGTTATACATCATATTGCCTCTAAGGGTTACTTTGACACCCATAGGCATTCCCTCTCTCATCTTGAATCCAGCAACGGATTTTTTTGCCTTTGTGATCACTGCTTTTTGCCCTGCGATGATTGAAATCGTATCTGCAATATTTTGCATAATCTTCATATCTTTGGCATACTCACCTGCACCCACGCTAATCACAATCTTTTCAAGTTTTGGAGTCAGCATAGGATTTTTGATATCCAATTCTTGCACCAATTTTTGCTTAATTTCATTTTGATATAAACTTCTCAAACCATACATCTTAGAGCTCCTCTTTCTTGACATTTGAAATGCTCATTGGAGCTTCTTTTGAAACAAAGCCACCTTTGGGATTCTCCTCTGTTGGCTTGATTGCTTTTTTGACCATTTTGCAACCCTCAACAACAACTTGTGCCGTTTTGGGATAGACAAATAGCACCTTTCCGCTTTTTCCTTTATCATCACCAGCGATCACTTTGACTGTGTCGCCCTTTTTAATTTTAAACTTTACCACTACAATACCTCCGGAGCTAACGATACGATCTTCATAAAATTGGCATATCGCACTTCTCTACTAACTGGACCAAAAATCCTTGTTCCGATTGGCTCACGCTTCGCATCCAAGATAACAGCTGCATTATCATCAAAACGCACAAGAGAGCCATCTTCTCTTTGGATTTCCTTTTTGGTTCGCACAACGACAGCTTTGACCACTTGACCTTTTTTGACCTTTCCATTTGGAATGGCTTTTTTTACAGATGCCACAATGACATCTCCAACAGTGGCATAGCGTCGATGACTTCCACCCAAAACCTTGATACACATAATCTCTTTTGCACCACTATTGTCTGCAACATTCAATCGAGTAAAACTTTGAATCATAATTACACTCCTACAGAAACAATATTTTGCAAGTTAAAAGTTTTTGTCTTTGAGATAGGCTTGCACTCAATAGCGCTAATCACATCGCCGACTTTGACACTATTGTTTTCATCGTGAATAGTGTATTTCTTAAACCTTTTAACAATCTTGCGGTATTTTGGATGGACCACTTTACGCTCCACCAAAATCACAACACTTTTATCCCCTGCCTTGCTTACGACTTTTCCCTGAATAATTCTTTTATGTGGTTCTTTGGCGATCATCTATTAATCCTTTTTTGCACTAATGGCAGTATTGATTCTAGCGATATCTTTGCGAACACCTTTGATTTCACTAGGGTTAGTCAATTGCATTGTTTTGAGTTTGAGCTTAAGCTCAAACAACGCTGTTTTTTTCTCCTTAAGAAGCTCATTGAGCTCCTTGCTGCTTTTCTCTTTCAAATCAATAAATTTCATTTTCACTCTCACTAGTTACAATTTTTGTTTTGAAAGGCAATTTGCTTTGAGCCAATGCCAAAGCATCTCTAGCTGTTGCCTCATCAATCCCAATCATTTCATAAATGATTCTTCCGGGTTTAATGTTCATCACCCACTTATCCACTGCGCCCTTACCTTTACCCATCCTTGTTTCAAGAGGCTTGGCTGTCAAAGGCTTATCAGGGAATACACGAATCCAAACCTTACCTGCTCTTTTGATATGACGGGTCATCGCAATCCTTGCGGCTTCAATCTGACGCGAATCGATTCTGCCGTGCTCTACTGCTTTAATCCCAATATTTCCAAAAGCAAGGTTGCAACCCCTAAAAGACTTCCCTCTGTTGCGTCCTTTTTGTTGTTTTCTATATTTTGTTCGTTTTGGCATCAACATGATTATTGTCTCCCTCTTCTAGTTTTTGGGCGCTCTTCTCTTGTTGCCTCTTCCTTTTTCTCTACTTGGATTCCCTTGTGAAGCACTTCACCTTTGAAAATCCAAACTTTAACACCAATGATTCCATAAGTTGTCATCGCCTCTGCAAAGCCATAATCAATCTTGGCTCTAAGTGTATGGAGAGGCACTCTTCCTTCCATATACCACTCTGTCCTAGCCATTTCAGCTCCTGCCAAACGACCTGAAACTTTGACTTTGATACCCTTGGCACCAGATTTCATCGCTGCTTGCATTACCTTTTTCATCGCACGCCTAAAAGCAACACGACGCTCAAGTTGAGTAGCTACGCTTTCTGCTGCAAGTTGAGCATCAGCTTGAGGACGCTTCACTTCTTTGATGTTGATTGCTACTTCTTTTTGCACAATCTTTTTGAGGGTTTCTTTGACTTTTTCAATATCTGCACCCTTTTTGCCAATGATAAGCCCTGGTCGTGCAGCAACAACAGTCACTCTCAATTTTTTTGCCGCTTTTTCGATGATAATCTCACTAACACCTGCATAATAAAGTTCCTTTTTCAAGAACTTTCTGATCTTGTGATCTTCCAAAATACTACTAGGAGTAATTTGAGAACCTGGAAACCATCTTGAAGTCCAATTTCTATTAATTCCTAGTCTTAAACCAATCGGATTAACTTTTTGTCCCATCTTACTTGCCCTCTTTCTTCATTTTTTTCTCTTTAGAAGCCATTGCCACTTCTACCAAAATATGAGAAGTTGGTTTGCGAATAGGTGTGGCTCTTCCTCTTGCTCTTGGCATAAATCTTCTTAGCACTGGACCTGCATCCACTCTACAAGATTTCACAATCACAGATTGAGGCTCATAACCTCCGTTTGCAACAGCTGACGCAATCACTTTGGCAATGATCTTTGCTGCTTTGTTTGGAGTGAATTCAAGACTTGCAAGTGCAAGTTCTGCATTCATTCCTTGCACCTCCCTAGCTACCAATCTAGCTTTTGTAGGAGAAAGTCGAATGTATCTCAATAATGCTTTACTCATTTCTCTCTCCCTTACTTACCGATTTTCTTTTGGACACTACCTTTGTGTCCTTTAAAAGTGCGTGTAGGTGCAAATTCACCAAGCTTATATCCCACATGGTTTTCTGTCACATATACAGGCACAAATGCACGACCATTATGAACATTAAAAGTCAGTCCGATCATATCGGGCAAAACCATACTTCTGCGTGACCAAGTTTTAATTGGTTTGCTATCTTTTGTTTCTTTTGCTTTGAGAACTTTTTTCATCAAGCTCTCATCAACAAAAGGACCTTTTTTTACTGATCTAGCCATTTTTCTTCCTTACTTTTTTCTTCTAGAGATAATTAAGCGATCGCTTGCTTTTTTGCGTCTAGTTTTGTAGCCCTTCGCTGGTGTCCCCCACGGAGAAACTGGATGACCACTAGAGCCCGTCTTACCTTCACCACCACCATGTGGGTGATCCACTGGGTTCATCGCACTACCTCTTGTCTGAGGACGAATCCCTCTGTGACGATTGCGTCCTGCTTTACCAATGCTAATATTGATAAAATCTTCATTGCCCACAACACCGACAGTTGCCATACACTCATCAAGAATGTATCTCATCTCGCCACTTGGCATTCTGAGAGTTGTGTATTTGCCTTCACGCCCCATAATTTGTGCACTTGCTCCTGCACTCCTTGCAAGTTGCCCACCTGCTCCCGGGTGCATCTCGATATTATGCACAATGGTTCCGATAGGAATATTTTTGAGCTTCATTGCAAAACCCACTTTGATGTCTAGACCACCCTCTGCAGACAAAACGCTATCACCTACATTCAAAGCACTTGGGCGGATAATATAGCGTTTCTCGCCATCTGGATAAACCACCAAAGCAATGCGACAATTTCTATAAGGATCATACTCGATAGCTGCGACTTTGCCTTCGATATTAAACTTATTGCGTTTGAAGTCAATGATTCTATAAAGTTTTTTTGCTCCACCCTCTTTGTGACGACTTGTGATGCGTCCATTGTTGTTTCTTCCTGCACTGACTGGAAGCTTGACAAGCAAACTTCTCACGCTTGGTTTTGATGTAATGTCCTTGGAACTAAGATTGGACATAAAACGCCGGCTTGGCGTATAGGGTTTGTAAGTTTTAATTGCCATCTAATCCTCCTTATACTGCCAACGAATCGATTTTTGCACCTTCAGGCAATTTGACATAGAATTTTTTGTAATCTGCTCTCTTGCCCTCCTTGCCTTTAAATCTCTTCGTTTTTCCACTTTGTTTGAGTGAGTTGATTCTCACAGGAGTGAAACCAAAATACTCTTTAAACACTTGTTTAAGTTGATTTTTGCTGACTTTAGGAGAAGTCTGAACAACCAAAACACCACTCTCTTGAAGAGCTAATGACTTTTCTGTATATAAAATTGATTTGATATCTGTTATATCTGCCATTGTTTTACCCTTCCTTCACAATTTCATCAAACACCGCTTTTTCAATCACTACAGACCTAAAAGCAGCAACCAAATAAGCATTAAGCTCATTGGAATCAGCCAAATAACATTGCTTGAGATTTCTATATGCCAAGAATGTAGGCTCATCACTCATTTGAGAAACAAACAATGTGCTTCTCTCGCCCAAAGCCTTGAAAGCATTGTAAGCATCTTTTGTTTTTCCACTAGCAATCGCCACAGAATCAACAATATAAAGTTTCCCTGCATCAGCCTTTTGTTTCAAAGCAAACTCAAGTGCCAAACGCTTTTGCTTTTTGTTGATTTTGAGATTGTAGTTTTTGTTATTGCTTGGTCCGTGAGACACACCACCACCTACAAATACAGGAGAAGTGATACTTCCCGCTCTCGCACGACCGCCGCCTTTTTGAGCCCAAGGCTTTTTGCCTCCACCACTCACTTGCCCTCTAGTCTTTGCATCTGCACTATTTGCACGCAAAGATGCAAGATAAGACTTGACATAAAGATAGAGATTATGCTCGTGAATCTCATTGTAGCGTTCAGGCAATGCAACTTCACTTGTTTTTTTCATTTTCTGATCTAACACTAATGCCTTCATTATTTATCCTACTACTTTAATTTTTCCGTATGCGTTATTAAATCCCGCAACAGAGCCTTTAAGCACCAAAATCCCATTGTCTTTGTCAAAAGAGACAATTTCATTTTTAGCACTCACTTGCTCATTACCATAATGTCCTGCCATCTTTTTGCCCGGCTGAACGCGTCCTGGCCATTCGCGATTTCCGATTGATCCCAATCTCCTATGGAAACGGCTTCCGTGTGCTGCTGGACCACCTTGAAAATTCCAACGCTTCATCGCACCACTAAAGCCACGCCCTTTTGTCTTGAAAGTTGTTTTGACAACCTTACTCTCCGCCAAAACACTTGTATCAAGATCGCCAATCTCTTGATTTTGCACTTTCAAAGTCGCAAAACGATTGAACTCCTTGCTCAAGCTGTATTTTTTTTGTTGCCCCTCAATGGCTTTATTCATTTCTTTCCCTTGAGCATAGGCAACCAACGCTTTTCCATCTTCACGCAAACTGCACACTTTCGCATCCAACACTTTCAAAAGTGTCACTGCGGTGCTTGAAGATCCGATTGTTCGGCTCATACCGATTTTTTGAACGATAAATTCCATAACTCTACCTTACCCTTAATTTTTTCCCATAGAAACAACTTCTACATCGACTTCTGGAGCCAAATCCAAGCTCATCAAACTATCCACTGTGTCTGGGGTTGCAGACATAATGTCAATGATTCGATGGTGGATTCTGATTTCAAACTGCTCTCTAGAATCTTTATTGACGTGAGGAGAGCGGAGAACCGTATATCTCTTTTTCTTGGTAGGCAAAGGAATGGGTCCTTTGATCTCAGATCCCGTTCTCTTCACTGCCTCAACAATCGCAACAACTGATCGGTCAAGCACGCGATGATCATATGCTTTAAGCTTTAATCTAATTTTTTCCATAATATTTTCCTCTCAAAGAACTCATCAGAACAATACTGATGTTGGATTTTGGAAGCGGCAATTATAAAAAAAGAAGGGTAATCTGTCAATATTTATCCACATTTTGCGATAATATTTGCACATTTTGTTTCCTTATCCATAAGGAAGCAATACCTTCAAAGACTTTGGGAGTTGTTTTATGCATTTTTTTTCACATTTTTATCTTGAGCAAAACTACCACACACTTCCTAGAAAGCAATCCATCTCTTCAGCCAAAACCATACTCTATGGACCCCCCAAAAGTGGCAAAACCTCTCTTGCTCTAGACTTTGCAAACAACTCCAATCTATCGCACAAAAAAATCATCTATCTAGACTGCCAAGACCCAAGGGTTTCTTATGAAGAGGCAAAAAGCGAACTGCTCAAACTCTATCTCGAAAAAAAGATCGAGCTCCTAATCATCAAAAACTACACCCACTCTTTCACCCTGCCAAACCTAGACCAAATCATCATCACAAGTCAAACACCCATACAAATCCCATCGTTTAGATTGCAGCAATGCAATTACTTGACACTGATTGAATATGCAAGTTTTTGCTTCAAAAACCTTGCTCCAGACCTGATGCTCAAAAACTTCATCAAAGACGGCAACCTCCCTCAAATGCCATTTTTGCAAGAACATCAAAAAACTCGCACCAAACAAGAAATGTTGCAACTCTCTCTATCCAACGATCTGAATCTATTCGCCCAACTTGCCTTATTCCAATCACAGAAGCTCACCTCCTTCCAATTCTACACCCTGCTCAAAAAACACCTCAAAATCTCAAAAGACAAAACCTACGCCTTTATCCAGTCTCTCGAAGAAAAAGGCTTGATTTTTTTTGTGCCACACATTTTGCCCAACAAACCCAAAAAACTCTATTTTGCAGATTTTTCAATCCCCAAAGCCCTGCACCTACACCACACCATCTTGCCCATTCTTGAAAATATGTTTGTTTTGGAGTTACGCGCCCTCAATCAAGAGATTTTCTATGATGATTTTGGGTGCTTCATCATTCCAAATCTTGGGAAATTCCTCTTTGCTCCGTTTGCACAGCAAGACTTCATCGCCCAAAAACTATCCAAAATGCCACAAGAATCCATTAAAATCATCACGCTCAATTTTTCAGATCACACGCAAGGTCGCTTTTGGGAAGCCCTAAACTTCCTTGAGTTTGCACTAGGAGGGATAGAATGATTTGTGGTATCGATGAAGCTGGACGCGGTTGCATAGGAGGGAGTCTTTTTGTATGTGGAGTGGCTTATTGCGATACGCTCATCTCCTCTCTCAACACACTGCCCATCAAAGATAGCAAAAAACTCTCCGAAGCCCAAAGAGAGAAAACCGCACAAGCTCTTTTGCACCACTCTCAAATCCATCACATCTTGGTGCAAAAAACCCCTCAAGAGATTGATTCTCTAGGCTTAAGCCTATGCCTCAAACTCTCTCTTGAAGAGATTATGCAAAAAATGCACTCTCAACACCAAATCACACGCTTCATCTATGATGGAAACTCCACTTTCAAAGCCCAAATTCCTTTTGAATGCACACTGCAAACCCTCATCAAAGGGGATATGCTAATGCACCAAATTTCTTCTGCCTCCATTCTTGCCAAATATGCCAAAGATCAAGAATGCAAAGAGCTAGATACCCTCCACCCCAATTATGGCTTTGCCTCTCATAGTGGCTATTGCACCTCATTGCACAAAGCCAAAATCGCAGAGCTCGGACTCACCCCAGCACACCGCAGAAGTTTTAAGATATAATTCCAAACTCATCTCAAAATTCAAAAAGACTTCAGTCTTTCAGACTGAAGTCCCCCCCAATCATCAAGCTAAGCACACAGCTCACTTTTTCTTCAGCCATACCCCACATTCCAAATGATGTGTGTAAGGGAATTGATCAAAAACGACAAAAGTTTGAATATGGTGCGTTGTTTCAAGGATTTCCAAATCCTGTTTGAGTGTCAAAGGATTGCAAGAAATGTAGATAATATTTTCAAAACGCCCCATAAAGCTTAGCATTCTTCTATCGCCGATTCCACTTCTTGGTGGATCCACAAGCAAATGCGTAAAATCATAATCCCTCAAACACACTTCTTGCAAACGAACAAACTCTCGCTCAAAACTCAAAGCTTGGATACTCTCCTCTCCGCTCATTCTCGCACAAAAGACATTTTGTATGGCATTGAGTGCAAGATTTTGCTTGAGGGCATTGATAGCCGTCCTATCGACCTCTGTGGCAAAAACATTTCTAAACCTCGCACTCAAGGGAAGCGTGAAATTCCCACCCCCACAATACAACTCTAGCAAATCCACAGCATTTGCACCAACACACGATAGGGCAAAATCAATCATTTTGGCATTCATATAGGGGTTGGGTTGTGAGAAACTATTGTCATAACGCACAAAAGTATAACGCCCACTCTGACACGACACGAGATCTAGTAGAGTTTCTTGAGAGATGATGACTTTTTGAGAACGACTACGCCCGATGAGAATCGTGCCTAGAGATTGAGCAAGAAGCTTGGCTTGTGCCTCCCATTCTTGATCCAACTTGCGATGATAAATCAAAGTGAGCAGACTCCCCCCACCAACAACGCCCAAAACCTCTACCGCAAAAAGCTTGGAGGCAAATGCCAAATCTTGATTTAGCAATCTTTTGAGCTTGGATAGAAGCTCTTGCAAATGGGGCAACAAAATCGGGCAATCGGCAATGATCACGGGTTTTTGCTTGGCAAACATTGCAAAATGCAATCCATGCTCATCGCGATAAACTTTGAACTCCGCCCTTGCCCTATAGCCTTTGTGAGGGCTTTGGAACACTGCTTGAGGAGCCCCCAAATCAAGCTTCTCAAAAGCACTGAGCTTACAATCAAGCTGATCTGCATAGCTTAGGGGCAATGAGCATCCACCACACTCCCCAAATACAGAGCAATTCAAAACGCACTCTGATAGATGTTTGCAGAGCCAGGTCCTACAGGCAATCCAAACACAAACACCCAAATATAAAGCATCACACACCAGCCAATCAAAAAGACAAGGCTATAAGGGAACATCAGCGAGATCAAGGTGCCGATTTTGATGTCTTTTTGATATTTCATCGCGGCTGCCAAAATCACCGGTAGATATGCCATCAGTGGAGTGATGATGTTTGTCGTAGAATCCCCGATTCTGTATGCCACCTGAATCACTTCAGGCGAATAACCCAAAAGCATCAACATCGGCACAAAGATTGGAGCAGTCAAAGCCCATTGGGCAGAAGCTGAGGAAATCATCAGATTGATAGAAGCACTAATTAGCACAAAGCCGATCAAAAGCAAACCTGCATTCAAATCCAACGCCTTAAGGAAGTTCGCCCCTTGGATTGCCAAAAAAGGTCCAAAGTTACTCCAAGAAAAGAGTGCGATAAACTGAGCTGCAAAGAAAATAATCACAAGATAGGCACTCATTGATTGCATAGCTTTTGACATCGCCTCAACGCAGTCATTGGCGTTTTTGAAGGTTTTCAAAACAAATCCATACACCAATCCCAAAATGGCAAAAAAGACAAACACAAAGAAAATGATTCCTTTGAAAAATGGTGATCCGATCAAAGATCCATTTGTAGGGTTGCGAAATGGGCTATCTATCGGTAACACACACGCCAAAACAATACCCAACAAAACAACGCCGCTCAATATCGCATACCACAAAGCTTTTTTCTCTTCGGGCTTGAGCGTCAAACAAACCTTCTCTCGCGTTGCGTCTTGAGGAAGCTCTCCCAAACGAGGTTCAACAATTTTTTCAGTCACAAAATAACCCAACAAAGTGATCAAAAATGTGCTGACAAACATAAAATACCAATTCGCCTCTATTCCGACCACATAGTTTGGATCAATGATCCTTGCTGCCTGTTGCGTAATCCCTGAGAGAATCGGATCCAAAGTCCCAATCAAGAGATTGGCACTATAGCCCCCGCTCACCCCTGCAAACGCCGCCGCAATCCCTGCAATAGGATTCCGTCCGACAGAGTAAAACACCATTCCTGCCAAAGGTATCAGCACGACATAACCCACATCCGATGCAAGATTGGACATAATCCCTGCAAACACAACAGCAAGGGTGATGAGCTTTTTGGGTGCATTGACCACCATCGCACGAATCACAGCAGACAAAAACCCTGATTGTTCAGCAATCCCCACACCAAGCATCGCCACCAACACCGTTCCCAAAGGTGGAAAAGCAGAAAAATTGCTCACTAGATTCGTAGCAATATGCACCCATTCTTTGAGGCTCAGCAAATTGATAATAGCAATCCTTGCATCCGGTTTTCTTGGATCAGCCACCGAAAGCTCAAAAAAACTTGCGACACAAGAGGCGACCAAAAGCAAGGCAATCAAGCACGCAAACAGCACCACCGCACTCGGCACATAATCCCCCATTTTTCTCAAAATATCTACAAAACTAGTTTTTTGTGTTTTCATTTTGTTTCCTTACAAATCAAACTATTTAAATCCCGCAACTAAATTGCCTACCAACAAATTAAACCCATCTACAAGCACAAAAATCAGTATCTTAAACGGAAGAGAAATCATCACAGGTGGCAACATCATCATACCCATCGCCATCAGAATCGAGCTCACCACCATATCAATCACCAAAAATGGCAGATAGAGCAAAAAGCCAATCTGAAAGGCTGTTTTAAGCTCACTAATCATAAAAGCTGGAATCAAAGTCGTGAGAGGAACATCATCGACGCTATTTGGATTTTCAAGTTTGCGAATACGATAAAACAATGCCAAATCTTTTTCTCTCGTATTGTGCATCATAAACTCTTTGAAAGGCTTCACTCCTTGTTCAAAAGCCACATCATAAGAGATTTTTTTGTCAATGTAGGGGGCAATCCCTGCATCATAAGCCTTTTTGGCTGTCGGCTCCATAATAAAAAAAGTCAGAATCAATGCCAAGCTCACAAGGATTTGTGTAGGTGGGCTTTGCTGCGTCCCAAGAGCCGTGCGTAAAAAGGCAAAAACAATTAAGATTCGCGTAAAGCTTGTCATCACAAGTATCAATGACGGAGCCAACACAAGCAAAGTCATCACGATGACAATGTTGAGAGTATTGACTAATTCTTTTGGTTCATTTGGTGCAGACAAAGAAAGATTGACGGTTGGCACGACAGGATCTGCCCCATACGCCAACAATACAAACATTGCTAAACCAATGATAATTTTTTTCAATTCTGTCCTCTATGTTGCAAAACTTAAGCAAGCATTATACATAAAAACACAAAGCTCATTGCACAAAGCTCGCAAGGCTCTGTTGCAAAGCCCCAAACGCTTCGACACCCCTCCACAATGTTGATTACCAATGCCTTAGACTCGATACGATTCTTTTGCTTGAGATTGGTTTGGCACAAGCATACTCTTGGGGATTCTAGAATCTCCCAGATTCTCTTTTTTGGCTTGACAAAGCACACTCTTTGGAGGATTCTTGATTTGTTTGCTAGTTTTTGAGATTGCTTTTGCAAAAGCACACTTTTTGATGATTCTAGAATCTGTGAGCTTTTCTTTGCAAGTTGGCTTGAGTGAAGCACACTCTTGGGGATTCTAGAATCTCCCAGATTCTCTTTTTTGGCTTGACAAAGCACACTCTTTGGAGGATTCTTGATTTGTTTGCTAGTTTTTGAGATTGCTTTTGCAAAAGCACACTTCTTAGTTTCCAAATCCCACTTTGCTTTTTTCTATAAGGGGGACAAGGGGGTTTATTGCGAGGCACCCCCCTTATCCCCCTTAAAATCCCCCAAACCCCTGCCCGCTTTTTGTGTGTTACCCACATTAGTTTGACTTTGTTTTGATTCTTTGGTGTTTCAGATTTGAATCTTGATTCTTAGAATCTTTGGAATCCCTATCAAAAACCCTAAAAAATATAAAACTCCACTATTTCAAAAAAGCAATGAAAACCGCTTCCAAAACCAACCTTGTAGAACCAAAAAAGGATTCCAAGTCAATGTAATCTTGAACAAGCCTTGCTAATGCAATGCTGGGGTTATGGGGGTTGTTAAGGGGGATAAGGGGAACGCTTGCTATAAGTTCCCCTTGCCCCCCCTTAAGAGAGATCCTAGGGGATTCTAGAATTGCATAAAGGGTGGTTTGCTCAAAGCAACTTGAAAAGAAAGAGAATTTAAGAGATTCTGGAATCACCAAAAGAACATAGCTCCCCAAGCCAAGATTCAAAAAGAAAGCTCTAAGAGATTCTAGAATCGCTAAAAAGCATAGTCTCAACAAACCAACTTCAAAAGAAAAACTCCAAGCTGTGCTTGAGAAATTGGGAAATGTGCTTTTTTCAAAGCAAACACCAAAAAGATAGAATCAGAAAGATTCAAGAATTGCCAAAGAGTATATCCCCCCTCAACTCCCCCAAGAAAACAATCAAGCCAATTTTAAAACAAGATTCAAATCAAATTCGCAAACTCAAAAGTAAGCGATTGCCAAACCAAGCTCCAAAAGAAAATCAAAGCATTGAACAACAAGATAATCTAGGAATACAAAATCTGTCTCATAGATTACAAAAGCTTGAAATGATTGTGAGGCACACACATTGCCTTGTAAGCTAGAATTTAGCCAAATATTGAGAGGTGGGGCATATAGTTTTTGAGAGTGGGGTGGTGTGAGCTATGACAAAGATCAAGGTGGGGCTGCAAGAGCTTTGTCTCAGACAGCAAAAGAAAGAATGTGGGAAACCTGCAAAGTGAATCTAGAGGGGGATAAAGTGGTATTTGGAAAAGAAAGAATGGGTTGTGGTGAAAATAAAATCAAATTTTTATATTTGTATTGGAAGTTTTGTTATATTTAAGAGACTTTATTTGAAAGGATTAAAATGAGCTATACACAGAGTGTCATACAGACAATGAGCGAGAAATACCCTCACCAAAAGTTTTTTCTTCAGGCATTGAGAGAAATTTTGGAAACTTTAGATGATGAGATTAAGCGCAATCCTATCTATGAGAAAAACGCGATTTTGGAGAGATTGGTTGTTCCTGAGAGAAGCATTGCGTTTCGTGTGCCTTGGGTGGATAAAGAGGGCAAAATACAAGTGAATCAAGCTTATCGCATCGAGTTTAATTCCGCATTGGGTCCATATAAAGGAGGCTTGAGATTCCACCCTAGTGTGAATGAAGATGTGATTAAGTTTTTGGGCTTTGAGCAGATTCTCAAAAACTCTTTGACGACTTTGAATATGGGTGGAGGAAAAGGTGGATCTGATTTTGATCCTAAGGGCAAAACTGATATTGAAGTGATGAATTTTTGCCAATCTTTTATGAGCGAGTTGTATCGTCATATCGGAGATCGCACTGATGTCCCTGCAGGTGATATTGGAGTGGGTGCAAGGGAGATCGGCTATCTTTTTGGACAATATAAACGCTTGAGCAATCGTTTTGATGGGGTTTTGACTGGTAAGGGGTTGAAATGGGGTGGCTCTTTGGCTAGAAAAGAAGCAACTGGTTATGGCAGTGTGTATTTTGCTCAAGCAATGCTTGAGGATAATGGTCAAAGCTTGGAGGGCAAAGTTTGTGCAGTTTCTGGAAGCGGCAATGTGGCAATTTATACGATTGAAAAACTCTATGCTTTGGGTGCAAAACCTGTCACTGCAAGTGATTCCAAAGGAATGGTTTATGAGGAGAATGGAATCAATCTTGAGTTGCTCAAGCAAATCAAAGAGGTAGAGAGACTAAGTCTAGAAGAGTATGCCAAGCGTTCTCCTAGTGCAAAATATACGCCTGTATCTCAGTATCCTCAAGGGAGAAATATGGTTTGGAGCATTCCTTGTTTTGCAGCCTTTCCTAGTGCCACACAAAACGAGCTTAATGCCGAAGATGCCAAAGTGTTGCTAGATAATGGTTGCAAATGTATCAGTGAGGGGGCTAATATGCCCTCGACTTTGGAAGCGACAAATCTTTTTATCGACGCACAAATCCACTATGCTCCTGCCAAAGCAGCAAATGCTGGAGGGGTGGCTACAAGTGGCTTGGAGATGAGCCAAAATGCAAGTATGAGCATTTGGACATTTGAAGAGGTTGATTCAAGATTGTCTGACATTATGAACAAAATTTATCGCAATGCCAAAGAAACGGCAAAAGAATTCAAGCAAGACAAAAACCTTGTGCTTGGGGCTAATGTGGCAGGTTTCAGAAAAGTTGCTCTTGCGATGATTGAGCAAGGGGTAGTTTGATCTATCGCTAAAAAAGGGTGGGGTTGAAAGGGGGTGTTTGGGGACTACATCCAATCTAAGAGCTTGGTAACTTCCTCAACAGCAAAACATTTGATGGGGGTTTGCATCGTGGGTTTTTTGGCGACAATGGCTTTGGTGAAGTTTTGATTTTCTAATTCTTTTAGTCGAATGTCTATATTGCTTGCTTGACGGATATCCCCTGTCAAACTCACTTCCCCCAAAAATGCTGTGCCTTGATTGAGCGGACGATTTTTGAAACTTGAGATAATGCTAGCAACTACGGCAAGATCGGCACTTGTTTCTGTGATCTTGATGCCACCTGAGACATTGATAAAGACATCATAGCGATTGAGAGGAATCTCTAGTTTTTTTTCTAGCAAGGCTAAAAGCATATTGAGGCGGTTGTTGTCAAAGCCTGTCGCAAGGCGTTTGGGTGCTCCAAAACTACTTTCGCTCACCAAAGCCTGAATCTCCAAGATTATGGCTCTAGAGCCCTCCAAAACCACAGTGATTGCACTCCCTGCCATCGGTTTTTTTTGCTCAAAAAACAGATGTGCAAACTCTTTGGCACTTGCTAGCCCATCTTCTTTCATCTGAAAAATCCCAACATCGCTTGTCGTGCCAAAGCGATTTTTGAAGCTCCTCAAGATTCTAAGCTCCTTGCTGGGATCGCCTTCAAAATACAGCACACAATCCACCATGTGCTCCAAAACTCTAGGACCTGCGATACTGCCCTCTTTGGTAATGTGTCCGATGATGAATATAGCCAGATTGTTTTCTTTGGCAATTCTCATTAGTGCGAAAGTGCTTTCTCTCACCTGTGAGACTGAACCTGGTGCAGAGGAGATGTTGGGAGAAAAAAGCGTCTGAATCGAATCAATTACGCAAATGTGGTATTGGAGCAAGTGTGCAAGAATGCTTTCAAGATTGATTTCGCTAAGGAGAAACAAATTGGGATTGAGGCAGTTTAGACGCATAGAGCGTAGTTTGATTTGCCCTAAACTTTCTTCGCCACTCACATAGAGAACCTTTTTGTCTTGTGAGGCAAGATTGGAGGCGATTTTCAAAAGCAAAGTCGATTTGCCTACTCCGGGATTGCCTCCGATAAGATACAAGCCTCCAGGCACAATCCCACCCCCCAAAACAATGTCAAATTCTTTTTCAAATGAGGAAAATTTTTCAAAATGTTCAACTTCCACTTGCGTGATGGGGATTGCCACAGAAGTGGTTGTATTGTCTTTGAGTGCTTGAATTTGAGCTGGATTTAATTCGATGAAGCTCTCCCAAGTATTGCAATTTGGGCATTTGCCTAGCCATTTTGGAGATTGGAAGCCACAATGTTGGCATTCAAATAGATGTTTTTTCTTTGACATTGTTATGCCTTGATGAAAATGCTATCAAGGAGCATTTGGACATACTCTTCTTCATCAAATGCCACAAGATCATCTTCTTTTTCGCCCATTCCAAGATACACAATGGGAAGCTTGAGTTCATAAATCATACTCAAAATCGCACCGCCCTTGCTTGTCCCATCAAGTTTTGTCACGATGATTCCATCTAGATCAAGAATTTGATGAAAGATTTTTGCCTGATTGATTGCAGAACTTCCTTGTGTCCCATCAAGAACAAGAATCTTGTGGAATTCTTGCCCATTGAGAGCCTTTTGGCAAACTTTGGCGATTTTGATGAGCTCATTTTTGAGATTGGTTTGATTGTGGAGGCGTCCAGCCGTATCGATGATAATCTCATCATATCCTCTTGCAATACCTGCCTTAATGCAATCAAAAGCAATCGAGCTTGGATCGTGCCCAAGTTGCGAGCTAATCACTTCAATATCCAAGCGATTCCCCCAAAGTTTGATTTGCTCAATCGCAGCAGCCCTAAAGGTATCACCCGCACCTAGCAAAACACGCTTGTTCTCTTTTTTTGCCTTTTTTGCAAGTTTGGCGATGGTTGTCGTTTTCCCTGCACCATTCACCCCAAGGATCAAAGTCACATTGGGCGATGCGTTGAGGGGGTGGTATTGGATTTTGTCATAATAGCTTTCTGAACGAAAAAAGCGAAAAAGTGCAACTTCAAGTGCCTCTCGCGTAACCTCTTGAGGCAGGTTGTCCAATATCATTTCCACCAAAGCATAATCAATATCGCTTTGGATTAATGCTTCTTCTAGGATTTCTTTTGCGATCTTTTCTTTTTTGATTCCAATGGTCTGGGTGATGCCATCGGTGGTTTTTTTGAATAATTCTTTTAAGCCTTTAAACATCAATTTGCTCCATTTTCCAAAATTTGATTGAGATCAAAGCCAATCATTTCCTCAGGCACAAGCCCTTCATATTCCATTACCTTTTGCAATTTGGCATTATATAAAACTAGAAGGGGGGTATTGGTTTTTTGTTGGAATGTTTGCAAAAAATCCTTGCCATCGGTGGAGTAGTAAAAATCAAAGGGCAGATTGTATTTTTTTTGCAGAGTGATGGCTTCCTCTCGCAGTTGGGTGGATTGTATGGAGGGGTTTTGCAAATCATAGATGATGGGGATAAAATTGATTTTGTCTTTGTATTCCTCAAAAATTCTGATTGTGTGCTCAATGCCATTGAAACATTCTGTGCAAGAAGCGCGTATCAAAAACAGCAAAACAGGTTTATGGTTGTTGGGCAACTCTAGGGTGTTGTGGTTTTGGATTAATTTGAGTTTGTCGCCGTTTGTATTTTGGAAATAAAAATGGTTTTTGGCGGATTGAAAATCGCAACCAGTGATGAAAAAGACTAGCAAAACAATAAGATAGGGCATTGGATACTCCTTGTGATTGGGATTTGTATTATACCAACTTCCTATGTTGGTGTGATAGTGGGAGGTGTATTGACTTTGGGGATTCAAATTGCGTTTTGAAGTGTTGGTTTGGCTTGGGGAAATGCGTCTTTAGATGATTCTAGAATCTCTTAGAGCTTTCTTTTTGAATCTTGGCTTGGGGAGCTATGTTCTTTTGGTGATTCCAGAATCTCTTAAATTCTCTTTCTTTTCAAGTTAGCTTGAGCAAAGCACCCTTTATACAATTCTAGAATCCCCTAGGATCTCTCTTAAGGGGGGGCAAGGGGAACTTATAGCAAGCGTTCCCCTTATCCCCCTTAACAACCCCCATAACCCCAGCATTGCATTAGCAAGGCTCGTTCAAGATTACATTGACTTGGAATCCTTTTGGGTTCTACAAGGTTGGTTTGGTCAGCAGTTGTTTATGCTTATATTGAAATAGTGAGGGTTAATATTTCTTAGAGTTTTTTAAAAGATTGCAAAGAGATTCTAAGAATCCAAAGAATCAAGAATCAAAAATGTTTTCACAAAGATTCTAAAGATTCTAAGAAATAAATACAAAAACTAGATTCAATTCAAATCAAAAACATAAGAATCTAGAATCTAGATTCAAATCAATAAATCTAGAATCAAAAAAACAAACCTAAAACACCAAAGAATCAAAACAAAGTCAAATTAATGTGGGTAACACACAAAAAGCGGGCAGGGGTTTGGGGGATTTTAAGGGGGATAAGGGGGGTGCCTCGCAATAAACCCCCTTGTCCCCCTTAAGAGAGAAAGCACTTTAAGATTCAATTATTAGAAAGCGTGCTTGTGCAAAAGTAATCTCGAGCAAGATTTCATCAAATTTGAAAAACCAAGAATCCGTGCTTCATTCAAACTAAGATTCAACAACAAAAAATCACCAAAAGAGCATAGCCCCTCAAGCCAACTTGCAAAGAAAGCCTCAAAGATTCCAGAATCCCCCAAAAGTATGTTTCTGCAAAACTAACCCAAAAAGAAAGCTTTAAGCCAACTTTGAATCACTCCAAAGTCGTGTTTCATTCAAGCCAACCCCAAAAAAGAAACCAAGAGATTCTAGAATTAGCAAACAAGCGTTATTCTACGAAAGCATATTTTGATATTTCAAACTTGGTTTGTTCTTTCTTTTGAAGTTGGTTTGGACAAAAGGGTGATTTTGTGTGTTTCTAAAATCTCTCAGTTTCTCTTTTTTGGGATTACTTTGGCAAAAACCACGCTTCTTGGCTTTTTATGTTTGACTAAAACTCCCAAATCCGTGCTTCACTCAAACCAAGATTCAACAACCAAAGAATCCCCTCAAGAGTATAGAGCCTCTCAAGCCAATTTCAAAAGGAAACCCTTAGAGATTCTAGAATCCCCCAAAGAGTATAGCCTCCTCCCATTCAACTTTTCCAACCATCTTGAGCCTAAAGTTTTCAAACCATTAAGCCATAACAAGACACAGAAATAAGAATTCATAAAAACAATCAACATAAAAGCAAAAAGATTAAAAAAGAAAGAATTGAAGTAAATCCCAACCCTGCATCGACCTACATTCCCACACTTGAAAAGTGCAGTATCATCAGCGATGAGGAGCTTAACTTCCAGGTTCGGAATGGAGCTGGGTGTGACCTCCTCTCTATAGACACAGGGAAAAGGGAATAGAAGATAAAAGCTTATCCTCTATTCCCTTTTCTAAGGGGATTATAACACATTGTTTCAAGCCTTGAAGCCAAAAGCTTCTTTGTAATAAGTCTATACACTCAATAAGGCAGTGATGCTCAAACATTACAAGAGCTTATCTAAATAAATAAGCCAAACGGTCTATTAGTATTGGTCAGCTAAATGTATTACTACACTTACACATCCAACCTATCAAGCAAGTAGTCTTCTTGCGACCTTCAGGGAAAGTTTATCTTAGAGTTGGCTTCCCGCTTAGATGCTTTCAGCGGTTATCACATCCGTGCGTAGCTACCCAGCGATGCCCTTGGCAGAACAACTGGTACACTAGTGGCACGTCCATCCCGGTCCTCTCGTACTAGGGACAGCTCTCCTCAACTTTCCTACGCCCACGGCAGATAGGGACCGAACTGTCTCACGACGTTCTGAACCCAGCTCGCGTACCGCTTTAAATGGCGAACAGCCATACCCTTGGGACCTGCTCCAGCCCCAGGATGCGATGAGCCGACATCGAGGTGCCAAACCTCCCCGTCGATGTGAGCTCTTGGGGGAGATCAGCCTGTTATCCCCGGGGTACCTTTTATCCTTTGAGCGATGACCCTTCCACACAGAATCACCGGATCACTATGACCGACTTTCGTCTCTGCTTGACTTGTTTGTCTTACAGTCAGGCTGGCTTATGCCATTACACTCAACTTGCGATTTCCAACCGCAATGAGCCAACCTTTGCAAGCCTCCGTTACTTTTTAGGAGGCGACCGCCCCAGTCAAACTACCCACCAGACATTGTCCTGCTTATGGATAACATAAGCCAGTTAGCAGACAGAAACATTAAGGGTGGTATCTCAAGGATGGCTCCATCTCCACCGGAGTGAAGATTTCAAAGCCTCCCACCTATCCTGCGCATAATGCTCCCATCGGCAGTGTCAAGCTGTAGTAAAGGTCCACGGGGTCTTTCCGTCTTGCCGCGGGTAGGAGGAATTTTCACCTCCACTACAATTTCACTGAATCCCTGGTTGAGACAGCTCCCATCTCGTTACGCCATTCATGCAGGTCGGTATTTAACCGACAAGGAATTTCGCTACCTTAGGACCGTTATAGTTACGGCCGCCGTTTACTCGGGCTTCAATTCAAAGCTTCACCTTGCGGCTGACTAATCCTCTTAACCTTCGAGCACCGGGCAGGCGTCACACCTTATACTTCCTCTTACGAGTTTGCAAAGTGCTGTGTTTTTGGTAAACAGTCGGGAGGGACTCTTTGCTGAGACCACATTGCTGTGGCACACCTTATCGCGAACTTACGGTGCTAGTTTGCAGAGTTCCTTAACCAGAGTTCTTTCACGCGCCTTAGAATACTCATCTCATCTACCTGTGTCGGTTTGCGGTACGGGCAACATTAGCTAAACTTAGAAGCTTTTCTTGGCACGACGGTATCAGTGATTCTCTCTTCCATCCGAAGACTTCAAAGAGCCTGTCAGGTTTGTGATACAGGAGCGGATTTGCCAATCTCCCAACTTACACCTTTCGACCAACTATTCCATCAGTTGGCTCACCTAACCCTATGCGTCCCTCCATCGCACACTAATGTTGGTATAGGAATATTAACCTATTTGCCATCGCCTACCCCTTTCGGACTCGGCTTAGGACCCGACTAACCCTACGATGACGAGCATCGCGTAGGAAACCTTAGACTTACGGCGAATATGATTCTCACATATTTTATCGCTACTCATTCCTGCATGCTCACTTCGCATCGCTCCAGCACTCCTTACCGGTATACCTTCAACGCTGATACGAACGCTCTTCTACCACTTGCACACAAGGTGCAAATCTACAACTTCGGTGTCTATCTTAGCCCCGTTATATTTTCTGCGCAAAATCACTAGACCAGTGAGCTGTTACGCTTTCTTTAAAGGATGGCTGCTTCTAAGCCAACCTCCTGGTTGTCTGAGTAACTTCACATCATTTTCCACTTAGAATAGAACTTGGGGACCTTAGTTGGTAGTCTGGGTTGTTCCCCTCTTGACGATTGATTTTATCACCCACCGCCTGACTCCCAAGATAGGGTAATAGGTATTCGAAGTTTGACAGGGTTTGGTACCGCGGTGAGCAGCCCTAGCCCAATCAGAGCTCTACCCCCTATTACTATTACTTGAGGCTATACCTAAATATATTTCGAAGAGAACCAGCTATCACTGAGTTTGTTTGGCCTTTCACCCCTATCCACAGCTCATCCCAACCCGTTTCAATGGGTACGAGTTCAGTCCTCCATAAGCTATTACACTTACTTCAACTTGGCCATGGATAGATCACTCAGCTTCGGGTCTGCAGCATCTGACTAAACGCCCTTTCAGACTCGCTTTCGCTACGGCTTCGCGTTTGCTTAACCTCGCCAGATACCACAACTCGCAGGATCATTATGCAAAAGGCAGTCCGTCACCCTGATAAATCATAGGGCTCCGAATGATTGTAGGCAGATGGTTTCAGGTTCTATTTCACTCCGCTCACTGCGGTTCTTTTCACCTTTCCCTCACGGTACTTGTGCACTATCGGTCAAAGAGTAGTATTTAGGGTTGGAGAGTGGTCTCCCCGGCTTCAGCCCGGATTTCTCGTGTCCTGGCCTACTCTGGATCCTGCTACCTAGCAATCACTTTTCATATACGGGGCTATCACCCTCTGTGGCTAACTTTTCCAAGTTATTCTACTAAATGATTGCAGTGGATATTGCAGTCCTCAACCCCAAGTGCAAGCACTTGGTTTGCCCTCTTCCCCGTTCGCTCGCCGCTACTAAGAGAATCTCTATTGATTTCTTTTCCTCTAGGTACTGAGATGTTTCACTTCCCTAGGTTCGCTCCATTTAAGGTAATACATATCTCTATGTATTGGGTTGCCCCATTCGGAAATCTACGGATCAAAGCTTCTTGACAGCTCCCCGTAGCTTATCGCAGTCTAGTACGTCCTTCATCGCCTCTCTTTGCCAAGGCATCCACCATCTGCCCTTAAAAGCTTATTTATTGCTTTTAAAGTATTGATAAAACTGCTTGTAATGAATGATTCTAAGTCATCACTGCCTTATTGAATGTATTGCTACACTCTTTTAAAGCAGAGTTATTGTAGTCTTATTACTATAGGCTATTAACAATGATAAATCAAATAACGCTTAGACAAAAGTCTAATCTAAACCTTTGATAAAGACTTAGATTAGACTTTGAAATCTTGGTGGAGAATAGCGGGATCGAACCGCTGACCTCCTGCGTGCAAAGCAGGCGCTCTCCCAGCTGAGCTAATTCCCCTTATGGTGGGCTTAGGAGGACTCGAACCTCCGACCTCACCCTTATCAGGGGTGCGCTCTAACCACCTGAGCTATAAGCCCCAATGCACCAAAGATAAATAATCTCTGAAAACTAAGCAAAAGAAGTCAAGTTGAAGCAAAGCAAATGAATGCTTGCTTATCTCTCTTGAAAGGAGGTGATCCAACCGCAGGTTCACCTACGGTTACCTTGTTACGACTTCACCCCAGTCGCTGCATCCGCCGTGGACGGTAGCCAGTTTAGCATCCCGGCTTAAGGCGAATACAACTCCCATGGTGTGACGGGCGGTGAGTACAAGACCCGGGAACGTATTCACCGTGACATGGCTGATTCACGATTACTAGCGATTCCAGCTTCATGTAGTCGAGTTGCAGACTACAATCCGAACTGAGAGATGTTTTTGAGATTTGCTCCACCTCGCGGTATTGCGTCTCTTTGTGCATCCCATTGTAGCACGTGTGTAGCCCTAGGCGTAAGGGCCATGATGACTTGACGTCGTCCTCACCTTCCTCCTCCTTACGAAGGCAGTCTCCTTAGAGTGCTCAGCCGAACTGCTAGCAACTAAGGACGAGGGTTGCGCTCGTTGCGGGACTTAACCCAACATCTCACGACACGAGCTGACGACAGCCGTGCAGCACCTGTTTTCAAGCTCCACAGAAGTGGCACTCCGCTATCTCTAGCAGATTCTATCAATGTCAAGCCTAGGTAAGGTTCTTCGCGTATCTTCGAATTAAACCACATGCTCCACCGCTTGTGCGGGTCCCCGTCTATTCCTTTGAGTTTTAATCTTGCGACCGTACTCCCCAGGCGGAATGCTTAATGCGTTAGCTGCATTACTGCCCTGACAAGCAGGGCAACAACTAGCATTCATCGTTTAGGGCGTGGACTACCAGGGTATCTAATCCTGTTTGCTCCCCACGCTTTCGCGCATCAGCGTCAGTTATGTTCCAGCAGGTCGCCTTCGCAATGAGTATTCCTCTTGATCTCTACGGATTTTACCCCTACACCAAGAATTCCACCTACCTCTCCCATACTCTAGAAAAGTAGTTTCAAATGCAGTTCTATAGTTAAGCCATAGGATTTCACATCTGACTTACTTTCCCGCCTACGCGCTCTTTACGCCCAGTGATTCCGAGTAACGCTTGCACCCTCCGTATTACCGCGGCTGCTGGCACGGAGTTAGCCGGTGCTTATTCGTTAGATACCGTCATAATCTTCTCTAACAAAAGGAGTTTACAATCCTAAAACCTTCATCCTCCACGCGGCGTTGCTGCTTCAGGCTTTCGCCCATTGAGCAATATTCCCTACTGCTGCCTCCCGTAGGAGTCTGGACCGTGTCTCAGTTCCAGTGTGTCCGTTCACCCTCTCAGGCCGGATACCCGTCATAGCCTTGGTGAGCCATTACCTCACCAACAAGCTGATAGGACATAGGCTGATCCTTTAGCGAAAAACTTTCCCCCGTAGGGAGTATCCAGTATTAATCACCGTTTCCAGTGGCTATCCTAGACTAAAGGGCACATAACCTATGCATTACTCACCCGTGCGCCACTAATCCACTTCTAGCAAGCTAGAAGCTTCATCGTTCGACTTGCATGTATTAGGCACGCCGCCAGCGTTCACTCTGAGCCAGGATCAAACTCTCCATAAAAAATGGAAGTTTGAGCCAAAGAATGAATCAGTGGCTAAACTCTCCATAAAAGTGTTTGTCCCAAAACTCTGTGTATCACAAGTTATAACTTCAATATAGAAAAATCTATACGGGTTATAAGAGTTGTAATGACATCAGAATATTAAGTCTTATTTTTTAAAGTCTTTGTTTGACTTGTAAAGGTTAATACTTAACATTCTTTTGCTTAGTTGTCAAAGATCATTATCTTATTTCAATATCTCAAAAAGACAAAGCTATAAAATAGAACAACCAAATCAATGTTTCAAAACATTTCTAAATGACTAAATTAAAACAATAGTTTTTTGAATCATAAAAATTAAAAAACAAAGCCAAAATCTAGGAGATAAAAAGTGTCTCACTGATTGGGAAGTGCAATCATACAAACAATAAACTTAAAATCTGCTGAAGTTTTTGAAAAAGGGGGGGAATAAGCAAAAATATCTTTTATCGCTCTGCTTTTGATGTGCATTTTGCGTGATTGAAGTATTATCATTATAATCCAATCAAAAAATCCCAAGGAACATTATGTTGAAACTTTCATACCACTTGTTTATTTTCTGCTTTGCGTTGGTGTTAAGTCTGTTTTATAACACCTACTTCTTTGATATTCTCAAACAAAGCCTCTCATCAGAACAAACGATTCTTGCAAGCTCTCTGCTCACCCTGCTATTGGCAATGGCACTTGAGATTTTAAGCTGTCGTTGGACGATCAAATGGGTCTCCTTGCTCATCTTGCTGATTGCGAGTGCTAGTTCATACATCATCAACACACTGCATATTGGTATCACAACTGATGTGATCCAAAGCCTGATCTATGCAAATCCTAGAGAGTTTCAAGAAAGCTTGACACTGCCTGTGTTTTGGCATTTTTGTCTTTGGTTTGGAATCCCTGCTTTGGTGATTTTGTATCTGCCACTTGCCAAAAGCCCTAGACTGCTTCCTGCATTGATCACAAAATGCGTGATTCTCCTAGGATATGCCGGGGCTGTGCTATTGCTATGGTTTGGATTGGTTGGCACGGATATAACTTTTGCTTTCAAAAAAGACAGACTCCTCTACTACATATCAAACCCCATCTCTCCGATTCGCACAAGCATTCAGTTCATCGATCAACAATACAAATCTCAACTCAAATACGAGCAAATCGCACTTGATGCCGTGCTTCAAAAAAGCCAGAAACCTAAATTCATCGTTTTGATCATTGGCGAGAGTGCTAGAAGTGCAAACTTTGCCATCAATGGCTATAGCAAACCCACCACTCCCCTTTTGTCTCAACAAAACCAAATCATTAGCTTCCGAAACTTTCGATCTTGTGGCGTGATCACGGCGATTTCTGTCCCTTGTATGCTCACAAATTACACACATCAAACATACACCAAGCGTTATTTGTCAGAGTTTCGCGATAATATCTTGGATATTACCCAACGCGTGGGCATTCAGACTTATTATATCGGCAACAATGGTGGAGGGTGCATAGGTCAAGTGTGCATACGGCTACCCAAAAATCACATCAAATTTTATGATAGGGGGGGGCACTAGATGCAATCATGCTCACCGATCTTGCACACATCATTCAAACAGCCAATCACCGATCCACTTTTGTCGTCCTTCATCAGCTCGGTAGTCACGGACAAGCGTATCACAAACGCTATCCAAAAGAGTTTGAGAGATTTGCACCTATATGCCAAACATCAGAAATCCAAACCTGCTCCCAAGAGGCACTCATCAACACTTATGACAATAGTATCGCCTATACAGACTTTTTTGTCAATTCTGCGATCGAGCAACTCAAGGCAATCCAAAAAGACTATGATGTGGCATTGTGGTATGTGAGCGACCACGGGGAAAGTTTGGGCGAAAACAATATGTTTATGCATGGCGGAATGCCTTATTTTATGGCTCCTGATGAACAAACCCTCATCCCCTCGATTCTGTGGCTTGGCAATGGCTTTGACACCCAAAGAGAATCAAGCATCAAGAAAACAAACTCTCCACTCAATCACGACTATGTTTTCCACACTTTGCTTGGGCTGTTTGGTATCAAAACAAGCGTTTATGAATCAAATTTGGACCTCACCGCACGCTAGTGATAAATCTCTGAATACCTTGCCTTGAAGCGTTTGTGGAACCAAAACCAACTTTTGGGATTGGCTTCAACCATCTCTTGCATGATTTGTGCCTGTCGTTGTGTCGCTTCCAAAATATCCTCTTGCACATTTTCACTCACGGGACAATAAAAAGGCTCGAAAAACTTCACTTTGAAACGCGTATAATCCTCGTTGAAATCGATAAATACCGGCACAATAGGGATCTTGAAACGCCTTGATAGCACCGAAGCAACCGGCGTGTGTGTCACTTCTTTGCCAAAAAACTCCACCCACACCCCCTCATTGGGAAAAACATTTTGATCCACAATGATTCCTGCGATTTGTCTAGGTTTGGCGTATAGTTTGAGCAAGTCTTTCAAAGCTCCCTTTTTGTCTATGAGCTTCACCCCATAGGATTGACGGCTTTGGATGATGACTTGATTGACTGCTTCAAACTGCGTCAAACGCCCAAGAGAATACAATTCGTGGTTTGGGGTGAAACGAGGCAACGCACTGCCAATCGCTTCCCAATAGCCAAAGTGCCCTGAAACAATCACGGCACTTTTGCCCTCTCGCTCAATATCCAAATAATAATCAAGGTTTTCAAAATCAAATTTCTGATAATGCTCTTGCTTATCGATATACATTGCGCGCAAACTCTCAAGCAACACAAAAGCAAAATTGCGATAGTTTCTAAGAATAATTTGGTGCTTTTCCTCATCGTTCATTTGATCTGCATATACGAAATTCAAGTTTATCAAGGCGTCTTGATAGCGTCTTTTATCAAACTTGCGAAACACAAACGCCAAGCTATCCACGCAAAACAAAAAGCATCTGTGGGGCATTTTGGCAAACAAATAGCCGCAGCATTTCATCATACAAACAAAACAAAACCCGATGAAATTTTTCATTGCAATATCTTTCTTAGAGATTCTAGCACTTCTTGTGGCTTGATATGGCGAATCGACCAATCATCTTTGGCATAACACGCCTTTGGATTGGCACTCAACGAAATATGATGCCTCCCACCAAGCTCAAATCTTGCAAGGGGTGTGTTGCCATAGAGTGTCACGCTTGGCTTGTGCATAGCCCACGCCAAATGCGTGATCCCTGTATCTCCACCAATGATGGCATCGACACTGGCTACTAGAGCTTTGACCTCATCGAGATTGAGTTTGGGCAATAGGCGTGCTTGTGTCTGATTGCAAAGTGTGTGAGCCAAATCCGAATGCGTATGATGTAGCACCCAAAACTCTACAGAATCACACAAGTTGCACAACTCCACGAAATGCTCGATTGGATACATTTTTTGGGGTTTTGAAGCCTCAATCACAAGCAATACATTGAGTTTGGAGGAAGCAGCAAGGATGTCTTGTGCTCTCATTGATGCCATATCGGTGAAACCAAAGGCTTGATCTCTTGTTTGCATTTGATTTTCACTCAGCCCCAAGACTTTGGCATTACGCTTCAAAATATTTTCCTCATAAGCAATATGCACTTTATCGCGATAAAACACACTTGCCACCCCCTCCTTGATACTCGCAGAATCAAACCCGCGATAGTCTTTGGATGGCAACAACCATCCAAGGATCGCTGATTTACACAAGCCCTGCATATCCACGACCATATCATAATGGGGCATTTGCGTTTGACGATAGGCGATTTGACACAAAAGTGGTAGATTGAAACTGCGACTAGCCCGTTTGAGTGGCAAAGAAATCACGCGATCCACGAGCGGAGATTGGCTCAAGATTTCTGCAAACCTCTCATCCACAAACCAATCAATCTCACAATCTGGATAGGCGTTTCTAAGTTGTGGCAAAAAACTCATCGCCACGACAATGTCCCCCAATGCACTCAAACGAATGATTGCGATCCTCATATCGAAGCTTTGGGGTGGAATGTTTTGGATTTCATAGGGCTTTTGGGTTTATGCTCCCATTGGATAGGAATCATTTTGGTGATTTTGCCCACCAAGTCTTTTTGCAAATAGGACGCACCCCTCACATATAGCACCTCTTTGCTCCATTCATAAGTGATGCGATGCTCAAAGGTGCCAAAAATCTTTGCCAAAGCCAACATAAAACTCAACGCCTGAAGCTCAAAGAGTGTGAGGTGCTTGTGCTTGTTGTCTTTGGGGAGTTTTTTGTTGCCAAACTCAATGAGATTTTTAATCAAAAATCGATCTTGATATGAGAAGCCATACTCCAATCCACAAAAAGCAAGATGTGCACTATGTATCGATTGCGTATGGCAACCAAGCACAGAGCCTATCACGCTAAGTTGCCCTGCACACTCAAGGATGTATCTCAAATCTTGTGAGCATTGATGCCAAGGGAGCAACACATCAAACAAAGCCAGAGCTTCTTTTTTGATTCTTTTGGAGCGTTGATCGCTGAAACGATCCAATAGCGACATCAGCGAGGGGTTGATCGCATTTGGGAAGCGTCCGTGATGATTACGCAACAAATCAGACAAAAACACACCCTCACGCACACCCACACCGCTAGTGACCACACGCTTGATCTGAAAAAACTCCAAAATCGTGGCAAAAATCAACGCCCCCGCACAAATGCTATCAAGCCTCTCTTCATTGAATCCCATCGAACGCAACTCTTCCCCATCGCTTTGCATAATCTGATTGCAAAAATCAATATAACGCTTGCACTCCACTTCAAAGCCGTGCATAATCGGGACTTCACGCTCTTCTTTGAGAATAATTTTGCTCAAAGCACGGATACTCCCCCCGATCCCCAAGACAACATCGCATTTGATACCACTTGCTATGCTTGATAGGCTTTGCACGATAAATTCTTTGGCAGATTCAAAATCCCTTTTGGTATCAAGAAACAATTCTTTGATTCGGATCGCACCGATATTCAAAGAAAAAGTTTGGAGGATTTTGCCATCTTCAATCACGCCAAACTCCGTCGAGCCGCCCCCCACATCAATGCTCAAGCCTGTTTTTTGGTGCAACAAATTCACACAAGCCAAAGAACCATAATAAGCCTCTTTGGCTCCATCAATGATTTTGATCTGTAGCCCACACTCGACTTTGACTCTTTTCAAAAAAGCTGCTGCATTGGGTGCATCTCTCAAGGCACTTGTTGCCACACAAAAAATCTTCCTAGCCCTATACATTTTGGCAATCTGCATAAAGTCTGCAAGTGCATTGATAGTTCTTTGCATTGGGATTTCTTGCAACACCCCTTGATTCTCATAAGAGCCTTCAGAAATACGCACTCGCGATTTTTTCTCATCCAACAAAAAAAATCCAAAACGACTAGTGCGTCTGTATATAGCCATTCTGACGGAATTAGAACCAATATCAATGACAGCTACAATTTTGGACATCTAGTCTCTATTCGCCTTTTTGCAATTGCTCAAATTTAAACTTCAGCTCTTCAATGCTCTCCATATTGTCTGGATCTGCACTGATTGCATCAACCGGACAAACACTGATACAGGTGGGTTCATCATAATATCCGATACATTCTGTGCAACGATCAGGATCGACACTATAAATCGGATCGCCCTCTTCGATCGCCTCATTGGGACATTCTTCTCGACAAGCATCGCACGCGATACATTCATCGCCAATCATTACTGCCATTTTTTCTCCTTTTGATTCAAGATAAATTCAATAATCTAAAATTTTAAGCTTGTGTTTTAGCCAAACTATTCTTAAATTATACTTAATCTTTTTGTTTTACTATATTGCATCGTGAAATTATCTCAAAATGCTCTGCCAATTCTGCGAACTCCTTGATTTTCTCTTGTGGGATCCGTGCAAACACTTCTTGAGCCATTTGGCATTTCCCAAGCTTATAATACCCCCACGCCAAAGAATCAAGAAATTCATAATTTGTTTGATCAAGCTCCAATGCTCTTTTGACATACTCAACCCCCTCTACAAGATTCACATCATAATTAATCAAAAGATACCCCGCAAAATTCCAAAGACTTGCGAGAGAGACTCCCTCTTCGTGGCGTTGCGTTGCTTTGATTTTGGCAATCGCTTCTAATGTGTTTTTGACAATTTCTTTGATTTGCTGATGTGTGATTTTGTCTTTGTATGCCTCAAATGCATAGATCTGTGCAAGTGCAAGGTATTGAGGATTTTTACTCTCTTCATAGATCCCCTGTGCCTCTTTGGAAGCATTGAGATAATCCCCCTTGCCGATATAAAGCTCTAGAAACACTTCGCGTTTGATGGGGTATTTGTGTGCGATTTTCAACGCTTCATCATACTTTTTTTGGTGTGCATAAAGCATAATGAGATTCATTGCATTTTGGGGGCTGGGCATCTTTGCCTCAATATCTTCAAGCAGTTTTTGGGCGTGACCAATCTGTTTGGTTTTGATATAAAACTCTAGACTGCTTTTGCATAGCTCTTGGGAGCAACCATATTCTTTGAGATGTTGATCTAGCATTTCGCTGACTTGTTTGATTTTGTTGCTTTGTAGATAAATCGCCATCATTTTTTCCAAACTACTCTCACTATGCCCGTCAGTATAGGCTCGATTGAGTTCTTTGAGCGCACGATCTAGATGGTTTTGCTGTAGATAGAGTGTCCCAAGTATTTCACGCACAAGAGGGGTATCGTCTTTTAGCTTGATTCTCTCAATGATAGTGATTGCCTTTTGGGTATTGCCTAGCTTCATATAAGAATCAGCAAGGATTTTCTCCACTTCCAAATCATAGGCACTATGTGCTTTTTTGTATAACTCTACGAGATTGATTGTTTGCTGGGGGGCTTTGAGCAGTGATGACACCAAAATACTCTCACGCAAGTATTCGATTTTGTGGCTCTCATCATAAAGGGCAAGATACAAATCTCTGGCTTGAGAGTATTGATTTGCCTCTACCGCATTGAGAGCCTCATTGATCATATCATCCTCGTTGAAAGCACCCAAACAAATGCCGCCTAGCAACAACAAACCAAGCCAAAATTTTTTCATTTTTTCTCTCCTTTAAGCTTCACGCCTATACATTCTTTGCACAAAGTATCAAACATTTCTTTGGGACGATAGACCTCCCAAAATGGGAAGGTGCGACATTGTTTGGGGCGATGTGGATAAATGCTGCATTGTTTGTTTTGTGTATCAAAAAACACGCAGGCATAGCCATCCAAAAACGGCTTCTCAATCAAAGAAAATTTGTAGCCGACCTTTTTGACAAATCGCTGTGTCCATTGTGCAAACTCCATCCCCATACTCTCGGCAATGGCTTCCATTTCAGCTACACTCAAAAAAATATAGCCACTTTCTCCAATGCAACATTTTCCGCCACATTCTGCACACATTTCGGAGTTAAAATCATAACAAAAGTTATTTTTTATCATTGTTTATTTTAAACCTTTTGTTGCAACAATATCAGACCTATCACACAAAGCATTCCCACAAAAATCACTTGACCAAAAGAATACAAAGCCCGCGTATCGCTAAACATAAACACCCCAAACGAACTTAGGGTAGTCAGCACAGAAAACAAAATCGCGTGTCTTGTCTCCAAGCTATCGCCCTCTTGTATATGATACACCCCATAATCCACGCTCACAACGACTAAAATCAGCAGGGCAAAAAGGTGCATAATATTGATCACTCCATTCAAAGAAAGATAAAACATCACACACGCAAAAGGAAAAATCACAAAGCTCAAAGCATCAAAAAAGCGATTTCTTGTAGCGATCAACAAAATCACAAGCATTGCAAGAAAAGCCAAGCCCAAAATACTCACCATTGGTGCATAAATCCCACTTGTAATGCGTGCGATCAAATCTGGCAATTGTGCCACATACACCCCATCGATGTATTCCAACCGCACAAGATTCTCAGACTCCACTTTGCCCTGATAATAGTAGTTTCCATTCTCCTTGATGATATTGAAACCTAGCCCAACTAGCGTTTGCAAATTGGGCTGCTGCATATATGGAGGGATAGAGGCATAGCTATTGGCTAACAACATATACAAATCAGGCATTTGTTTGCGGATCTCATACAATGCTCTTTTGTATTGTTTTTGGAATCTACGATAAGACACAGATTTGAGAAACCTTATCCTCTTTTTGATTTCGCTTTGGGTGGGCATCAGGGCGAGGGGAATGTGAGCATTTGGTATCAAATGCTTGATCTCTCTTGCGCGCGTGATCAGCTCATCGATACTATGAGCAGACACAATAAAATCTTTGTGGTTTGAATCAAAATCCAAAAAATATGCTTTTTGTGCGTTCATTTGGGGGTTTTGGTAGTCTAGTTTGGAGAGATCCATTTCTGTTTGCAAATGAAAGACCCCATATCCTCCCAACAACAAAGCCAAGCCAACAAACACAAAAGTAGGGATTTTGTTGAAACCCATGCGTCGCAAAATACCATAATATTTTGGCTCACCAAACCCGATCCATTGATACAAGAAGCCAAAGCAAAGATAAGCGATTGCGAGATTGACAATCGCATAAAGCGAGAGTTGATTGAGCAGTGGGAATGGCACAAAAAGGCAGACCACAAACCCGCTCATTGTCGTGATAAAACCATAAAAAACAGGGAGGTTGAAACGCACTTTGCCCACACAATAAAACCGCAAAAAATGATGGTGCAAAAGATAATCCACACAAATATTACTAATCCCCATTCCAAAACTCAATGCCATAATGCTCACTTGAGGATACACTAACAGCAACACCCCCATTGCAAAAGCATTGGACACAATCAAAGTGACAATCATATTGAGTGTCAAAAGTGGCATTCTTAGCATCACAAAATACAGCACGACAAAACACAACCCCACAACCCCCATCAACAGATTCACTTCTTTTAGAATCAGCTGGGGATTTTCTGTCTCCATAAACAATGGTGCAAAATAATGCGTGATGTGGTATTCCTCTGCCAAAGGAACAAAAGCATCATAAAGCCTCTTGACTTCTTTGGCATCGCTATCTTGCATCACTACCAAAACAAATGGAACTGCTCCGACTTTCAGTTCTTTTTTGGTATTGTCAATCCGCACAAACCCCAAAGGATCCAAAGGATTGATCTCTAGCCCCAAATCATTTTCAAACTTACGCACCATCTCCTCGCTCTCCATTTGGCGTGGCACAAAATCCCCCATATAAAAATAATGTTGCTTGATATATTCCTCCAAAGCAGGATTGCCCTCTTTGATGATTTTCTCTACATTTGGCAATTTTTGCACTCTAGAGAGAAAGGCATCAAACTCTTCTTGAGCGACATCTTGAGAGACAAAGATGTATTTGGCATCATTAAACTTGCGATACAGATCTACAAGTTTGCGTTCTTGTGTCTTGGGAAACAAATCCAACACTTCAAGGCTGATTTGTTTTGGAGAGATTTTATCCCCCCACAACACCGCAAAACACAAAGCGACACATAGCAATATCAAAAAATTAATTGTTTTTTTCAAGTGGATTCCTTACATTGCACTAAATTTCTCTGATTTCCAAAGAGTGGATTATAATTCAAAAGCAAAAACTTTACCACCACATTTCAAGGAGACTTAATGCCAAACCCACAAAACACAACCAAAGATTTTGAAACACTCATTGAAGAAGCCAAAACCTCCCTTGACAAGCTCAACACACCAGAGCTAAGCCTCAAAGAGAGTCTTGCGATCTATACTCAAGGGATTCAATCTCTAGAAGAAGCTCAAAAACTCCTAGAAGAAGCCAAACTCCAATACACGCAAATCCAAATGGAGAATCAATAAGCTCTAAGCCAAAACCTGCTATAATGCCCCCTTACATTTTTGCAAAAAAAGTGTCAATCATTCTACGCAAATACCCACAAAAGGCTCTTAAACAATGAAAGCAGAAGAAATCCAAGACATCAAAGAAACAAAAGAAAACTCCAAAAAAGATCCGATTACAGAATTAGAATCATTTTTCCAAACTGAAGAGATTCCTTATGTTTCTTATGAAAAAATTGCACAAATCTTAGACAAAACCCCAAGTGCCGCACAAGTCAAAAAGATACAAGCACTCACCAAAAAATACGATAAACAACTGATGAGCTCTTCAGAAGTTGCAAAACGCCTCAATCTCGAAGACAAAACAAAGCTCCAAGAAGAAAAACGCAAAATGCTTGATGGTGAGCTTGAAAATGAGTTTGACTTCCTCAAAGAGAGGGAGCTTCTAGAGTGGAGCCGTAGCGATAGCCCCGTGAGAATGTATCTCAGAGAAATGGGACAAATCCCTTTGCTCACAAAAGAAGAAGAGGTGATTTTAAGCAAACAAATTGAAATAGGCGAAAACACGATTTTGGATGCGATCTGCTCTGTGCCATACCTCATCGATTTTATCCACGATTATCGCGACGCCCTCATCAATCGCGAAAGACGCGTCAAAGAACTATTCAAAAACTTTGATGATGACGAAGAGGGCGAAGAATCTCAAGAAGTAGAGGATAGCGATGATTCTGAAGAGGCAAACAAAAAACCTCTCTCACGCAAAGACCAAAAACGCATTGACAATGTAGTCGAAAGCTTCCAAAAACTTGAGGATGCCAAAAAAGACTGGCTTAAAACTCTTGAGGAGCACACGCAAGAAAGCAATGATTTGCTAGAAATCCTAATCCTTGCACACAAAAAACATTTACTCAAAGAACGCCTCCTAGAGCTTGGACCGACAAGCAAACTCATCAATGAGCTTGTCAAGGCAATGGAAAACACACTCAAAAATGGTGATGGATTTGAAAAAGAGCTCAAAAGACTCGAATACAAACTGCCTTTGTTCAACGATGCCCTAATCGCCAACCACCAAAGCATTTTGCAAAACATCACCCAAATGTCACGCGAAGACATCAGTGCCTCTGTGCCTGAAATCACAATGGTAGCCACCTACCTTGAAATCAAAAAACTCTTCCAAACCAAAGAAGCAAGTGAGGGTGGATTTAACCTTGAGCCTGAAAAACTCAAAGAGATTCTAGAACAAATCAAACGAGGGAAAAACATCTCCGATCAAGCCAAAACCAAAATGGCAAGATCCAACTTGCGTCTTGTCGTCAGTATCGCCAAACGCTACACCAATCGCGGATTGCCATTTTTGGATCTGATCCAAGAGGGCAATATCGGACTGATGAAAGCGGTGGATAAGTTTGAATACAAAAAAGGCTACAAATTCTCCACCTATGCCACTTGGTGGATACGCCAAGCGATCTCGCGTGCTATTGCCGATCAAGCGCGCACGATACGCATTCCTATCCACATGATCGAAACCATCAACAGAATCCACAAGATTATGAGGAAATACATCCAAGAAAACGGCAAAGAGCCTGATGTGGATTTCATCGCCCAAGAAGTGGGGCTTAGCGTAGATAAAGTCAAAAATGTGATCAAAATCACAAAAGAACCTGTGAGTCTTGAAGCCCCTATCGGTAACGATGAAGATGGGAAATTTGGAGATTTTGTAGAGGACAAAAACGCGATCGGACCAATGGATCACATCCTCAAAGAAGACCTAAGAGAGCAAATTGATTTGATTCTAGAACAGCTCAACGATCGCGAAAAAGCCGTTGTGCGTATGAGATTTGGGCTTTTGGATGATGAGAGCGATAGGACACTTGAAGAAATCGGCAAAGAGCTCAATGTCACACGCGAGAGGGTGCGTCAAATCGAATCAAGTGCTATCAAAAAACTCAAACATCCCAAAGTCGGACGCCAACTCAAAAACTACATGGAGGAGTGATCTCCCCCACCCACCCCCTCTAGATTCTCATTAATTATCCAAAACGATAATAAATCTCATTTTTATTGACTTGACTCCCAAAAATCAGTAGAATCCACAAACTACCCCAAAATCCCAAAAAGGACACATAATGAAACAACAAATCATTGTTGCTTTGGCTGGACAGCCCAATGTCGGAAAAAGCTCAATTATCAACAAAATGAGCGGTGCCAACCTAAAAGTCGGCAATTTCACCGGCGTAACTATCGAGAAAGCCGAAGCAACGCTACACTACCAAGGATATGACATCACAATCATTGATTTGCCGGGGACATACTCCCTCAACCAATACTCCGAAGAAGAAAAAATCGCTCAAGACTTTCTCTCCACCCAACATTATGATTTGATTTTGAATGTTGTGGATTCTACAAATCTTGAGAGAAATCTCGCCCTCACCTCGCAACTCTTGGAATTAGAACAAAAACTCCTAATCGCCCTCAATATGAACGATGAGGCACAGCAAGAGGGGATTGAAATCGACGAGAAGCAACTCTCTAGCATTTTGGGAGTCCCCTGCCTCAAGGTCACATCTAAATCTCATCAAGATATGATCGCCCTGCTTGATCTCATCGTCCAAATCCACACTGCACCCCTTACCCCATCCAAACGCACCTATCATCAATCCATAGAAGACGCTATTTTGGAGCTTCATCATTTCCTAACCCTCAAACAATACCCCTGCATCGCCCAAACAATGCAAGAGCACCGCATTGCCTCCCTGCGTCGCTTGATAGTGTTGCTTCTACAGCAAGATGAAACAATGTATGCCACACTCTCTAGCAAACCCTGCTGGGTCGATCTATCCCCACTCCTTGCCAAACGCATCAATCAGATTCGCCAAAGCAATGATGAAGAAAATATGCAAAACATTTTCACTCTTGATCACTATGCCTATGCCAAAGGTGCGTGTCTTGAAGTCCAAAAACAGCGAGTTACCCCCACAGATACGACGCAAAAACTCGATGCCATTCTCATCAACAAATATTTTGGGATTCCTATTTTTCTCGTTTTGATGTGGCTTTTGTTCCAAGCGACTTTTATACTTGGTGCATATCCCAAAGACTTGATTGAGGGTGGATTTGTGTGGCTGGGCGAACTTGCAAGCCAACACATTGGCAATCATTTGATTGCCTCGCTCATCGGCGATGGTGCGATACAAGGCGTGGGAGCGGTTTTGAGCTTTTTGCCTGATATTTTGATTTTGTTTTTGGGAATCACACTGCTTGAAGCCACAGGCTATATGGCAAGGGTGGCATTTCTGCTAGATGGATTGTTCCACAGATTTGGTTTGCACGGCAAAAGCTTCATTCCTCTTGTTACAGGGTTTGGGTGCAGTGTCCCTGCCTTTATGAGCACAAGAATGCTCAAAAACAAAAGCGACAAAATGCTCACTCTTTTTATCATCAATTTTATGAGTTGTAGTGCGCGTCTCCCTGTCTATGTGCTATTTATTGGGACTTTTTTCCCATCAAGTCAATCTGGGAATATGTTGTTTGGCATTTATATTTTTGGCGCTATTGTCGGACTTTGCTTTGCCAAGATTCTCAAACTCACTGCATTTAGAGGGATTGATGAGCCTTTTGTGATGGAAATGCCAAAATATCGCCTACCCTCTTCCAAACTAATCCTCCTAAGCGTATGGAACAAAGCCAAAATGTATCTCAAAAAAGCAGGGACATTTATCCTACTAGCCTCTATCGCTATTTGGTTTGCACAAGAATATCCACACAATGAAGCGATAGAAGAAGAGTTTGATTCAAAAATCGCCACACTTGAGCGAAGCCTCACTCCCGCAAATCAAGAAAGTCTGCAAGAGCAAATCGCCCTCCTCACACACCAAAAAGAATCCACACTAAGCGAACAAAGCTATCTTGGACGATTTGGCAAAATCCTCTCTCCGATTTTTGCACCCTTTGATTTTGACTGGAAGCTCTCTGTAGCCCTTGTTTCAGGGATAGCTGCCAAAGAAGTGATGATCTCTACAATGGGGGTGCTATATTCTGTCGGTGAAGTCGATGATGATATGGAGAGCCAAGAAAGCCAAGAATTGATGAAAACCTTGCGTTCTAGCACCTCAATCCCCACTGCGATTGCTTTTATTATGTTTGTGATGTTTTACAATCCCTGCTTTGCTGCCACAATCGTTTTTGGCAAAGAGGCAGGAGGCAAACGCTATATTGTTTATCTTTTTGCTTTCACCTCAATAGTTGCCTACCTATTCGCATTGCTCGGATATTATGCGACATCTCTAGTTCTTTGAAGCCAACTTGGCTCAAAGGCTTTTGGCTGATTTGCCTTGCAACCCAATTGTGTCCAAGCATTATGAGACAAATCAATTCTAAACTATTTCATTTTTCTTTAAAATGCCTCAAAATTTTTATACAATTCTCCAAATTTAGAGAAATCTAAATTGATAACCAAATCATATAGATAAGGAGCATTTATGAAAAGGATTTTCAAAACTACTAGAAACGCAGTAGGGGGGGGGTATGATGAAATCTTACAGACCTCTCATCGCCACATCGTTGGCATTGGCTCTCAGTGTGAGTGTGGCAAGTGCGACAGATGCAAATTGTCCAAGTGGCAACACAAGTACGATCTGCTATAGCACTAATGGCACAGATTTCAAACAATTCACAGGTTTGACAATCGGAATCAGTGGGGATTTCAACAAAATACAATTTGCTCAATTGCCAAGTGGCACGCCTGAAGTCGGTGACTTCACCCTCAAGTTTAGAAAAGACGGCACAACCGCACCCTCAAGCTCAGAAGCCTCTGTAAGTGGAGCCAATGCACAGCTCAAACTCGTTAGCGAAACCAAAGGACTTCAATTGGGTAGTGCAGGAACTAGCACCCTCACTATTGATTTTGGGAAATATGAAGCCCAAAATTTTGCACGCAAAGCTACACTTACTTTTAATGGCACTACTCCTCCTGCAGCTGCTGGCACACCAAAAACTGCCCTCAAAGGCAATATCAAAATCATAGCTAGTGCCTTTAAAGACGATTTTGTAGAAGCCACTTTCAAAGGCGATATGATAGGCAATATCACTCTCACAAGGTATGAAGGTCTAAATAGTGATCCTAGCGACTACGAATTCATCAAAAGCAGATTTACATTTCAAGATGGAGCAAGTATTACGGGAGATTTGCAAGCTGTCAGTGCGATAGGTGGGCAAGATTTCATTTTTGAAGGAGGAGGGGGAATCAATGGAAATATCGTAGCTAGAGGAGGGTATGTCGATGCAAACAATGTCTTGATAGGAGCTGCAACAAACACTACAGAAGTCAATATCACTTTCAGAAACAAGGAGGGTTCAACCAATATCATCAAAAAAGGCGGAAGCAAAGGGGAAATCCTAGCCGCAGGTGCTGGCAATGCCAACAATTTGAAACACCACGCCCACAACAGAATCTTATTTGAAGGCAAAGGACAAATCGGAGGGAGCGATAACGATCGTATGGATATTCTCGCAGCACCAAGAAAAAATTCAGTTGGCGGTCCTTTTGTAGGTGCTCAATCCTACAACCTTATCAAGTTCAACAAGCAAGCTACTTTGTTTTTGAAAGATTTAAAAGCATTTAATAATGTCGATACCGATCGTCGCAACATCATCAGCCTTGATCTTGCAAATACAAATAGAGCAGGTAGTGACACAAACTCTCTCAACATCAAAACAATCAATGCCGATGGCGGTCAAGGACGCAACTACATCGGTAAAGGATTCTTGACGCTTAGCGGTGGTGGCACTGCCAAAGACTTGATCATCAACACAGAATCCACAGAGAACCCCACTGCAGCCAATATCGCACAAGGCACGCTCACAGCTGATAAAATCGTAAGCTGGAATGGTGCGAAAAATACAATTTTGATTGAAAACATTGTAGTGAATGGCGGGATTTTTGCAAGCAAACGCGGGAGCAATCTGATTTTTATCACCAAAGATAGCGATGTTGGACAAAATGGAATCAAGAATGATGGCAATACAAATAAACGCGGCACTGATTATTCCCTCTACGCTAGAGAAGGTGGTAGCAATATCCTCAATCTAAATATCGCAGCAGACACCAAAACCCTCTCGCTCAAAAAGAGGGTGACACACGATTGGGCTGCTTGGCAAACAACATTTAACCTCAATGGAAACGACAACAAGATCGAGATCAAAGGCAATGGTACCAATGGATCAATTAACAATATCGGATTAGAGGTTTCTGGAGCCGAAGGAACCGAGAATCCCGGAATGACTTTCAACTTCAATGGCAATAATGGAGTGCTTGATGTCACAAATGGTGCCGCTAGTGGCGGTGGAAATATTATTGTGGGGGTTAATAAGGGAGACAAAAACGCCAAGCTGACTTTCAATGTCAATGGTGGCAATGCTACTATCAAGGGAGGGATCACCACTCAAGGTGGGAAAAGCACCACACAGCAAAACACCACCACCTTCAATATCGCCAATGGCAAAACCTTGACAATCGAAGGTGAAATCAAACAGCAACAAGCAACAACAAAAGGTGGCGATGGCACCGAAAATGCCACCGATTCTGCTCAAACCATTTTCAACTTCAATCCTTTGGTAGAGGATTCTCTAGGCTCTCGCATAGGAGAAACCACCCTCAAGCTCAAAAATAATATCACAAACACTTCAGGGAATGTAGTTTTCAATTTCAATGCGGATAATGCACAAGTTACCAAAGTAGTTAGTGCTAGTCCTGATCCCAAAATCACCACCACAGCCACAGGCAAAACCATTTTCAATCTCAATCTTGGAAATGCAAGTGCCACAGTAACCCAAGCGATTGAAAGCACAGATCAAGGGCAAACATTTATCAATTTCAACCAAAATAACTCCACTCTGATTCTCACTGATACCAATGGAATCAAAGCTGGCAATAATGGCACAACCTCTATCATTGTAGGAAATGCAGAATCTCCAGAGCAATCTGTTAATGCAATCATCAAAGGAAATGTTATAACGCAAGGGCACGGAAGCACAACCATTAGCTTCAATAGCAAAGATTCAAGCCTAACTATCAAAGATAGCAGTAGCGAAGATCTCAAAGATATTGCTCACACTGCAGGCACACTTGAAATCGACTTCCATAGCCAAAATGGAACTTTCAAAAACAAAGTTACAACAAATACTGCAGGAGCCACAACAAACATTCAAGTCACTGCAGGGCAAGGAGAAAAAGGCAATAGTGGAATCTTTGAAAAAGAGATTCAAACAAATAGTGGTGGAAGCACTAATATCACATTAGGAGCATTGCCACAAGAGCAAGGACAAACAGATGGCAAAGCCACCCTCACATTGCAAGGTGCGACCAACACTATCACTAAGCTTACTGCCAACGCCACAGAATCCACTCTCAATCTTACAAATGGGACTGCTACTATCACAACCACAGAGATTGGAAATGGAAGCACTCTCAATCTCCAAGCCTCAAATGGCAAAATCAAAACAGACACCCTCAAGCTTAGTGCCAATGCCACATCTGCCACCCTCAATCTCTCAAGTGATGCACAAACCAAACTAGGAACACCCCACCACTTCAACCTCCTAGAGATTGGAAAAGCAACATCTCCTACTGCTGACACAGGACTCACTGCTGATAACCTCACCTTTGTTGTCTCTGTGGATACTGCAACGACACAAACAGGTAGCAAAATCGGAGGAGAGGCTACAAAATCAGGTGGCACCTACGGACACGCCTACTCTGATAGAATCATCGTGCATAATGTAGGAGACAATTCTCAAGCCAAATCAGCTGATCTTGTTGTTATCATTGACCCAGATCAAATCAAAGGAGTGCATTACACACCAACAAAAGGCACAGAGACAGAACACAACATCGCCGTCGCTACAATCAAAAACACTAGTGATAATAAAGCTCTAGTTGCTTTTGACACCAACACCAAAATCATTGAAAATGGTGGAGAGTTGCTTGAAGTCGGATTGGTTACAACAACTACGGATGAAAATGGTAAAGCTACAGGCACATCCAAAGACTACACCACCTACTTCCTAGGCAAAGCAATCAGTCTAGGAGTGGATAATACCACCCAACAAGCTCTCACTTCTGCTCTCTCTATCAATTATGATTTATACATTGCAAACCTCAATTCTCTTAACAAACGAATGGGAGAACTTAGAGACAATCCTTACACTCAAGGAGTATGGGCTAGAGTGTTTGGAGGACTCCAAGAATCTAACTTTGGATTGGGAGCACGCACAAGCTATGTGACTGCTCAAGGAGGATATGATTATGCACTAGAAACAGAGGGTGCCAAAAACTACATAGGACTTGCATTCTCTTATATGCACTCTAAGGGTGAGAGCAACAAAGCCACTCAAGCTAGCAATGCAATCAATGTGAGTGGTATCAATACTATCTATCTCTCCAATATCCAATCAAGTGGATATGAAATTGCTCTTTACAATTCTTATGTGAGCAATGTAGGTCTTTATAATGACACAATTGCCAAACTCAGCTATATCACTTCTGATTTTTCTTTGAGCAATAGTAGTGATCACAACAACACTGCAAACAATCTAGGATTCACTCTCTCCAATGAAGTGGGTTATCGTTTCATTCTAGGAGAACAACAAGATTATTTCATTGATCCACAATTAGAGTTAAGCTTAGGTTATCTCAATCAATCTGACTTCACCACCAAGATGAAAACTAGAAGTGGTAAAGGCAATCAACTCAAAGCACTCCAAGAGAGTGTGTTTTTGACTAGAACTAGACTAGGAGCTAGTTTTGGTAAAAAGATTGTAGAACAAGACAAAAACATCTCTCTTTATGTTGGAACATTCTATGAATATGATCTTGTCACAGGAGGATCTAACAAACTCACTACAAGCACAACAAAAGCTTACAATCCTGAGTTTGCTTCCAATGGTAGAGTGGTTTTAAATGTAGGAAGCAATCTAGAGCTTAATCAATCCACTAGAGTCTATGTGGATGTAGAGAAAAGCTTTGGAGACAAACTAAGGACACAACTCCAATTCAATCTAGGAGCTAGATATAGCTTTGGAGAGAAAACAAGCATTGAGAATGCAAAAGCACAAACCACTGCTCCTTTGAGAGTAGGAAATACTCCTACAGAGGAAACAGAAAAAGCTTCAATAGTTCCTTCAGGCTCTCAAAAAGTCAAAGACACAGGGACAAAAGCTGCTAATCAGTAGTGGGATACTAAAAGGGGGAGGGGGTGATTCAGAAGCAAAGGGGAGATGGGGTGAATAAAAGCAAAGCAAACGCCGATCAAACCAAGCTTGTAGAACCCAAAAAGATTCCAAAATTGCCAAAAGTATGGTTTTGCAGAACGCTGTTCGCTACTTCTCTTTTTTGAGATTGTTTTGCACAAGCACACTTCTTAGTCATTGAAACTTGCTTTGCTTTTTCTATAAGGGGGACAAGGGGGTTTATTGCGAGGCACCCCCCTTATCCCCCTTAAAATCCCCCAAACCCCTGCCCGCTTTTTGTGTGTTACCCACATTAGTTTGACTTTGTTTTGATTCTTTGAGTTTTAAAGTTTGATTCTAGATTTATTGATTTGAATCTAGCTTGTGTTTTTGATTTGAATTTAAAAACCATAAAAACACAAAAATCCTCACTATTTCACACAATCACGGCAAACCGCTGACCAAACTAACCTTGTAGAACCAAAAAGGATTCCAAGTCAATGTAATCTTGAACGAGCCTTGCTAATGCAATGCTGGGGTTATGGGGGTTGTTAAGGGGGATAAGGGGAACGCTTGCTATAAGTTCCCCTTGATCCCCTTAAGAGAGATGCTAGGGGATTCTAGAATTGTATAAAGGGTGGTTTGCTCAAGCCAAGATTCAAAAAGAAAGCTCTAAGAGATTCTGGAATCACCAAAGAACATAGCCCCCAAGCCAAACCCAAAAACAAGAATCAAAGATTCAAGACTTGCATCGAGTATGCTTTACTCAATCCTAGCACCCAAACTCTTTTAAGGTATAATATATTTTTATTTCACATTTAGGATTTGATTATGGATTTCAAACTTGCCAAAAGCACATCGCAATCTGCAGAAACAACAATCACTCTCAAAGAGATTCAAGAAAGCGTCAAAGATCAAGAAAAGTTTTTTTATTTTTCAAATGAAAACAACCACAAAGATCTTTTGAAAATCGTCGAGCAATTCAACAAATCTGGGAGAAGTGCCTATCTCAGAGAGGCAAAATTCGGACTGGATGAAAAAGAATACATCTACGAGCTTCACATCATCTAAGCCATCTAAGCCATTGCAATGAATCAAAAAAAACTTTATATCGAAACAATGGGCTGTGCGATGAACAATCGCGATAGCGACCACCTCATCGCAGAGTTGCGAGAAAAAGAGAGCTACACCCTCACAGACGACCCCAAAGAAGCCGATCTGATTTTGCTCAACACTTGCTCCGTGCGTGAAAAGCCCGAGCGTAAATTGTTTTCAGAGATTGGGCAGTTCGCACAGATGAAAAAACCCGGTGCCAAAATCGGAGTTTGCGGTTGCACTGCGAGTCATTTGGGGGAGCAAATCATCCAAAAAGCTCCTAGCGTGGATTTTGTGTTGGGTGCTAGAAACATCAGCAAAATCACTCAAGTGATTCATCAGCCAAAAGCTGTCGAGGTGGATCTTGATTATGATGATAGTGCCTATGTGTTTTCCAAAGTGCAAAACACAGATGTCAAAGCCCTGCTCAATATTTCTATCGGTTGTGACAAACAATGCACCTATTGCATCGTCCCACACACTAGGGGCAAAGAGATTTCCATCCCCACCCCTATGCTCTTGCAAGAAGCAACCAAAATGGCTCAAAACGGGATCAAAGAGCTGCTACTGCTAGGGCAAAATGTCAATCACTACGGCACGCGATTTTCTATCCCCCACAAGCCCACAAACTTCACCCAGCTCCTGCGAGAATTGAGTGCGATTGAGGGGATTGAGAGGATTAGATTCACCTCCCCCCACCCCTTGCATATGGATGATGAGTTTTTGGAGGAGTTTGCCCAAAACCCCAAAGTCTGCAAAAGCATCCATATCCCTTTGCAAAGTGGCTCCACAAAGGTTTTGAGAGATATGAAAAGAGGCTACACACAAGAATGGTATCTTGATAGGATTCACAAGCTCAGAGCACTTGTCCCAAATGTCGGGATCAGCACAGACATCATCGTAGCTTTCCCCACAGAGAGCGATTCTGATTTTTTGGAAACGATGAAAGTGCTAGAGGAAGTGCGGTTTGACACGCTTTATAGCTTCATCTATTCTCCACGCCCCCACACCCAAGCCCAACATCTCCCCAACACGATTTCTAGAGAGGAAGCATCTGCGAGATTAAGTGCTTTGCAATCAAGACATCGCGAGATTTTGGCAGAAAAAGCCCAAAAAGAGATTGGCAAAACACATCGCGTTTTGATAGAAAACTATCAGGACCGAGCCCCTGAGATCTGGAGTGAAGGGCGTAGCGACACCAACCGCCTCATCAAGATCCCCAACCAAATCTTGCCGATGGGTGCACTTGTCGATGTCCAGATCACTCACAATGACGGGGGAAGTCTATCAGGCAAACTGCTCAATGCTTAAGCGACTAAAAAGCCTTGTTTTGCTCCACATTGCCCCAAGAGTGCTGTATTGCTATCTGTTTTTGGTGCACAAAACCTCCAAAAATCGCTTCTTGATCGCCCCCCAAAGCTGTGAGGGCAATGCGATCGCTCTGTTTTGGCACGGCGAGATCCCAATGCAGGGGCATTTGTATCATCATTTTTACAAGATTCGCCACCCAAACACCAAGCTAGATTTGGACAAATTGCCTTATGGGACACTCATCAGTGAGCATTCCGACGGAGAGATCGCCACACGCCTTTATGCCCTGTATGGATTCAAAGGCATACGAGGCTCCAGCTCCAAAGGCGGGAGGAGGGCATTGATCGAGGCACTCAATAAGCTCAAAAACCAATGGGATGTGGGGCTAACCCCTGATGGACCAAGAGGACCTTATCACAGCGTAGCAAAGGGGGCAGTCGCGATGGCACTCAAAAGCCAAACCAAAATCGTGGGCTTGAGAGTGCAGCCGACCAAATATTGGCAACTCAAAAGTTGGGACCAGATGAAGCTCCCCAAGCTATTTGGCGAGATTGATTATTATGTGTTGCCACCTCTTGAGTTGGATGCGACTTGTAGTGTGGAGGAAAATCAAGAAAAAATCAAAATTTACCTTGAGCGAGATCCAAAAGAGTATTTTTGGAATAAAACTTGCTAAAGTATCTAGAAGTATTGTTATAAGGGCTAAAAGTGTTATCTCAAATATTGCAATTTTTCTATTCTAGAGTGCTGATTGGCATTGACCTAGATTATGATTCCTGCCGTCTCAACATCTTGCGTTTGCACGGAGGGAGGGTCAAGCAAAACATTTCAAGAGAAATCAAAATGATTGATGGCTTGATACCTATGGAAGTGGTGAAGCTACTCTATTTTTACAAGAAAAAATTCCCATTCACTTATATTTCTGCGATGTCCAAAGACACGACACAAGGGGCATTGCCCACGATCAACCCCAAAGACTTCCTTGATTTTGGCGTGTCCTCTCAAGGAGTCAAAGCCCTCTCTATCAATCAACATTGCTCATGCTACATCCAACAAGACAAAATATTCAACGAAATACGCAGATTTGAGGAAATCGGGTATCTTGATTTTTTGTTTTCACCCTTTACATTGTTGTTTGAAGAATCCAAAAAAATCAAAGAACACGCCCTATATCTTTTGCAACAAAAAGAAAACATCGCAATAATGATCGCCAATCATCAGCAAGTCATCAGTGGCAGAGTCGTGTCTCTCGACCTTGACGCACAGCAAACTCCGCAGAATTTCTACACTTCAGACATATCCTCCAATACCGACAGCATTGAAAATATTTTGGATTTTTTGGATCAAGGATTTGAGGATCCGCTAGATGAGTTGTTTGATGAGGCATTTGCATCAGATGAGGATTTGCAAGAGTTCGCCCAAGAGCAAGAACAGCAAGAAAAAGACAAAATCGAAGCCCTAAGGGACTTTATGCGTGCGACCAAAGTCGTGGAGGCAGTAGAAAATATCATCAAAGAATACTATGCTAGCAATCAAAGCCAATTCCTCCAAAAAGTCATTTTGTTTGACACTTATGGTATGGCTCCAGATGCACTCAAACATTTGCAAGATGTTTTGATGCTTGACATTGATGTGCGTGAGTATAATGTCGCTCAAGCTCTTTTAACATTGGCACAAAAGGAATTTGATCAACAATGAAAAATCATTATAGTTTTATTGCCCCACAGAAAAAAGCCATTTTTTCTCCATTGTCCAAAACTTGGTTTTTGTATATCTTTTTGATGTTGCTTGTGATTGCCTGTATTTGGTTGATACTCAATATCCAAACAATGCGTATCGGCTCACAAACTGAAATGATTGAAGCCAAGATTGTCAAACAAAGAGAGAGGAACCAAACCCTTGTAAGCTACGATCAAATCCTCCGCACAAGGATCCAAGAGCTCAAAACACTGCAATCCAACAATGCCAAGCTTGTGACAGCCATACACAATATTTTTGGTTTGATTCCAGAACAAATCACGATCAATTCTATCAGCCTAACTTCAAAAAACCTCGTCATCAAAGGCATCACGCCTTCCAAAGAACTCTATTTGTTTTTGCTAGAAACCCCTTTGAGTGCGATTTTTTCAGAAAGCCGTGTGGATTTTTATGTGTTGCCAAGCGGGTGGTATAACTTTGTTTCTGTGAGCAAGGTAGTGACAGGCAACAACTAAAATGGAGAATTAAATGAACAAACGAGACGAAACAGCGGACTTCATCATCAAAAACCTTGCATTTGTTGTGATTTTTTTTGCACTTGCATTTTATGCGTTTTTGTATATTGTATTGCCCCAGATTCAAAATTTCAAAAACTCTCAAGCCAATCTACACAGCACTCAAACCCTCTACAATCGGATATTGAGTGAAAATCAAGAAGTCAGCACAAGCGTCCAAGAGCAACGCAAAGAGACAGCACTCCATTCACTAGAAAAAGCCGTGAATGAGGGCGTTGTTTTGGCTTTGACACAAGGATTTTTGGAAAATGTCTCTTTGAAAGAAATCCAAACCAAAACCCCACCTCAAGAGGGATTCAAAACAATCACCTACCAAATCCAAGCAATCGTGCAAAACCCTCAACAGATTTTTGATTTTGTCAAAATCTTGAGAGAGAGCTTCCCCAACAGCACCCTCATCCCGCCATTCACAATCCAGAAACAAAACCTCTTGCAAAATGTGCTGAAGGCAGAAATTTATGTTCGATTCACGCAAAATGTCGCAAAAGAGCAAAAAATCCCATAATTTTTGGCTATCATTGATAGGTGGTTAATTTTATTAATAAACAAGGAGAAACGATGAAAACTACGAAACTTTCACTTATTGCCTTAATGGCTCTTGGGACACTCTCATCAGTATATGCAGAAGAAGTTGCCAAACCTGCTCAAGAAGGAGAGGCTCAAGTAGAACAAACTCAAACTTCTGTGCAAGCCAAAAAAAGCACAACGCTAGGAGATATTTTTGCCGGAACGACAATCAAAGGTTATGCTTATGAGCGTTTGACTTCGATGTTTGGCGATGATGCAAGCGGAACAGCACTCAGGACAAGGATTTTTGCCAATATCGAAACAGGTGCATACCAAGGCTTCAGCGTCGGGACAACACTATGGGCAAGCATTGGTGGAAGTGCCCCAAATGGTGGGACATTCTTGGAGAATTCTACCAAAGGAAAAGATGTCAATAACTCTGTGCCTTTGTCTATCTATGGAATCTATGCGAAGCAAACTTTCCAAAGCACCAAAACAACGATTACTGGAGGACAAGTGACGATTGACACTCCTTTCAACGATAGTGCTTGGGATTATGGTTTGGGTGTAGCTGTGAATAATACAGACATCAATGGCATTCGCTTCAGTGCACAGGCTTATGGTGCTTGGGGATTAGATGTGAGCAATGAACTTTCTAAGTCAGCAGCAGGGCATTATTCTTTTGATTCTGATCGCCCATTGATGATTGCAGGGGTGAGCGGAGATGCTGCAGCATTGAGCGGTGTTGGATTCAAACTTTGGGCTGCCAACTCTATCAAAACAGTGGATTATCTAGTATTTGGAGAGCTAGGATACACAACATCAGGTGTAACGATACAAGGACAAGTGGCAGCCACTCAAGTCAATACACAAAGCACATTCTTCAACAACGATATTTTGTTGAAGAATAAAACCAATATTGCCAAAACAAGAGGTCTGTATAATGTCCAAGTGGCTTATTCTGGAAGCGGATTGGGTGCATCAGTGGGCTACACAGGAAGCTTCGGAGAAGGATATGGAGCATTGCTCAACAATGGCAGCTTCAACATGGGTGGTAAATTCTGGTATGACACCGTTGGTGACAAGAATGGCTACACACTTGGAGGCAATGGTGGTGTCAAAAACACAAGCATCCAAGTCGTCTATGCACAGCTCACATACAAACTAGGCGGTGTGGGACTTGGTTTGGACTATGCTTATGTCAGTGGCAACAATCATTATTCTTTGATGAAAAAGGGTATTGCAAATCATAAGAATGCAAATGGTCAAAGCATAACAAATATGAATGCGACATTGCACGAATTGACTGCAAGTGCTTCTTATGCATTCTCTGACAAACTCAAGCTCACTGCCCTAGTTGGTTCTACATTTGGCGACTTGACTCAAGGACGCGCAAGAGCAGAACTCAAATACACATTCTAAATCTTTGGGGTCCCCCCCAAGAGCTCAACCCCTTTTCAAAACACAAACCCCCAAACCAAGTGATCCCTAGAATCTCCAAAAACCCCACTATTTCATACAATCACAGCAAATTGCTTCCCAAAATAGCCTTGTGGAGCCCAAAGGATTCTAGAATTGGCAAAAGTGCGGTTTTTGCAAAACGCTGTTTGCTGTCTCTCTTTTTTGGGATTGGTTTGGGCAAAGCACACTTTTGGGGATTCTAGAATCTCTAGGGTTTCCTTTTGGAGTTGGCTTGAGAGGCTATACTCTTTGGTGATTCTTTGGTTGTTGAATCTTTGTTTGAATGAAGCACACTCTTGGGGATTCCAGAATCTCTCAGATTCTCTTTTTTGGCTTGACAAAGCACACTCTTTGGAGGATTCTTAATTTGTTTGCTAGTTTTTGAGATTGGTTTCGCAGAAGCACACTTTTGAGTGATTCTGGAATCTCTTAGATTCTCTTTTTGGGGTTGCTTTTGCCAAAGCACACTTTCTAGTCACCAATTCCCACTTTGCTTTTTTCTATAAGGGGGACAAGGGGGTTTATTGCGAGGCACCCCCCTTATCCCCCTTAAAATCCCCCAAACCCCTGCCCGCTTTTTGTGTGTTACCCACATTACTTTGACTTTGTTTTGATTCTTTGGTGTTTTAGATTTGTTTTTTTGGTTTGAATTGAATCTAGATTCTTGGAATCTTTAGAATCTTTGTGAAAGCATTCTTGATTCTTTGGTTTCTTGGATTCTTAGAATCTTTTTGAAAAGTTTTAGTTTTGATTTTTAAGAATCTCTTTGCAACTTTTTAAAAAATCACAAAAATATATAAACCCTCACTATTTCAATATAAGCATAAACAACTGCTTCCCAAACCAACCTTGTAGAACCCAAAAGGATTCCAAGTCAATGTAATCTTGAACGAGCCTTGCTAATGCAATGCTGGGGTTATGGGGGTTGTTAAGGGGGATAAGGGGAACGCTGCTTTAAGTTCCCCTTGTTCCCCTTAAGAAAAACTCCAAGCCAAGCTTGAGAAACCAAAAGCCGTGCTTTTGCCAAAGTAACTTAAAAAGAGAATCTAAGAGATTCTAGAATTGTATAAAGGGTGCTTTGCTCAAGCCAACTTGAAAAAGAACCTCAAGCCGAGCTTGAAAAATTAGAAAATGCGCTTCCCCCAAGCCAATCCCAAACAGAGAATCAAAGATTCTAGAATCACCCAAAGTCACCCTTTTGCCAACCAAACACCAAAAAAGAGAATCCAATAGATTTTAGAATTGCATAAGGGGTGGTTTGCTCAAACCAACTTCAAAAGAAAAACTCCAAGCCAAGCTTGAAAAATTGGGAAATGTGCTTTTGCAAAACAAACTCCAAAAAAGAAACAAACCTTTTAAGAAAACAAAAACCCCTGTGCCTGTGTTTTATCCAAAGGCTCAAGGGTATGGATCTCTTCCCCAATCTGCACGCGATAGCTTCGAGCTGGATCGGATTTGCCATAGCCTAGAGCGATCCTCCCTGCGAGTGTTTTGTCCTCATTGGTTGCGTTTTTTTCCACCAAGCCAATCGGACCTACGCAATCTAGCAGTGTGATTCTCTCCATTTGCGAATGAGGAATGTCAAGCTTGTGGTTTTCCTCTTCGTTTCTTGCGATGACGCACCTTGCACCATTTGGAAGCTTCATATAACGCCCTGCTTTGACAAGTGCAACATCTTCAAACACCATTCCGCGATGTGCTTGCAAATCTTTGATTTTGTTTGCCACGCTTGTGTCTGTGAGCAGACAACCGCCTCCGGGCTTCTCAAAATATTTCCACCCATAATTTTTGATCATTTCCAACTGCCTACTCCTACCACGCCCTTGGACATCTAGCAGTTTCTCGCGATCCACCCAACCCATAAGCTCAGGATAGCTAGGCTCTAGAAGCTTGGCACTCATCGGACGCAATAGCAACGCATCGAGAGTTTTTGGCTTGGCAATACCATCTCCATTTGGATCGACCAAATGGCGGAACTCCTCTTCTTCCCCCATTTTTCTCACCAAAAGCTTGACTTGCTCTAGTGCCTCTTTTCGCTGACTTTTGGGGCGTTGTCCCAAAACCTCGCCACTGATCACAAAATCAGCCTCAAGCTCAATCAATTTTTTAAACGCATTTCTAAACATATTGGCGTGGCAATCCACACAGGGATTGAAGTATTTGCCATAACCATATTTGGGGGCAAACAACACTTGATCAAAAAATTGTTTGCGGATATCGACGCTGACAAATTCCACACCGATTTGGGCTGTGGCGTTTTGAAAATATTGGAGTTTGTCTTTGTTGCTTCCAAAGCCGATGTTGAAGTTGAGGGCAACCACTTCAATCCCTTGCTCTTTGAGCAGCTGCATACTGATGAGACTATCGCAACCACCGCTAAATAAGGCTAAAGCTTTCATTTGTTTTCCTTTCTCTGATCTGTGAAATACAAGAACGATATTTTGCAATCAATTCTAGTTTTTGATTATAACTTATGCCCGTTTCTAGTGGAATCGTTTTGAGTTTTTTCTCATAAAAATTCAGCAAAAATGAGAAAACTTGATGTTGGAACTCTTTCTCTGTTAATGCTTTGATGTCTTCGTTGATCCTGATACCAATAAGCGTTGGGTGCTCTAGCTCTCCTTGGAGAATCAGCTCAAAGGCACTTTGATGACTCTCAAAGCATTCTGCCTGTAGATATTCCAAAGCGAGTTCAAGATAGTGCGGGGATTCCAAAATGCTTTTGATCAAAACGAGTTCGGCGAGATTGGCGTGTTGTTTTGAGGCTTTGGGGGCTTTGGGGCGTTTGATGTTGATGAGGTGGGGCTGGATTTTCAAAAGTTTGGCAGTGAAATGCTTGTATTCCTCTTGGATCACAGGGCTTAGTGAGCGTAGAAACTCTAGGCATTCTTTGAGGGCGTGTTCTTTTTGAATCGGGTTTGTGAGATCATAGGCTTTGCTGATCTCTCTCAAAACAAACTCTACAAAAGGAATCGGGGAGGCAAAAAGTCTCCGCACCTCTTGCTCCTGCTGTGCCAAAATCATATCCGCAGGATCGGCTCCATTTGCAAAAATCACGACCCCTCCGTCTTTGCTATTAGAAGCTAGAAGTTTGCTTGCTTTGAAAGCGGCGTTGATCCCTGCTTTGTCGCCGTCATAGCTGACAATGATTTGGGGTTCGCCTTTGTTGAGTAGGGGCAAATGATCAGGCGTGAGGGCTGTGCCAAGAGTGGCTACGACATTTTGGAATCCTGCTTGGTGGAGCATAATCACATCCAAATAGCCTTCAGTGATGATGATTTGCTTTTGGCTATAGATTTTTTCTTTGGCAAGATGATAGCCATAGAGGAGTTTGGATTTGTTGAACACTTTGGTTTGTGGGGAGTTGATGTATTTGGCACCCGCGTTGTCTAGACTTCTGCCACCAAATCCGATAATCTGCCCATTGGGAGAACAGATAGGAAACATAATGCGATTGAAAAATCGTGCATACACCCTCTGATCATCCTCCCCCAAAATCCCTAGCTCGATCGCCTCTCTGCGTGCGTTGTATTGATCAGCAAGTTTGACACTCTCAAACCCCGCACCACAAAACCCAAGATGAAACTTCGCGATACTCTCTGCAGTCAGCCCTCTTTTGCCAAGATAGTCCAAAATCTCTGGAGAATGGGAGAGCTTGTTTTGATAAAACTCTGCGACTTTGTCCAAAAACTTGAAATCTACGCGTTTTTGAGATTTGGTGTATTCCAAAGTGAAACCAACCAATGAGGCGATTTTTTCGATAGCTTCTGTGAAGCTTAGTTTTTCATACTCCATTACGAATTTAATCGCATCTCCACCGACACCACAACCATAGCAATGGTAAAACCCTTTTGATGGGCTGACCATAAAGCTTGGGGTTTTTTCATCGTGGAATGGGCAACACGCACTATAGTTGGCTCCTGATTTTTTGATCTGGATATAGTGGCTAATGATGTCGATAATGTCAATCAGAGCTTTGAGTTGCTGGATGGAAGCTTCGGCAATCATTGGAGTCCTTGATGAGGATTGTTGTGGTGGTATTATATTGCAAAATATCAAAGCCCATCAGTTTTGCTGTGTTTCTAGTGGTTTCAATCCATATTAACTCTTGCTGTTGCATACAATCACGGCAAACCGCCTCTCAAACCAAGCGATCCCTAGAATCTCCACAAAAACCCTTATCAATCATCAAACCTTACTATTTCAATAAAAATAAAACTTTGAGATTCGGCAACCTGATTCTTTGCTTGAGATTGCCTTTGCAGAAGCACACTTCTTAGTCATTGAAACTTGCTGTGCTTTTTTCTATAAGGGGGACAAGGGGGTTTATTGCGAGGCACCCCCCTTATCCCCCTTAAAATCCCCCAAACCCCTGCCCGCTTTTTGTGTGTTACCCACATTAGTTTGACTTTGTTTAGATTCTTTGGTGTTTTGAGTTTGATTCTAGATTTATTGATTTGAATCTAGATTCTTAGAATCTTTGTGAAAAGTTTTGTTTTTGATTTTTGAGAATCTCTTTGCAAACTCTCAAAAAACTCTAATCAATCATCAAACCTCACTATTTCAATATAAGCACAAACAACTGCTGACCAAATCAACCTTGTAGAACCAAAAAAGATTCCAAGTCAATGTAATCTTGAACGAGCCTTGCTAATGCAATGCTGGGGTTATGGGGGTTGTTAAGGGGGATAAGGGGAACGCTGCTTTAAGTTCCCCTTGTTCCCCTTAAGAAAAACTCCAAGCCAAGCTTGAGAAACCAAAAGCCGTGCTTTTGCCAAAGCAACTTAAAAAGAAAGAATCCAAGAGATTCTAGAATTGCTAAAAAGCGTAATCTCCCCAAGCCAGCTTCAAAAGAAAAACTCCAAGCCGTGCTTGAGAAATTGGGAAATGTGGTTTTGCAAAACCAACTTTAAAAAGAAGTTTCAAGCCAATCTTTAAATCACCTCAAATCTGTGCTTTTGCAAAACCCCAAAAGAGAGCAGATCGCCCCCTTCCCCCCTCCCTCCTATCAGCTATTCGCTCCGCTCTCTATTTTCAAAGGAGCTTTTTCTTGCGTTTTTTCTTGCTCTTGAGCTTTTGCTATTACTTCCCCAAAGCTATATCTTGCTCCAAGATTCATTTGCCATTGTGTTGAGAATTTATTCCCAAAGCTCTTTTCAAAATCCACATACACTCTTGTAGATTCTTTGATTTTCACATTACTCCCCATATTTAGCACAAAACGCCCATTGGAATCATAAGATTTGATAGAGCTTTTTTTGTTGTTGTTGATGAAAGTGAAGTTGTTCTCTCCCCCTGCCAATACATCATATTCACAAAAACTTCCAAGATAGAGAGAAACTCCCCAATCCTCTCCTTTGAACTCTTTGCCCACATCTGCCCCAAGTCTTGAACGCATAAGAAAAACAGAATCTTGAGTGATTTCAAAAGGATTAGCACCAAATTTGTCTTTGAAATCAGAGGAGCTCAAATAACCCAGTCCTATTTCTATTTGAGGAGTGACAAACCAATCTTTTGCTTCTCCAAAGTCATAACGATACCCCACCTCATTGGAGAGCAAAAAAGTGGCGTTAGTCGTATGCCCTTTTGTAGCTCCATTGTTAATCATAAAATCTGAAGCAAGATAGCCAAACTTCAAGACGCTATCGTTATACAAACCTATATCGCTAAAATATGAGTTATACACTGCGATTTCAAAACCTTGAGATGTGATGTCATCCAAACTCTTATCCCCTAGCTTACGCCCTTTGCCATTTGAGTGTGCATAAGAGAGGGCGACTCCTGCATAAGTTTTGCCACCCTCAAACACAAAGGCATAATCATAGCCACTTTGCAAAGTCACATAGGTGCTTTGGCTTCCTATGCCAAACTTTGATTCTTGTCCTCCAGCAAAGATTCTAGCCCATACCCCTTGAGTGTAGGGGTTGCCCCTCAGATCACCCAGTCGTTTATTGATAGAGTTGAAGTTGGCGGCAAACAAATCATAGTTGATTGCAAGGGCAGAGGAGGCAATTTGTTGGATAACAGAATCAGCTCCTAGTGATTTAACAGATGTAAGGAAGTAGGTGGTGTAGTCACCCCCTGTTTGTTCTGTGCCATCTTTGGCAGTTTCTTTGCTCTCAAATGTGGCTTCTATCACTTCTCCATTGATAGATTTTTTTGATGTTGTGTTGAATTTGACTTTTGCTGTTTCTTTATTTCCTGCTGTTGTGTTTCTAATTGTAGCAAGAGCGATGTTTTGGGTTGTGGCTTTTTGTGAAAGCTTTGCGACATCAGCATTATCCACAAGCAATTCAAGGGTTTGATTCTCTGTGGTATTGGCATTTTCAATCACAATGCGATCTGCATAGGAGTCAATCTCTGTTTCCAAAGTCAATTTTTTTTCATTTGAGGAGGCATAGAGTTGGAATGTGTAGCCATTGCCCTCAAGCCCTGTGCCACCTGTGCCAATGGTGAGACTATTGTATTTAGTGCTATTTTTATTGCTAGAGAGATTTATTGTGGCGTTGGCTTTGTCCAATGTCTTGAGAGTTTTGATGTTATTGTTTGTTCCGCCAAGATTGAGAGCGGCAGTGCCTCCCACAAACTCCATTGTAAGTTTTTCCCCATTTGTTATACCATTAGTGATACTTGTTGTGGATGTTGTGCCAGCTTTGCCAAGTTTGAGAGTGGCATCTGAGCCACTGAATCCAAGAGTTTTGATTTTGTTGTTTGTGCCCTCCAAAATAAGGGTGGTGCTACCTCCAAGAGTTACTTTGAGATTATCGCCAGTGACATTGTCTGTGAAAGTTGCCTGATTAAAATCTCCTACTGCGAGTTTTAGCTCTCCATATTTTCCCTTAGGGACTTCAAGTCGTGTGAGTCTGTGTTGATTGTCAGAAGTGTTTTTAAAGATGAGTGTTGCTTCTGCCCCTTCGCTTTTTCCATTCAAGACCACATTGATTGTCCCCTCTCCTGTGATCGCTTTATCAAGGCTAAGGTATCCATGTGTTACTTCAAGATTTAGAGTTTTTCCAGCTCCTACGCTTACTGCATCAGAGATAGAAGCTGTGCCACCATTTGCAATGGCAAGAGTGCCTGCACTAGCTCCACCAAATGTAATGGTTTTGAGTGCATTTGTTGCTCCATTGAGCATAAGGGTAGGAGTGCCTCCTGCGAAATTGACTTCAATATTGTGAGTGATGCTGTTGCCTTTTATAACACCAATCGTTGTGTTTCCATTTTGAAGTGCAAGGGTGGCTTTCTTATCGCCTGAAGCAGTGGTGGTAAGCGTAGTGATTTGATTGCTGTTCCCTTGCAGTGTGAGAGTGGCACCCTCTGGAAGTTGAGTAATGTTGGTTTTAGCACCATTGCCTGTGGTGATATTTCCTGTGATCGTGATATTGGTAAAACTAGTGAATCCTAATTCTGTTTCTACACCATTTCCTTTTGTTGTGATAGCACCATTAATCGTAATTTCTTGCTCTCCTGTTCCAATAAAATCAAAACTGCTTTTGAGATTTTGCTTTTTGCCAGCTTGTGTATCTGCCCCTATTGTGATATTTCCTTTGATATTACCTTGCAGTGTGGCATCAAATGTGTCTTGAGTAGTATCAGACTTTTCTCTTTCTTTGCCTTTCACTTCAAGATTGCCTTGCAAGGACATTCCACTTGTTGCCCCCAAATTAAGACTCATTTTGGGAGTCTTGTTGCTTGTTTGAGCAGTAGAAAAATCAAAAACTAGAGTGCCCATTCCACCACTCCCCATTTTCAAGCCCTTGGTTCCTGTGCCTAGAAATAAGTGCGTATCCCCTGTTTTTCCTACGATAGTCACTTTGTTGCTACCTTGCTTTGTTGCCGTGACATTGCTTCCAGTGCCAAACTGAAAAGCCAATGTTTCCAAAGCAGAATTATTGGTGAGTTGTGGTTGATGGAAGCCACCTGATTCTATAAACTTAAAACTCTCATTGCCCCCATCACCAACATTTAAAGGCAAACCTACTTTTGTCAATGCACTCGTTGCAATACCCACTCCTGTGCAAATCCGTGCCTCATTGGTAGCGTTATCGCAATCCCCAGCACTCACCACACTAACACTCAATGCCAAAGCCAAAGAGCTAGCCACAAGGGGTTTGAAAAATGAGAGGGTTGGTTTGGTAATCCTAGTGATTTTTTTGTCTCGTGTCATAGGAAATCCTTTCTTGACTTTTTCTTAAAGTGGCTTCATTGTATAACAAAAGTTAATGAAAGGTTACTGAAATTAAAAAAGTGTAAAAAAATATTATTTTCTTTTAAGATATAAGGAGGGAGGGGGCTTTGGGGATAGCTCCCCAAATATTTTAGTTTGCACTATCGCTTGTGTTTTCTATTTTCAAAGGAGCTTTGTTTTCTTGTGTTTTCTCTTGCTCTTGCTCTTTTGCCACTGCCTCCCCAAAGCTATATCTCGCCCCTAGATTGACTTGGTAGCGTGTCCTAAACTTGTCCCCGAAGCTTTTCTCAAAATCCATATACACCCTTGTGGATTCTTTGATTTGCACATTGGCTCCGAGATTTAGCACGACGCGACCATTGGAGCCATACGACTCAGCGATGCTTTGGCTTCCGCTATGCAAAAATTTGATATTGTTTTTCCCGCCTAGCAGTGCATCATATTCGTAGAATCCTCCCACATACAGAGAAGTCGCCCATTTCTCGCCCCTAAACTCTTTGCCTAGACTTGTCCCAGCCCTTGAGCGTAGCACAAGGATATTTGCCTGTGTGGCTTCAAGGGTGTTTCTATCAGGTTTGGCATTGAATCTAGAGGGATTGAGGTAGCCCAAACCGACCTCTGCTTGAGGATCGATGAACCAATCTTGCGTTGCCCCAAAGGCATAGCGGTAGCCCACTTCATTGGAGAGTAGGAGGGCGATGTTGTCGATTTGGCTTTTTGTCGCACTGCTACTGATTTGGAAATCTGAAGTGATGTAGGCAAACTTGGCAATCGTGTCGTTGTATAAGCCCACTTGGCTCACATAGGAGCTATACACCGCGATCTCAAAGGCTTGAGAGTTGATACCATCTAGGCTCACGATTTTGTCTCCACTTGTGGCTTTGCGACTTGTGCCTTGCGATCTTGCATAGGCGAGTGCAACCCCCACATAGTTTTTTGCATTTTCTAGATCAAGTGCGTAGTCATAACCGCTTTGCAAAGTCACATAGGTGCTTTGGCTTCCTATCCCAAAATCTGATTCTTGATTGCCTCCAAACACTCTTGCCCATACGCCTTGAGTGTGTGGGTTGTTGCGGACTTCTCCTAGTCGCTTGTTGATAGAGTTGAAATTGGCTACAAACAAATCATAGTTGAGCGTTAGGGCGGAGGAGATGATTTTTTGTGTGGTTGGACTTGCTCCGAGCGTGATGAAATTGTCTAGGAAGTAGGTGATGTAGCCGTTGGAGGCTGTGATTTTGCCGTGTTCGTCGGTGGGTTGTTGGCGAGTGATGACTTTGATCGTCTCTCCACCGATGTCTAGGTTTTGGATCGTGAAATCCACTAGAGGGACAGAGGGAGCACCTGTCGTGCTTTTCACTGTGGCGACTGCGATATTGCCATCTGTTGTTGTGCCTCCACCTTGGTAGGTAATTTTTGAGATTTTTAGTGGGTCGATGATGACTTGGAGATTTTCGCTCACTTGGGTGCCTTCAACCTTATGAACCACGATACGATCAGAATAGGCGTGTCCGTAGGGGCTTTCTGCTTTTGTGGCTTCTCCTCCAATCTTGCTATCTGTTGCACCCTGTTTTGCACTAGGATCTACAAAAACTTGGAAGGTGAGATTGCTTGAGGCAAGTCCTGTGCCAGTGCCACTTGTTTCTCCAATCGTGAGGAGGTTGAAATTGTGGGCGGTGTTTGTGGGGGAAGCCTCTCTAGTTTTGGCAGGATAAGTGCCACTTGCTAGATCAATGAGAGATTTATCATTGCCATTTAAAGTTTGAATTGTAGTCTTAGTTCCCCCTGTCAATCTAAGAGTAGCTCCTGCGACACTGGTTGTGGCAATGGAATTATTCCCTTGCAAAGTGAGGGTGGAGTCGTTGTTAAGCGTGATGTTGTTAGCACCATCTCCACTTATTGCTTTGGTGATGATTCCAGCTTTGCCTGCACTCACTTCAATTGCTGTGGCTTTGCTTGCTTGTGTGGTGATCGTGCTATCAAGTGTGCCATTGCCGGTGAATGTGAGATTGGTTGTGCCATTGTTTGTGAGATTGCCTGTTAGAGTGAGTGTTGCAGAATCAGCTTTGGCATTAGAGCCAATATTGAGATTGAGGGTTTGTGTGTCTGTAACGCTCACTTGAGTTTCAATCGTCGTGTTTGCACCCTCGAGATTGAGCGTGCCTGTTGGACTGCCTGTTCCAAGTGTAAGGGTTTTGATTTGATTGTTTGCCCCTTGCAAAGTGAGGGCGGAGCCGTTTTTGAGGGTGATTGTGTTCTCCCCTGCTCCGCTTATTGCTTTGGTGATGATTCCAGCTTTGCCTTCAGCAACTTCAATTGTTGTAGTTTTGTTTGCTAGCGTGTTGATAGCACCATCAAATTTGCTATTGCTTCCAGCAAATGTGACTTTCGCTGTGCCACCATTCTCTAATCCACCTGTTAGAGTAAGGGTGGAATTGTTTCCAGTGCTAGATCCAATATTGAGATTGAGAGTTTTATTTTCTCCTACGCTCACTTGAGTTTCAATCGTTGTGTTTGCACCCTTGAGATTGAGGGTGGCTGTTGTGGGATTTGTTGTTCCAAGTGTAAGGGTTTTGATTTGATTGTTTGCCCCTTGCAAAGTCAAACTCGTTTGGTTGCCAAAACTCACTTCTAGATTCTCTCCTGTGGCATTGCCTGTGATAGTGGTGGCTTTTGCAGTGCCATTTCCTGTAAGGAGCAGTTTCCCATATTGTTTTGCCGTAAGGCTTGTGAGTGTGTTATTCTCTCCTTTTACCTCAAGAATGCCTTTGCCACGCTCTCCATTGAGAGTCACTCCAACTTTTCCACCTTCTGCTTTAAGATTATTTGTAAAACTAAGTTTCTCTCCTTTTACTTCAAGTTTTAGGGCTTTGTTTGCCCCTACACTTACTGCATCAGCAATCGTTGTGGTAGTGTTGGTAGTGTCCGTGATCAGTGTGCCTGTTGGATTGCCTGTGCTACTAAGTGCAAGGGCTTTGATTTTATTTTCTGTGCCTTGCAAAGTGAGGGTAGAGCCATTGTTGAGAGTGATTTCATTTTCTCCACCATTTTCAGTAGTTACTGCTTTGGTGATTGTTCCTGATTTGTTTGCTTCAACCTTGATTGTGGTTTTATTTGCCTTTGTGGTGATCGTGCTATCAAGTGTGCCATTGCCAGTGAATGTGATATTAAGCCCTGCTCCATTATTCTCAAGATTATTTGTTAGGGTGAGTGTTGCAGAATCGGTTTTGGTGCTAGAGCCAATGTTGAGATTGAGGGTTTTACCACTTCCAACATTCACTTCATCTGTAATCGTTGTTTTTGTGCCTTCTGTGGTGAGGGTGGCTGTTGTATGATCTAATGTAAGGCTTTTGAATTGATTATCATTGCCTCGCAAAGTAAGGGTGGATTCACTTGTTTCACTACCCTCATTGTTGAAAATGATTTTATTTTGCCCACTACCACTAGTAGTAACATTTTTGGTAATGATTCCAGATTTGCCCTTATCCACTTTAACTTCACTCAATGCCCCATTACTTGTAGTGAGTGTTCCATCAAAAGTTCCATTTGTCCCTGCAAAACTAATCGTTGTATGGGCTGTAGCAGGGGCGTTGTTGGTTACGCCACCTGCAGAGGTTAATTTTGCATTATCGCCTGAAAGTTTGATCGTGAGTTTGTTCCCACCATTCACTGCGATGGCTTCTGTGATGGTGCTATGCCCAGTTCCACTTTGTTCTAAAGTGAAATTTGTGTTTTTGGCATTACCTCCTGTTTCGCCATTTCCTAGTGCAAGGCTTTTGATTGTAGCTTGCGTAGAGTTATTGAGTTTTAGTGTGGAAGTTGTAGCAGTGGATTTGACTTGCAAATTGTTATTCACAATACTATCAATGGTGGTGGTTTGAGCTTCTGGAGTTGTTTTGTCCTCCAAAAGCAATATAGAGTTTGGATTCTCCGCTGTTAGTGTGGTGATAGTATTTTGGCTTCCTTGAAGTTTCAAGGTTGCAGAACCTAATGCTGATATGAGATTGACATTGATTGTTGCATTAGTGACACTATTACCTTTTTTGAGATCGTTTTTGAGAGTGAGAGTTGTGTTGCCATTGCCCTCGCCTTTTAACTCCAAAGTAAGAGAATCATTGGCATTAGTGAGCGTAGTGGCATCTGTGATTGTGGTTGTGCCTCTTGTAAGGACAAGTTTCCCGGTATTGCTTCCGCTACTTCCATTGTTGAGTATAAGTTGTTTGATTGTGTTGTTTATTGTTTCATTTGAAATGATGTTGGTTGGATTCAAAGTAAGGGTGGAGTCGCCTCCTAGTTGGATGGTGAGCTTTTCTCCATTTAATTGTTTGAAGATTGTGGTTTCATTTTTTGTGCCACCGCCATTTGTCGTGAGTATAAGAGTGGCGTTTGTGACACTTTTATCAAGCGTAACTTCATTGATTTGGTTTTTTGCTCCTTTGAGAGTGAGTGTTGGACCACCACCACCTCCAGCCTCATTTGTGAAGCTAATATTGTTTTCTCCACCATTTTTTGCGGTGATACTGCCAGCGATAGTTCCACTTTTTCCACTAGCGACTTTGATAGTGGTGGTGGCTTTTGCCTTTGGATTTTTGTCTGTAGCAGTGCTAGTGTTGATTGAGCTAGTAAGTGTTCCACTTGTTCCATTAAAATCAATCACCGCTTTTCCATCGCTATTTGTCAAGTTGTTTGTTAGAGTGAGATTGGGACTTGCACCTTCAAACTTTAGCGTTAGAGTATGCTTGCTGTTTGTCACACTCACACCTTGTGCAATCGTTGTATTGCCTGATTTTAGAAGTAGTGTTCCGTATCTTGGAGTGTTTTTATTATTTTCAAGTGGGCTTTCAACGATTCCTAGTCTAGTGATTTTGTTTTCTCCTGCTGCAAGTTCAAGGATTCCTTGATTCTCTCCACTTCCAGTAAGATAGGCATTGATGATTCCACTACCTGTGGTTTTGAGTGCATTAGTTAGAGCGAGTCTTTGCCCTGTGACTCTGAGATCGAGGGTTTGAGTATCTGCAACACTCACTGCTTGAGTGATTGTGGTGCTTTTACCCGCAACGATAAGTGTTCCTTTTGTATTAGCCCCAAATTTTAGGGCTTTGAGTTGATTATCCACGCTATCATCTGCTTTGCCGATAGTGAGGTGCGATTCGTTTTTGTCAAACTTCACTTCGAGTTTGTTACCATTTGTAACTTGATAAATCGTTGTTTGTTGATCTATGGGTTTTGTGCTGCTAGAATCTCTAGTTTCGCCTTTGCCTCCTGTGAGTTTAAGAGTAGCTTGAGTAACACCTGAATCTAAGTCAAGCTTAGTGATTGTGTTATTTCCTCCACCTAGTGTGAGGGTAGAGCTGTCTTTTTTGAGAGTGATGTTGGTTTTACTCTCTGGGGCTGTGGTGATATTGCCTTTGATTGTCCCATTTTTATGAAAGGCTAATTCTGTTTCTACACCATTTCCATTTGTTGCGATTGTGCCATCGATGATAGCTTCTTGCATTTGTCCTGCTACTTCAATAAAATCAAAAAGGCTTTTGAGATTGTATTTTTTGTTGGATTGTGCTCCAGAGCCAACAGAGATGTTTCCTTTGATATTGCCTTTGAGTTGTGCTTCAAATGTGTCTTGACTAGTATCATCCTTTGCTTTTGCTTTTGCTTTTGCTTTTGCTTTTGCCTTGCCTATGACTTCAATATTGCCCAACAAAGAAACCTGTTTGTCTGTGTCGGTGCCAGTGCCCAAATTGAGTGTCATAGTATGATTATCTGAACCTGTGGTGTTAGTAAAATCAAAAATTAGAGTGCCTGTCCCACTCCCCATTTTCAAGCCCTTGGTTCCTGTGCCTAGGAATAAGTGCGTATCCCCTGTTTTTCCTGCGATAGTCACTTTGTTGCTATCTTTTGTTGCTTTGACTTGTGCGTCATTGCCAAATTGAAAAGTCAGTGTTTCCACTAAGGTTGATGTGGTAGGGCTGCCATTTGATATGAGTTGCGGTTGATGGAAGCCACCTGATTCTATAAATTTAAAACTCTCATTGCCTCCCCCACTAATTTTTAAAGGCAAAGTTACTTTTGTCAAGTCGCTTGTAGCACCCATCCCTGTGCAAATCTGTGCCTCATCGTCAGAGGGGTTGCAATCCCCAGCCCCACTCGCCCCACTCACACTCAATGCCAATGCCAAAGAACTAGCCACAATGGGTTTGAAAAAAGATGAAGTGTTTGGTTTGGTGTTTCTTATGTCTCGTGTCATAGGAAATCCTTTCTTGATTTTTTCTTAAAGTGGATTCATTGTATAACAAAAGTTAATGAAAGGTTACTGAAATTAAAAAAGTGCAAAAACATATCATTTTCTTTTAAGGTTCAGATAAGCTACAGAGGGGTAGCGGTGGTTTCAGGATCTTTTTGCAAAAGTATGGTTTTGGCGATTCTTGGTTTGCCTGCTCTCTTTTTGGGGCTTTGTTTTGCAAAAGCACTTTTTCTAGTTTTCAAGCACGACTTGGATTCTTTCTTTTAAAGTTGGCTTGAGCAAACCACCCTTTATACAATTCTAGAATCCTCTAGGATCTCTCTTAAGGGGGGCAAGGGGAACTTATAGCAGCGTTCCCCTTATCCCCCTTAACAACCCCCATAACCCCAGCATTGCATTAGCAAGGCTTGTTCAAGATTACATTGACTTAGAATCTTTTTTGGTTCTACAAGGTTGGTTTGGGAAGCGGTTTCCTATTGATTTTTTGAAGTAGTTGGGTTTATAAATTGATCAGGGGTTTTTATGGAGATTCTAAAGATTCTAAGAAATAAATGCAAAAACTAGAATCAAATCAATAAATCTAAAATCAAATCAACAAAACAACAAACAAGAATCAAACTCAAACATTGCACTCTATCGTTGTGTTGTCACACAAAAAGCGGGCAGGGGTTTGGGGGATTTTAAGGGGGATAAGGGGGGTGCCTCGCAATAAACCCCCTTGTCCCCCTTATAGAGAAAAAGCAAAGTTGGATTTGGTGATTAGAAAGTGTGCTTTTGAAAAAGCAATCTCAAGCAAGATTTCATCAAATTTGAAAAACCAAGAATCCGTGCTTCATTCAAGCCAAGATTCGACAACTCAACAATCACCAAAGAGTATAGAGCCTCTCAAGCCAATTTCAAAAACAGAATCAAGCCAAGCCTCAAGGCATTGGCACACAACATTTGGCAACAAGTTTCTGCAAACCCCATTGTAGAGAAAACCAAAGGCATTTGGGGTTTTGCAACACTTCAAAGATATGCTAGAATGATAAAAACCATCCACACAAAACACAAAGGACAGAAATGAAACCACATATTTATGTTGTTGTTCCATTTTATAATGTTGAAAAATATCTTCAAGATTGCATTCAATCCATACTTCATCAAAGCTATCAAAATACCTCAATCATTTTAGTGAATGATGGAAGCACAGACAAGAGTGGAGAGATTGCCAAAAAATATCTAAACCATTCACACATCACTTTGATTTGCAAAGAAAATGGAGGTTTGAGCAGTGCAAGAAATGCCGGAATTGAAGAAGTGTTGAAAAATAATCCAAAAAGAGATGATATTCTAGTTTTTCTTGATTCTGATGATATGATAGGTGAAGGTTTTTTGGTCTCTATGGTAGAAAATGCCACAAAATATCCTGATGCAGATATATTGCTGGGGGGAGTGCAGTTTATAAGCGAAGAAGGCAAACCATTGGAAAGATACACAAGGCAAGACTCAAGTTGTAGAGCGATGGAATATCTTGCTTCAATCGAAGGAAATTATTTTGCTTTTAGTTGGGGGGGGGGGGGATAAAAATGAAACTTGTGCAGGATAATGACTTAAGATTTATCGAAGGGATTATCAATGAAGATCTTATTTTTGGCTTCCAACTCTTTCTTGCCGCAGATAAAATTTCTTTTTTTGATGGTGTATTTTTATACCGCCAAAGACAAGGCTCTATCTCTTGTATAGAAACTTTTTGGAAACATCCTAATGATTTAATATTTAAATCCTATCAAACAAATTGCAATTATTTGCTTTCTCTCCTAGATCAACAAGAGCTAATTGCAATCCATCCCTTAGTTAAGCGTTGCTTAAAAAGCTGTGCCCAAGCTCCTGTGTCTTGCTGGCTTGAAAACCCCACTTTGGCAAAAAAACAAGATCTCGCTCGACTTTTGCCTTATGCGAAACTTAAAACTAGACTAGCCTATCATTTCCCGTTTATTGCAAAATATGTGCAAAAACTGCTTAGGTTTCTAAAGAACCCAAAATGAGAAGACAAGAGTTAGAGAATTTTTTGAAAACACAGACGCCAAATGCCACGCTACTCTATGGCGATGGGGTTTTTTGGATCCAACACTATGCGTCTCAAATCGCCAAGCAAACAACACAGCCAGAAAATATTTCAAAATTTTATTTTGGCGAATATGATTATGCTTTGGTGCTTAGTCTTTTGGGGCAATCCTCGCTTTTTGGAGATCGCACTCTTGTGATTCTAAAAATAGACAAAAAGATTTCCAAAAAAGAGCTACAAGCACTAGTGAAAGCCACACAAAGCAATACGGACAATTTTTTGCTCATCGAGTTTTATCACAATGAAGCCAGAACCAGCGGAGAATACTCCAAAGACTGCAAAGAAATGGCAAGTGCTTTCAATGGAGCGGGTGCGATTGAAGTGCGTTTCTTCAAACCCAGCCTGCAAGAATCCCAGCTAATACTTGCACAAAAAGCCAAAGAACACCAGCTCCAAATCAGTGGGCAAACCCTCACCTATCTCCTCAACCTCCAAAACGGAGACCTCGGCATTGCCCTCAAAGAGCTTGAAAAATTCAGCCATTACAACCACCAAATCACGCACAAAGACATCGACGCACTTTGCTCTAGTCTAGGCAATCTAGAATTTGATGATTTGCTCAAAGCATTGCTAGAAAAAAAACAAGTCCTCCCTATCTATGCCCAGCTTGAGGAAGAGGGGCTCGATGAAATGGAATTGCTCAATGCGATCGCTTCTTATTTTTATCGACTTTTTGTAATTTTTGCCCATATGCGTATCAGCGGTAACATCGACCTCAAAGAGATTTTGGGCTACATCCCGCCAAGACATATCGCAGAGAGATATACGCGTGAGGCAAGTTCTTTGCGTGAGTGGCAATATCAACATATCTTTGAGGCTTTGCTAGATTGGAGATTGGCAATCTTTGCGGGTAAGGGCAAGGCGTTGAACGCAATCATCGCTTTAAATAAACTTCAAGAAATTTTACGCTAAAATGCCGAGCTTTTTATTTTAAAAAGACCTTGCCTGATTGATCATCAATTAGGCTAAAAATCCACAAGGAGCTTTAATGAAACATTATGAAACGATGTTTATCCTCAAGCCCACTCTCACAGAAGAAGAGATAAAGGCTAAGATCGAGTTTTACAAAGAGGCGATTACAAAAAATGGCGGTGCGATTGAAACTTGCCTTGATATGGGTATGAGAAACCTTGCCTATGAAATCAAGAAAAACAAACGCGGTTATTATTTTGTGATTTATTTCAAGGCAGAGCCTGCATTGATTCTAGAGCTTGAGAGACTTTATAGAATCAACGAAGATGTTTTGCGATTTATTGTGATCAAATATGTGAGCAAAAAAGAGCAAAAAGCTTGGGAAACTTTGGTGGATAAAGCCAACAATCCTGCAAAATATGCCAAAAAACCCAAAAAAGAAGAGTCTAAGCCTCCGCGAGAAACAGCGAAACAAGAAACAGAGGCTGTAGAAACTGCAGTGGCAACACAAGAGGTATAACCCAAAGGTTGGAATATGTATAACAAAGTGATTATTGTTGGGAATCTAACGCGTGATGTGGAGTTGAGGTATTTGCCTAGTGGCAGTGCGATTGCGACACTTGGTATCGCTTCAAATCGTCGCTACAAAAAACAAGATGGCACACAAGGCGATGAAACTTGTTTCGTGGATGCGAAGCTATTTGGACGCACTGCAGAAGTTGCCAATCAGTATCTTAGGAAGGGGAGCAAGATTTTGATTGAGGGGCGTTTGACTTTTGAGAGTTGGACAGACCAAACTGGAGCGAAGCGTTCTAGACACATCATCACCGCAGAGGCTATGCAAATGCTTGACACGCGTGCAGACAATGGCTCGTATGCTCCACGCAATAACGATACGCCGCCTCAAGAGGACTACACAAGTGCCAATTACGCTCAACATAACCCAACACCAAATCATCAATATACGCAAAATATTCCTGAAATCAATATTGATGATGACGAAATCCCATTCTAGGAGTGAAATATGGAAAAGAAAAAATATTCAAAACGCTATTGCCGATACACTGAAGCAAAGATTGAGTTTATCGACTACAAAGACATCGATATGCTCAAATACTCTCTCTCAGAGCGTTACAAAATTATGCCAAGACGCCTAACAGGCAATACGAAAAAATGGCAAGAACGCGTAGAAAAAGCGATCAAAAGAGCAAGACACATGGCTCTGATTCCTTATATCGTTGATCGCAAAAAAGTGGTTGAAAATCCATTTAAACTTTCATAAGGCTTCCTAGCCTTATCAAGGACATTGATGAGTTTGGTAAGCATAATTGTCCCTATCTACAATGTCGCCCCCTATTTGAAAGAATGCCTTGATTCTTTGGTCAATCAAACCTATCCACATCTTGAGATTATCCTAATCAATGACGGAAGCACCGATGAAAGCGAAGCTATCGCAAAAACATATATCCAAGATTCACGCTTCACCCTTATCTCTCAAGAAAACGGAGGCTTGAGTAAAGCAAGAAATGTCGGAATGCGACAAGCAAGTGGGGAGTTTATCGCCTTTGTCGATAGTGATGATTATTTATCAAATGGCTACATTGATGAAATGCTAAAAACTCTCACCACACATCAAGCCGATTTTGTCTGCAATGATAATATTGCTTATTTTTCAGAAACCCAACAGCCAGAGATCCAACCCACTCGCAAAGAATCGATCCAAGTTTGCACACCTAGTTCTTCCAATATCGTATTTGGGGGGGCAGTTTGGAGATTTTTGTTTGCAACGGAGTTTTTGAAACGATGTGGGGTGGAGTTTTTGGAAGGCAAGATTTATGAAGATGAAGCGTTTTTGTATATGATTGCCCCACAAGCCTCTTCTTTTGTGCGTTTTTTTGGAATGCCCTATTTCTATCGACGACGCAGTGATAGCATTATGGCAACACACGCAAATTTCAGAAGTTATGATTTGCTCGATGTCTTTGAAGCTATTTATCTTTGTTATCAAGATAGGGGCTATCTCAAAGATTTTCAACCGCCTTATCACTTTTTGACTCACGCATCGATAGGTTACAAAAACGACAAAGAATACCTCAAGCGTGCCAAACTTTTGGCTCAAAAGCATCGTATTATTCTCACCCCCCCCCCGAGACTTTTTGTCAAACTCAAGGCTTTTTACAAAAATAAAATCAATGCTTTTAGATTAAAATTGCACAAATGGATTTCAGCATAAGGATTGCAACAATGCAAAAAGAACATTTGAGCTTTCAGAGTGATTTTGGAGAGATTGTCTATAGTGTGTATTGCCCCCAAACTCCCAACAATATCCTTATCCAAATCGCTCATGGAATGATTGAGGAGAGAAGCAAATACGAAGCCTTTGCGACTTTTTTGTGTTTGCAGGGCTACACGATTGCAGTGAGCGATCATCGCGGACACGGAGAAAGCATAGGTGGGAAAAGTGGTGATTATGAGGTGGGGTTTGGAGAGATGGGGGAAAATGGCTTTGAAAGGGCGGTGCAGGATTTGCTCACGCTTACCAAGATTCTCAAACAACGCTTCAATCCCAAGCATTTCGTTCTTTTTGGGCATTCGATGGGCTCGTTGCTTTCAAGACGCTATTTGCAACTCTACGAAGCAGAGCTAGATGCGTTGATTCTGATGGGGACGCCCTCGCCCAACTTCTTTGCCTCATTGGGCTCTAAGATTTGCAAAAAATTAGAGGCATTCAAATACGACAAAGTCGGCACAAAGCTTATGAATCTAGCTAGTGTCGTGGGCTTCAATCGTGAATTCAAACGCAGAGATCCCCTCAATCCCCACTATGCTTGGCTCACAAGAGATTTGGAAGGAGCCAAAGCTTATCAGCAAAGAGAGGATTATAATTTTTCTTTCACACTCAATTCTTTTGGGGGGCTATTTGCTGGACTGCATCAAGTTTTCTCCACCTATCCCAACGCAAAACGCTTGGATCTCCCTATTTTGTTTTTGAGTGGAGATGATGATCCTTGTGGAGAGTTTGGAAATGGTGCACACAAAGCCTACAAACACCTTGTTTCTCAAGGCTATCATTGTGTCCAATTACGCCTTTATAGCGGTGCAAGGCACGAACTTCTTTTGGAAACCAACAAAACTCAAGTGATGAGAGAAATCAAAGAATGGCTTGATGGGGTGTTTGCTCAAAACTAAAATCATCGCTCTTTAAATGGAGATGATTGGGCATATTTCGATTTCATTGCTCACATCGTTATCGTATCTTTGACAATACAAAACAATATAGACAAGTGCTGTGATTTTGCACACAAATGCTCTTGTAACCAATGTAGACAATAACCTTCTTTTGTTATCAAAATCTACCAAAAATATTTGCACAATAATTTTGCACGCTAGAATGTTAAAGAAAATTTAACCAAACTCAAAGGATCAAATAATGCATGTTACAAGAAGAGATTTTTTAAATGGCGTTAGTCTTGCAGTAGTTGCTGGTATGTCCCCCTTATCATTGCTATCTGCAAATCAAGGTAAAGCACAAAAGATAATCTATCCTCCCTCTCTTATGGGACTAAGAGGTAGCACCAATGAAAGCTATCGTTTCGCTCATTTGATGCGTGATGGAGAAGAGTTTGATTTCTCCTCTATTGCTACTGAAGAAAAATATGATCTTGTAGTGGTTGGGGCAGGAATTAGTGGTTTGTGTGCAGCCTGTGTTTTCCAAGACAAAAAGGGCAAAAAAGCTAAAATCCTCATTTTAGATAATCATGATGATTTTGGAGGACATGCAAGACGCAATGAGTTTCATCTCAAAGATAGAATGATTCTAAGCTATGGAGGCAGCGAATCTTTGCAATCCCCAAAAGCCCTATATTCCAAAGAAGTTGTTGAATTTTTGAATAAAATTGACATTGATATTGATGCTCTAGCAAGAGCTTTTGATGTGAATTTTTATCCTGATTTGGGATTAGGTAGAGGGGTGTATTTCAATGCAAAAGATTTTGGCTCTGATATCGTGGTGAGTGGAAATCCACGCAGAATGATTGCAGATGATATTCCACCAAATAGAATCAATGGGCGTTCTTACAAAGACTTTTTCAATGATTTTCCTATGAGTCAAAAAGACAAAGAGCAACTCATTGAGCTTCACGAAAGCCCACGCGACTATCTTGAAGGCATGACTGCAGAACAAAGAGAGGAGTATGTCGCCAAAACAAGCTACAAAAATTTTCTCAAAGACAAAGTAGGATTATCTCCTTTAGCCATTTCTTTTTTTGAGGGAATGACAGATGACTTTTTAGCCTTAGGCATTGACTCAGTTTCTTGTGATGATGCAAGAGGTTCATTTTTGCCAGGATTTGATCAACTCAAACTCCCCCCACTTAGTGAAGAGGCAGAAGCTGAAATTACAGAGCCTTATATCTATCATTTTCCAGATGGAAATGCTACTATCGCAAGAATGATGGTAAAAAGACTAATCCCCTCTGTAACAAGTGCAAAAAGTGTAGATGAAATCGTTTTGGCAAAATTCAATTATGCAAAACTTGATCAGCCAAAAGCACCTGTGCGTTTGAGACTAAATAGCACGGTGGTGCGTGTGAATAATCTCAAAGAGGGAGCAGAAGTATTTTATGCAAGCGCACAAGATAACAAAATCCACAAGGTTTTTGCCAAAAAAGTGGTGATGGCAAATTACAATAGCTCCATTCCTTATATTATCCCTAATATGCCTACAGAACAAAAAGAGGCATTAGCCCAATGTGTCAAAACGCCTCTTATTCACACCAAAGTTATCTTAAGAAATTGGGAGAGTTTCAAAAAACTAGGAGTGCATGAAATCTATTCGCCTAAGATGTTTTATGCAAGAACGAAGTTAGATTATCCTGTGGATATTGGGACATACAAGCACCCAAGAGATCCCAAAAAACCTATTTGTGTGCATATGGTAGGAGCTCCTATCACTCTTATTAGAGGTATGGGAGATGGGGATAGTATGACTGCAAGAGATCAATCAAGACTTGCACGCCACCTCCTTATTGAACTTCCTTTTTCAAAACTTGAAGAAATGATAAGAGAGCAATTGCAAGGTATGCTAGGTTCTAGCGGATTTAATCACAAAAAAGACATTCTAGCAATCACATTAAATCGTTGGGGGCATTGCTATTCTTATGCCTTCAATTCTCTTTATGATGATGAAGAAGAGAGTGAAGCCATTATCGCTAGAGCCAAAAAACGCTATGGCAATATCACAATTGCTAACTCTGATGCAGCATGGGATGCTTATGCACATACTGCGATGGAAGAGGCAATGCGTGCAGTTGAAGAGCTAGAAGTTTAAAGCTTAAGAGGGGGTTTTGAATCTTTTCAAACCCTTCCCTCGTCGTTTATAATAACCTAAGAGTTTTTAGACCCAAAAACTAAAGTCAAGATACGAGTATACACTCTAGTATCCAAGAAAAACAATGGATTTTTTTTGACAAAATTCAAAATGCGATAAGGCAAAAAAGTGCGTTGAAATTTTTGAAACATAATAGATTCCATTTTTCTAAGGTAATCTTGTAAAAATGGGGTTTTGCAAAGATAAACAAACCACAAATCTGCCATCGGCACACTTGGTGTGTTCCAAGGTTTGTTGGCACCAGCAAAATGGATCTGAATCGGCTTGTCTCGTGCTTCCCATATTTCTTCTTGTGTATAAACATTGGGTTTGAAATCCTTCCACTCTTTTCCCAAAACCTCCCAACTTGTATTGCACACAATATGGGCAGGAGAGATTTTTTTGATATATGGAAAAGAAATAACTCCTAAAACATCTTGTTCTGCCAAAACAAGCTTGCCAACGCTTTTCTTAAGATAATCAATTGCACGCTCTTGGATTTTGTTTTCTCTCCATTGTTTAAGATTAATGATAAGATAAGCTCCATCAATTCCGTGTTGTATTGCCTTCAATTCTTCAGAATTAAACTTTTTGTATCCACTTCGCCAACCGACATTTGGAATAGGAAAAAACGCATCAGGATCGTTGGAAACAACACCTCCAATCACATACTCTTCATCAACATCAAAATCCCAAAAACTCTTTGTTATATCGTTCAAAAAACACACATCAACATCAGAAATAATAATCTTGTCATATTGGGGAAAAAGACTGGGTGCAATGAGTTTATAAAACACCTCATAAGCAAAATGATATTTGTTTGACATTTTTTTCCAAACATCTTTCAAATACTGATTTGCATCTATAAATTCCAAAGAGGCAAAATCGCAAAAAGGCTTGATTGTCAATTGAAGTTTTTCTTGATCTTCTTGGGAAATATCATTATGGACAACAAAAAGTTTAAATTTTAGGTTCTCTGTAGGGGGGGGGGGGGTATTGCTTTCTAAAAGCGAATAAAAAGCTACTGAAGCTGGGATAACATAATTTGAATCAAAACAAAACATAAGAGGAATTTCTTGCATAATATAACCTTTTGAATGATTTGGCAACAAAGCAACAATTTGTCACGATGCGAAATTATATCCAAATGCAAATGAAGAAAATTTGTTTAAAAAGATTGAAAATGTGGAGATTGTGGAGGTTGGAGGGGGGGGGATTACATCATCCCGCCCATTCCTCCCATACCACCCATTCCGCTCATATCAGGCATCGCGGGTTTATCTTCTTTGATGTCGTTGATTGTCGCTTCTGTTGTCAAAAGCAAACTTGAAACGCTCACTGCGTTTTGGAGTGCCACTCTTGCCACTTTGAGAGGATCGATGATCCCAGCTTTGAACATATCTACATATTCTCCACTACTTGCGTTAAATCCATAAGAATCTTCTTTGCAACTCTCGACCTGATTGACGACCACACCTGCATCGTATCCAGCATTTTCAGCGATTTGCTTCATTGGTGCTTTGATCGCCCTGAGGATAATCTCATAGCCGATTTGCTCATCTCCTTTGAGATTGAGATTGACTTTTTGTGCTGCACGGATAAGGGCTGCTCCTCCACCGATGACAATCCCCTCTTCTACCGCTGCTTTTGTCGCACTCAATGCGTCATCAACACGATCTTTTTTCTCTTTCATCTCAACTTCGCTTGCTGCCCCTACTTTGATGACTGCAACGCCACCGCTTAGCTTTGCCAAGCGTTCTTGAAGTTTTTCTCTGTCATAGTCGCTTGTAGTGCTTTCAATTTGTGTGCGGATTTCTGCCACACGCTTCTTGACTTCCTCTGCACTTCCTTTGCCATCTACGATTGTTGTGTTGTCTTTGTCGATCACGATTCTTCCAGCCTGTCCCAAATCCTCGATACTAGCGTTTTCGAGTGTTTTTCCAAGCTCCTCGCTAATGACTTCACCACCTGTAAGGATTGCAATATCTCTAAGCATTTCTTTTCTACGATCGCCAAATCCGGGGGCTTTCACCGCTGCAACATTGAGCACACCTCTGAGCTTATTGACCACCAAAGTTGTCAAAGCCTCGCCCTCAATGTCCTCTGCGATGATGAGCAAAGGCTTGCCACTTTTCATTGTGGATTCCAAAAGAGGCAAAATGTCTTTCATTGATGTGATTTTTTTGTCTGTCAAAAGAATATAGGGGTTGTCAAGTTGAGCGTTCATTTTGTCACTATTTGTCACAAAATAAGGTGAGAGATATCCACGATCAAACTGCATTCCCTCCACGACACTTAGCTCATCGTTGATGCCCTTCGCTTCTTCCACGGTGATCACGCCATCTTTGCCGACTTTTTCCATCGCTTCTGCGATCAAGCTTCCGATTTTCTCATCAGAGTTTGCAGAGATTGTTGCGACTTGAGCGATTTCCTCTTTGCCGCCTACTTTTTTACTTCCCTTTTTGAGTTCCTCGATAATCGCCTCGCTTGCCTTATCCATTCCTCTTTTCACTTCGATTGGATTTGCCCCTGCTGTGACATTTCTCAATCCCTCTTTGAAAATGCTATAAGCCAACACAGTAGCTGTGGTTGTCCCATCTCCTGCGGCGTCTGCAGTTTTACTCGCGACTTCTTTGACAAGCTGTGCTCCCATATTTGCGATAGGATCTACAAGCTCTACTTCTTTGGCTACACTCACGCCGTCTTTTGTGATTGCAGGAGCACCATAGCTTTTTTGGATCAACACATTGCGTCCTCTAGGTCCCATAGTTACCTTAACTGCATCGCTTAATTGTTTCACACCCTCATAAAGTTTATTTCTTGCATTGTCTGAAAAATTGATTTCTTTTGCCATTTTTAACTCCTTATTTTATGCAATGATTCCCAAAACATCTTCGATTTCAAGAACGATGTATTCTTTGCCCTCTAGCTTGATTTCGCTTCCTTTGTATTTTCCAAAAACAACGACCTGATTAAGTGCGACACATTTGCACTCCTCCTCGATCTCTTTGCTCACCGCAACGATTTTGCCCATCAAAGGCTTCTCTTTGGCATTGTCAGGAATGATGATCCCAGAACTTGTTTTCGTGTCTTCTTCAAGTCTTTCTACCAAAATGCGTTTTCCTAATGGTTTGAAATTCATTTCGCAACTCCTTGTATATCAAAATAGCACTTAAAAGTTTTAAGTGCCACAATTCTATCTTTTTTTTGATTTACTTTTGTAAATTTAGTTTTTATCTATCAAGATATATTAGTCTATATCACTAAAACTTCATTAGCTATTTTTATGAACTTTGGGATCCCAAAAGTCAATCCATAAGTGTCAAACCCAAACGATTTGACGCTTTTTGGCGATTCCAAAATCTCTAGAATTCTCTTTTTTGGCTTTGGCTTGGGGGAACTCTGCTCTTTAGCGATTCTAGAATCTCTTGGAGGTTTCTTTTTGATTCTTGGTTTGGGTAAAGCACGGCTTTGGGGTGATTTAAAGTTGGCTTGAAGCTTTCTTTTGGGGTTTGGTTTTGCAAAAGCACATTTTCTAGTTTCTCAAGCTTGGCTTGGAGTTTTTCTTAAGGGGGTCAAGGGGAACTTAGGGCAGCGTTCCCCTTATCCCCCTTAACAACCCCCCATAACCCCAGCATTGCATTAGCAAGGCTCGTTCAAGATTACATTGACTTGGAATCCTTTTTGGTTCTACAAGGTTGGTTTGGTTAGCAGTTGTTTATGCTTATATTGAAATAGTGAGGGGTTTGTGTTTTTTAGAGTTTTAAAAAATTGCAAAAAGATTCTAAAGATTCTAAGAAACCAAAGAATCAAGAATGCTTTCACAAAGATTCTAAAGATTCTAAGAAACTAGAATCAAATCAAAAAAACAAATCTAAAACTCAAAGAATCAAAACAAAGTCAAACTAATGTGGGTAACACACAAAAAGCGGGCAGGGGTTTGGGGGATTTTAAGGGGGATAAGGGGGGTGCCTCGCAATAAACCCCCTTGTCCCCCTTATAGAAAAAAACAAAGCGGGATTTGGAAACCAAGAAGTGTGCTTTGGCAAAAGCAATCCCAAGAAAGAGAATTAATTTGTCGAATCTCAAAGTTTTATTTTTGGTTTGCTTGGCAAAAAGATGGCTTTGGGATGATTCTAGAATCTCTAGGGTTTTCTTAATGGGAGGCAGGGGAGCTTAGGACAAGCGTTCCCATTACACACATAGTGTGCCTATTTGCCACTATCGCTTGTGCCTTCTAGCGTTTCACTCTCTATTTTCAATGGAGCTTTGTTCTCTTGCTCTGTTTGTGGGTTCTCTTCTGATGTCTTGAGCTTGATGACTTGCTCTCCGAAACTATACCTCGCCCCTAGGTTGATTTGCCATTGTGTCGCAAACTGATTCCCAAAGCTCTTTTCAAAATCCACATAGATCCTTGTGGATTCTTTGACACTCACATTGCCCCCGACATTTAGCACAAAACGCCCATTGGAGCCGTAGGATTGTGTCGCGGTGGGAGTGTCTGTTGGCGTGAAGCTGATGTTGCTTTTGCCTCCATTGAGCACATCATATTCATAGAATCCCCCCACATACAGAGAGGCACCCCAACTCTCGCCTTTGAACTCTTTGCCCACATCGCTCCCTAGCCTTGAACGCACAAGCAAGATAGCATCCTGCGTCGCTGAGACAGAGTTGGTCTGCCCTTTGCCCTCTTCAAGTTCAGCTTGGAAGCTAGAGGCACTCAAATAGCCTAGCCCTATCTCGACTTGAGGGGTCACAAACCAATCCCGCATCGCTCCAAAGCCATAGCGATAACCCGCTTCATTGGAGAGCAAAAAGGCGGAGTTGGTGGTTTGGCTACCTGTGGCACTATCGCTGATTTGGAAGTCTGAATGGATGGTGCTGAATTTGGCAATGCTGTCGTTGTAGAATCCTGTGTCGCCTAGATATGAGTTGTAGATTGCGATTTCAAAGGCTTGGGATTTGATCCCATCTAGGCTGATCGTTTTCGCTCCTCGCACGCTCCCCTGCCTCTCGATCGTGCGGCTTTTGCCTGTCGAGCGTGCATAAGAGAGGGCGACTCCTGCATAAGTTTTGCCACCCTCAAACACAAAGGCATAATCATAGCCACTTTGCAAAGTCACATAAGTGCTTTGGCTTCCTATGCCAAACTTTGATTCTTGTCCTCCAGCAAAGATTCTAGCCCATACTCCTTGAGTGTAGGGGTTGCCCCTCAGATCACCCAGTCTTTTGTTGATAGAGTTGAAGTTGGCTACAAACAAATCATAGTTGATTGAGAGGGCGGAGGAGATGATTTTTTGTGTGGCTGTGTCGGCTCCACCGAGTTTGACCGAGCCTAAGAAATAGGTGGTGTAACCCCCACTTGGATTCACTCCACCATCTTGGTTGGTTTTTTTGTCTGTAAGTTTGATTTTCACTTCCTGCCCACCTTGAGTAAAGGTTGGCTCCTCTTTGAAAGTCACCAATGCACCTTTTTTACCATCAGTTTTGTTTTTCACCGTAACAAGGGCAATGCCACTACCCTTTTGGGCTTGTTCTGTGAGTTTTGAAGCCTCATTCGAATCTATATTAAGTGTAATCATTTGTCCTGTTATGGTTGTGTTACTTTGAGTGCCTTCAATCAATACACGATCCGCATAGGCGTCATTAATTGCAGGATCCAATCCCTCTAGTGTGCCTTGTTTTGTAGAGGCATAGAGTTGGAATATATAATCGCCATAAGTGCTCACATCAAGAGTACCAATGGTGAGGGTGTTGTATTGGTGTGTGCCTCTATTAGTGGCATTGGCGGCTCGGCTAGAAAGATTGATTGTGGCATTATGGTTTTTCTCATTAGTCCTTGTGAGTTTGGCAATGGCGTTTTGAGTGCCTTGCAATGTAAGGGAGGGGCTATTTCCAAGCGTAACATTGATAGTCCCGCCTGTAGCTTTTAGATTCTGATTGATAGTTAGTTTCCCATCTCCTTGTGCTTCAAGATTGAGGGTTTTTCTTGCTCCTACACTTACGGCTCCTGTGATTGTTACCTCATCACCTGAACCAATCTTGAGCTTGCTTGTTGTGGCATTTAATGTAAGGGATTTGATTGTATATAAGCCAGCAAGATTGAGGGTTGATGTATTGCCTAAAAATTCTAATGCAAGTTCTTTTTTATCATTTATGCCACCACCAATAGTTGTGGTGGTGTTTCCATTTTTGCCAAGTTTGAGTGTGGCTTCACTGCCACTAAGTTTTAAAGATTTGATATTGTTAGTTGTGCCTTCTAAAGCAAGAGTGGTGTTGTTTCCAAGAGTTACTTCAAGATTATCCCCACTCACATTGCCTGTAAAAGTTGTTGTTGCACCACCTCCTGCAAGAATTAATTTTCCATATTTCTTATCGGTAACACTAAGCGTTGTGAGCGTGTTGTTTGCATTAGCTAGTGTAAGAATGCCTTTATTTTTATCTACTCCAGCAAGGGTAGCGTTGATTTCTCCACCTGTGGTTTTAAGTTCGTTTTGAAAAGTAAGCCCTGTTCCTGTAACATTAATATTAAGGGTTTTGTTAGTTACACTTACTGCATTTGTGATTGTTGTCGTGCCTGATGTGAGATTAAGGGCATTTGTCGTAGCATTTGTTGTAAGAGCTTTGATTGTATTTGTTCCACCGAGATTGAGGGTTGCTTCATTGCCCAAGAGTTGTATTGTGAGTTTTTCACCACTTAAATCCTGCTTAATAGTTGTCGTGGTATTGTTACTAGCTTTACCTAATTTGAGTGTGGCTGATGTTGCACCTGCTCCAATTGTAACTTTATTGATTTGATTTTGACTTCCTTCTAATGTAAGATTAGGAGTGCCACTATCAAAGCTAATGTTATTTTTTCCACTGCCACTTTGTGTAATATTCTTAGTAATTGTCCCATTACTCTTTGTTGTAATTGTAGTAGCGTGATTTGTGGTTGTGATTGTGCCATCAAATGTCCCAGATTGATTGAAATTGATTTGAGTGCCACTACCACCATTTGTCAAGCCACCTGTCAATGTAAGTGTAGAATTAGCTTGGTTAAGGTTTAGTTTTATATATTTGCCTGATATTACATTCACTGCTTCTGTGATTGTTGTGCTGTCTGCTGTGAGATTGAGAATATTTGCTATAGCTTTTGGATCAAGCTTGTTGATTGTATTATTTGTCCCACCAAGATTGAGAGTTGATGAGGTTCCCAAGAGTTCTATTGTTAGATTCGCACCACCTGTTATGCCATTAGTAATATCTGTAGTGCTAGTGCCTTTATCTTTGCCTAATTTGAGTGTGGCTGTATCACCACTCAGTTTTAAAGTATTGATTTTGTTGGTTTCACCCTCTAGAGCAAGAGTGATGTTGCCTCCAAGAGTTACTTCGAGGTTATCTCCTTTCGCATTGCTTGTAAAAGTAGTGGTTGCTTTAGAAATACTATTTGTGAGATGTAGATGTCCATACTTATTTTCTTTCACTGTAAGCGTTGTGAGTTTATTATCTACGCCAGCTAACTTAAGAAGTCCTTGTCCACTAATTCCATCAAGAGTGACATTGATTGTCCCACCCTCTTTGGCTTCAAGTTTATTGCCAAAAGTAACCTTATTTCCTGCCACTATAAGATTAAGAGTTTTTTTGTCTCCTACACTTACTGCCTCATTGATTGTTGCGATTGATTTAACATTGAAAGTGCCCTCTGTTCCATTGACTTTGAGGGTTTTGAGTGTTGTTGTGTTTGTTCCATCAAGATTGAGGGTTGATTGATTCCCCAAGAATTCTATTGTAAGCTTTTCAGCATTCAAACTTTCAGCAATGCTTGTCGTGGTAGTGCTACCATCTTTGCCTAGCTTGAGTATGGCTTTGGTAGTTACTTTTTTATCCAAAGCAAAAGTGGTGAGTTGATTCTGCTCTCCTTGCAATGTGAGGGTGAGATTATCCTCTTGTAGAGTGATGTTAGTTTTGGCGTGAGGTTTATCTGTGGAGATATTACCTGTAATTACTCCACTTTTTTGAAAAGTTAGTCCTGTAATTACACCACCACCTTTTGTTGTAATACTGCCATTAATAATGACATCTTGTGTCTGATCTTGTGTTTTAATAAAATTAAAATTGCTTATGAGATTGTAGGCTTTGCTTGATTCGCCGATTGTGATATTCCCCTCAATCCCCCCTGTTAATGTTGCCTCAAATGTGTCTTGACTAGTATCACCCTCTGCTTTTTCTTTGCCTTTTACTTCAAGATTGCCCAACAAAGAAACCTGTTTGCCTGTGTCGGTGCCAGTGCCCAAATTGAGTGTCATAGTATGGTTATCTGAACCTGTGGCGTTAGTAAAATCAAATACTAGAGTGCCTTTCCCCTCGCTTCCCATTTTCAAACCCTGAGTCCCAGTGTCTAAGCGTAAAGATCTATCAGTATCTTTTGTTTGAATCTTGAAGCTCCCTGCATCACCACTACCTTTGACTTGAGATTCGCCGCTAAATTGCAAAGTAAGGTTTGTGATAGGAGTGCTTCCACCATTTTTGATATTAGGTTGATAGAATCCATTTGGGGTTGAAAGTGATTTGAATTCAAAATTATTTTTTAGATTTTCCATCGCACTACTTAAAGAGTCTTCGCTTGCCCCTGTGCAAATCACAGCACCACTACTAGCATCACAATCAGCACTTGCCCCACTTACCCCACTGATACTCAATGCCAAAGCCAAAGAACTAGCCACCATAGGCTTCAAAAGAGTTAAATCAAATCTATCGCATCGTTTTTCCATCTCTGTTCCTTTGTGGGTTTGTCGCTCAAACATTTCAAATGTCAATGAGCTAGGTTGATTAATTCTAGCACAAAGGGTTTGAAGTTGGTATCTATTATCAAATTACCCTTTTTGTTTATAGTCTATTGGCTTTGTGATGTCTCAAAGTTGGTTTGAAACTTTTTTTGGGTTTTGCTTTTGGCAAAAGGGTGGTTTTGAGGTGATTCAAAGTTGGTGTGAATCTTTTTTCAAGTCGGCTTGAGCAAAGCACCCTTTATACAATTCTAGAATCCTCTAGGATCTCTCTTAAGGGGGTCAAGGGGAACTTATAGCAGCGTTCCCCTTATCCCCCTTAACAACCCCCATAACCCCAGCATTGCATTAGCAAGGCTTGTTCAAGATTACATTGACTTAGAATCTTTTTTGGTTCTACAAGGTTGGTTTGGGAAGCGGTTTCCTATTGATTTTTTGAAGTAGTTGGGTTTATAAATTGATCAGGGGTTTTTATGGAGATTCTAAAGATTCTAAGAAATAAATGCAAAAACTAGAATCAAATCAATAAATCTAAAATCAAATCAACAAAACAACAAACAAGAATCAAACTCAAACATTGCACTCTATCGTTGTGTTGTCACACAAAAAGCGGGCAGGGGTTTGGGGGATTTTAAGGGGGATAAGGGGGTGCCTCGCAATAAACCCCCTTGTCCCCCTTATAAGAAAAAAGCAAAGTGGGATTTGGTGATTAGAATGTGTGCTTTGGTAAAACAAACCCCAAAAAGAGAATCTAAGAGATTCTAGGAATCAAAGAGTTAGGAAGCAATATCAGAATCAAGATTCAGATTGCAACAAGATTCTACAAACCATTGAAACGAAAGCACCGAAACCATTGGGAAGGGGGATTGCGTGGGGGTTGCTCATTAAATCGCTTGTATTATAATCTCAAATCGCAGTTAGATTGGAGGAGCTTGGATGCAGGTATTGACGCAGAAAGATTGCCACACAGATTATTTGAGCTTGATGCAGATTGGGATTTTGGGATTTGGCTCCCAAGCAATAGCACAGGCTCAAAACCTCAGAGACAGTGGGCTCAATGTAAAAATCGGACTAAGAAATGGCTCAAACTCAAAGACATCAGCAGAAGCGATGGGGTTTGAAGTTTTGGATTTGGCACATTTGGCACAAGAATGCCAAATGCTTGTGTTTCTGATACCTGATGAGTGCCACCAACAAGCCTATCAGGAGATGTTGCCGTATTTATGCGATGGGCAGGTGCTGTGTTTCGCACACGGATTCAGTGTCTATACGCAAGAGGTGGTGCCTCCTAGTTTTGTCGATGTCATTTTGGTCGCTCCCAAAGCTGCGGCAAGTGCGGTGAGAGGGGAGTATGTCAATGGGAGGGGCGTGGTGTCTTTGATCGGTGTGGCTCAAGATGTCAGCTCTAGGGCGTATGACTATGCACTGGAGTATGCTTGTGCTTTGGGAAGTGGCAAAAGTGGGGTGTTGCCAAGCAGTTTTGGAGATGAGTATGAGTGTGATTTGTTTTCAGAACAAGCTGTGATTTGTGGCGGGCTTGAGGCGTTGATTTGTGCGGGGTTTGAGACTTTGGTGGAAGCGGGGTATCCAGCAGAGATCGCTTATTTTGAGTGTTTGCACGAGCTAAAAATCGTCGCAGATTTGATCTATGCTCAAGGGTTGTCAAAAATGAGGGAGCACATCAGCAACACAGCGGAGTATGGGGCGATGAGTCGCACGGAGGCACTGCGTGGGTTGCTCAAAGAATCAATGAAGCCGATTTTGTCTGATATCCGAAGTGGAGCGTTTGCGGAGCGTTTCTTGCAAGAGCGGGATAATGGGTTTGGCAAACTCAAGCTTGAACGCAAGGCGTTGCAAGATCTAGAGATCGAGCAAGTGGGGAGCAAGATACGGGCGTTGATGCCTTGGCTTGGGGGCAAATGATGAAAAAGAGCCTTTGTTTGTGTATTTTGGTAACATTGTGGCTGAGTGGTTGCGTGCAAGAAAAAACCACCGCAACTTCTCTGCCACCAACATCCCAACAAGACAGCAATGCAGTGGAGCTAAAATTTGAGGACATTCCCAATGTGCCACAGCAAGAACAAGTGATTCTGATCCATTGATGAGCGTTTGTAGTTTTCAAGGGAAAATCAAGCAGTTTGAGGCTTTGGAAAACCCTCCACAGCAATTGTTCTATCGAGGGGATCTCACACTGCTAGACAAAGTCAAAGTCGCGATTGTTGGCACACGCAAACCCAACACCTACACACAGGTGCAAACCCAAGCCCTAGCCAAACTCATCGCCCAATCTGGAGGGGTTGTCGTCAGTGGCGGGGCGTTGGGGGTAGATATTTTGGCACATCAGGGGGCTTATCCCTCTACGATTATGGTGGCTCCGACGGATTTGAATCACTGCTACCCTGCCACCAACAAAGCTTGGATCGCCTCAATATATGAGAATGCTTTGGCACTCAGTGAATATGAGGCAAACCCACGCCCACAGGCTTATCATTTTTTGGAACGCAATCGTTTGGTGGTGGCTTTGAGCGATGTGGTGGTGATCCCACAGGCAGATTTGCGGAGTGGCTCGATGCGGAGTGCTGAGATCGCCACAGAGCTCAACAAACCGCTTTTTGTGTTCCCTCATCGCCTCAAAGAGAGTGAGGGCACAGATCAGCTTGTCTATGAGGGCAAGGCTCAAATGATTTTTGATTTTGCTGTGTGGGCTTCAGGGTTTTTGCCTTGTGTGCCATCTGAGCAGGAGGATGAGGTGCTGGTGTTTTGCTCCAAAATGCCGACTTTTCAGGAGGCGTTGGATCGCTTCGGCTCCAAAATGTATGAGTATGAGCTAGAGGGCAAGATAGGACGCAAAAATGGAGCGTTTTATGTCCTCTAAAATCATTTTGGCTTGTGATATAGGGCTGAAACGCATAGGACTTGCGACTTGTATCGACTCGCTTTGTCTGCCTTTGCCACCGATTCTAAGAAAAAATCGAGAACAGGCTTCAGAGGAGCTATCAAACCTTTTGCGTAAGCGTGAGGTCGCGGTTTTGGTGGTGGGAATGCCTGATGGAGAAAATGGGGAGCACGCGATGAAAAAGCGTATCGAGCATTTTGTGTCTTTGCTGTCTTTTGGCGGGGAGATTGTGTATGTTGATGAGGGACTAAGCTCAAAGATGGCGTTTGAATCACTAGGAGAGTTGAGCAAAAAAGAGAGGGGGAGGAAAAGCAAAAATGGGGAGCTTGATAGCCTTGCGGCTGTGATTATTTTGGAGAGATATTTGCAACAAGCCACAAAAGAGGGAAAATGAAGCAACAAAACACACTAGGGATTTTGGCGATGTTGCTAGCGACTTTGTTTTTTGCACTGATGAATGCACTGGTCAAGAAACTAGGTGCAGATATTTCTGTGGCACAATCTGTGTTTTTTCGCTCTGTGCTTGTGTATGTTTTCATCCTGCCACTCTTTGCTTTCAAGCCATTGCAAAAAAAGCAAAAGGGGGGCTATTTGCCATTGCTGATACGCTCGATGGCTGGGGGCATTTCGATGGTTTTGTTTTTTTATAACATTGCGACGATTCCTCTAGGGATTGCCTCTGCTTTTGCACAGAGTGTGCCAATCTATGCTGTGTTTTTTGCGTATTTCTTTTTGAAAGAACGCATTTCACTTGGTGCGATTTTTGCCACATTGCTAGGGTTTTCAGGGCTTTTGCTCATCAGTGATCCTCAAGGGGACATTCCTTGGGTGAATGCTGTGATTGGAGTTTTGAGCGGTGTCACTGCCGCTGGGGCTTTGGTGAGCGTGAGGGTGTGCAAGGAGTATTTTGATGAGAGGGTGATCATTTTGAGTTTTTCTGGGGCGACTTTGGTGCTAAGCCTTGTGATGTTGTGGGTGGGGAGCTACACACAGATTGAGTTTTTGGTTTATCGCAAAATTGATGGAGAGGTTTATTGGTGGATTTTGGCGATGGGGTTTTTTGGGGCATTGGGGCAGTATTTTATGACAAAAGCCTACATCCTCGCACCTGCGGGTATCGTGGCTCCTATCGATTATGTCAAAGTGGTGTTTAGTCTGTGGTTTGGGATTTTGCTGGGGGATTTGGTGCCTCAAACGCGGGGGTTGATTGGGATGGGGCTGGTTGTTTTGTCAGGACTTTTGATCGCTCTGCCGGTTTTTATCCGTGATTTCAAAATGGCAAGAGCTGGAGCGAGGAGGGGCGATGTTTGAGAGAGTGATTGAACGCAATAGGGTGTTTTTGGTATTTGTAGCGATTGTGCTAGTGGATGTGGCTCTGCTTGTTGGCACGATGAGTCAAATCAGTATCAGTTTCCGTGAGGCAGATGGATTTTATCACTCTTCAGATTTTGTGTTTGAGCTTGCACGCTTGAGTGTGTCGTGGTTTGGGCACAATGATTTTGCGTTGAGGATGCCGTTTTTGGGGATCCATATTGCAAATCTGTGCTTGGTGTATCAAATCTCTAGAATCTATCTCAAGCAACCGCAGGATTCTTTGCTTTGTGTTGTGATTTATGCCCTAATCCCCGGCGTGAATATCACTTCTATTTTGATTTCCAAAAGTGTAGTGATTGTGTTTTTTGCCTTGCTTGTGTGCTATTTGCACCTTAGGTCTTATCGCGTTGCTTTTTGGGCGTTGTGTTTGCTAGGGAGTGTGCTTGATGTGAGTTTTGGTCTTGTGCTGTTGGCATTGTTTGTTTATGGACTCAAAAATACCCAAAAGAAAACAATGCTATCGGCTCTGTGCCTTTTTGCACTCAATGCTTATTATTTTGATTTTGGGATTGGGGGCATTCCTAGTGGGCATTTTTTGGAAACTCTGGGGCGTTTTGCGTTGCTGTATTCTCCTCTTTTGTTTATTTATTATGTTTATACGCTTTATCATCGTATCAGTCGCGGAGAGAGCAATCTGATGCTTTATGTGGGGGCAAGTTCGATTGTTTTTAGTCTGCTTCTCTCGTTGCGGCAAGATGTGGATCTGCCGACATTTTTGCCATTGAGCATTGTGGCATTGCCTGTGATGATCAAGGATTTTTTGCGTGATGTGAGAATCCGCCTCAAGCCTTTTAGAATGTCTTATGTGCGTAGATTCTATGTGATTTTGTTGCCATTGATACTAGAGGCGACTTTGCTATTTGGCAATAAATTTTTGTTTATCTATTATCCCAAAGATCATTTTTTGCAAAATTTTTATTACGCCAAAGAATTGGCAGAGACACTCAAAAGCCAAAACCTCACACATTTGAAGACAAATAAGCGTCTGCAAATGCAATTGAGGTTTTATGGTATCGGCTTTTCTAGCTCTCCTGTTTTGGTAGAAAGTGAGAATGGGACAATCAAGGTGAAATATTTCAATCAAAGCGTGAGGCGTTACAATGTGTTGTAGGGGGAGCCAAAGGGAGGGGTTTAGCCTCATAGAGTTGGTGGTTGCGTGTGCGATTGTTGGGGTGATTTGGGGAATGGTGCCTAGAGGCTTTGATCATTCGTTGATGTTGGCTGCCAAAAGCCTAGTGCTTCAAATCAAAATGGCACAAAACCTCGCACTCAATGATCATAGGAATTTCACTCAAGCAGTCTTTGCCTCCAAGCTCAAAGAGCAGTTCCCAAGCATTGACATTGCAGGGCTTTTGAAAGAGCCACAAAAAAATATGTGGCAAGTCCAGTTCCACACCAAAGGAAAATACACCCAAAGTAGCTACAGCATCTATAGTGACACGCCAAGAGTGTCTGCGACGACACACTATGATGGGCGTCCGATGAGCGGGGATTTTGTAGCTGTTGAGTTGTTTTCTAATCAATGCTTGAGTGGGTATAACAATACCAATGTGTCAGATTATTGCAAAAACAACACCAGTGCTGAAGTGCGTTTGGGTGAGAAGTATGGAGTTAGCTCGATCGCATTGAGCGGGGATGCTTTTTGTTTGGGCAAAGAGGGGGAGAGGGTTTATTTTGATTCGTTTGGGGTGCCTTATTGTGGCAGAAAACCACAAAGACTGAATCAAGCGTTTAAGATTGTTTTGAGCAAGAAAAATGCCAAGGTGGCGGTTTGCATTCTGCCAAAAAGTGGCTATGCTTTTATCTCCCACTCCCTAGATTGCAAAGGAAAATGATGACAAAGATAGCGATTTTGTGTGATAGTGACCCTTTTACCAAGCCCCGCCCTTCGCGTATGATCGAGATGCTTGAGGGGCATTATGATTTGTATGTGTTTGGCAAGGGTGTTGCCACAGGCAAAGAGGGGATTAGGATCTTTTCGTTTCCAAATAGCAAAAGTGCGGCACAACGCACTGCCCAAGAGGAGGAGGAGCTAAGGAATCTGTGCAGACAACGAGAGTTTGCTCCATTGATTTTCACTCCCAATCGTCTTGTGTTGCAATCAAGGCTTATGGCAGTAGAGGGGCTAGAAATCTTGATCGTAGAAGACATCACGCTCCTACCTTTTGCAGTGGAATACAAAGAACGCTATGGATCTTGCAAGATTGTGATTGATTTGCGAGAGTTCTATCCTCTTGAATATGAGAATGATAGGGGGTGGCAAGAGAGTTTTGGACTTTTTTTTGAGTATCTGTGTGGGACTTATTTGCCCTATGTGGATTGGGCATTGAGCGTGAGTGAGGGGTTGATTGCAAAATACAAAGAAGTATTTGGTTTGGAATGTGAGCTGTTTTTGTCTTTGCCCCCTCTCTATGATCTCCACCCCCAAATCAACTCACATTTGGAGCTTGTGTATCACGGATTGATCAGCCCCGATCGCGAAAGTGAGAATCTATTGCAGATCGCATCTTTGCTCAACAAGGGGATTTATCTCAATTTGATGGTGCTTAGCAATCAAGATTGGTTTTTGCAAGAGTTCAAAAAAGAGGCACAAAAACGCAGCAATGTAAGGATTTTGGAGCCTGTGAAACTAGAAGAGATCATCCCTAGAACCAATGCTTTTGATTTGGGGTTGATCACCTTGCAAAACAATGGCTTCAACAATACCAATGCTTTGCCCAATAAGTTTTTTGAATACATCCAAGCACGATTGGGCGTGATCAGCACTCCATTGCCTTGTGTGCGTGCGATGATTGAGGAGTATCAGATCGGCGTGGTGAGCGAGGATTATGCTCCTTTGAGTGTTGCCAAAATGGTGAATGCTTTGAGTGGTGAGAGGGTTTTGGACTACAAACGACGGGCACATCAAGTGAGTGCGACATTGTCTCTCAAGGCAAATCAAGTGAAAATTTTGTCAAGAATCAAGGCTTTGCTAGAGGAGGGAAAATGATTTGGCTTGATATTACAGACCCTAAGTATGTGTTGTTTTTCAAAGAGATGATTCCATACCTTGAGGGCTTTGATGAGGTGCTGATCACGACGCGTGCAAGCGATGGGTATAGTGAGTGCCAAAGATTGCTAGATCTGTTTGGTTTGCATTATTATCAAGTGGGGGGGTATGGAGGTGCTGATAAACTAGGCAAACTTCAAGCAAGGCTTGAGCGTCAGAATGGGTTTTTGCAACTCTTTGAGCGTTTGCAAATCAGACCTAGCTTGTTTGTGTGTGGGGCGAGTGTGGAGGGGGTGCAAACTGCCTATGGGCTTGGGATCCCTGTGATTAATTTTGCCGATACGCCGATTGCTGGAAGTGCTTTTGAGCTATCAAAAATCACCATACTCTCAAGACTCACCCTCCCACTATCAGAGCTAGTTTTCCACCCATTTGTAGTTCCAAAAGAGTGCTATTGTGCTTTGGGGCTTGAGGCTAAGAGGGTGTTGGCGTATCCGTTTATCGATGTGGTGCTTTGGCTCAAGGGGATGCAGGCAGGAGAGGATTTCAGGACAAAAATGAATCTCAATCCACACAAGCCTACAATTTTGGTGCGTGAGGAGGAATATCAGGCTCACTATGTCAAGCAAAAGCTTCCTATCATTTATGAGAGCGTGAGGCTTCTCTCTCGCAGTCTTGATGTGCAAATCGTGATAATGCCTAGATATGGCTCACAAGAACTACAAAAAGAGTTTTGCGGAATCAGCAATGTCCATATTTTGGAGGAAAAATTGGAGCCAAATTGCTTTTATCCTTATATTGATTTGTTGATTGGGGGTGGAGGCACGATGAATCTAGAGAGCTGTTATTTGGGGATACCGACAATCTCTACGAGATCTTTGTTTTTGTTCCACGATATGTATTTGATCCAAAATGGTTTGATGTGGCACGCAAAAACAGCCGATGAAGTGTTGGAATATGCCAAAAGCAGCCTCAAACATTGGACGCCAAATCAAAATAGACTGGATTTTCAAAATCAGATTTTTGAGAAAGAGAGTGCGGGGTTTGATGGGATTGTCGATACCCTCTATCAAAGAGGATATCTAGGATAATTATGCTTTGGCAAGGCTTCCAAGGTATTGATCGGCTAGATACAATCCATTGCCACCCTCTCCTGCAAGTTTGATTTTATCTACGATCCCACGGAAAAGTGCTTCTTCTTCGTGTTGCTCTGAGACATACCATTGCAAAAAGTTGAAAGTCGCGTAGTCTTTGCTTGCAAAAGTGAAATCCACAAGATCTACGATAGATTTTGTGATTTCTTGCTCGTGCTTGTAAGTTTTTTCAAACACATCAAGCAGTGATGCAAAGTCACACTCAGGCTTTTTGATTTCAGAAAGCTCGACTTTTGAATCTGTTTCATTGAGATAGACGATGAGTTTTTTGGCGTGATTGCTCTCTTCGGCAGCGTGATCAAACAAAAACTTCCCAGCACCATCCAAGCTGTTTGCATAGCACCAAGAACTCATACTGAGATAGAGGTTTGCTGCATACATTTCTTTGGCAACTTGCTCATTGAGCTTGCGAACGATTTCTTGTGACAACATGATTAACTCCTTTTTATATAAATTTCAATTATCATTATATACTACAAAATGATAATAAGTGATGTAAAAATTTCAGAAGCGTTTTGTTAGAATATGCGTTTCAAGTGACGGGAGTCTATACATAGGCTGAGAGTAAGCTAAGAGCTTAGACCGAACCGGATCTGGGTAATGCCAGCGTCGGGAACGCTAGAATCATATTTGCCAATTCTTGTGCCACCTCCTTTTGCTTGTCATTTTACGATAGAAGGACAAGTTATGAAAACCTATATAGGAATGTTTGGTTTGGTCGGATTGCTGTGGGCACAACAAGATTTGCAGACGCCCCTTGTGGATGTGGAAACGCAACAATACGCCACCAAAGCCGAATCCTCCCAAAGCTCCAATCTCAAAAACGCACAAATGCTTGAGGATCATCTCATCAATACAACGACTGAACTGCCTCTGTTGTTTCCGAGTTTGCAGATGTATCCACAAGGGAGCGATGTTTTTCCGATGATTACACTTCGAGGAATGAGCGGTCCTGATTTTTATTCTTATGTTTTGGGGCTTTATGTCGATGGGGTGCCTCAAAGCCCAAATTTTATGTTGCAAGTTTTGGGCGATGTCGAATCCGTGCGTTTGATCAATGGGGCAGAGGGGCTGTTCTATGGGGAGAATGCCCCTTTGGGATTGATTGAGATCAAAACCAAAAATCCTTTGCAACAAAACTATGCCAAAGCCTCCATTTCTGCCTCCAATCTGCAAGAGGAGGTGCTTGGAGAAATAGGATGGAATCTTGTGCCAAGTCAATTGTGGCTGAAGGCAAATGTGCGTTATTTGCACGATAATGGCTATCTCAAAGACCCCAAAACGCACCGAATGCTCAATACTGGAGATAGCGTGACTACGGGATTTACGCTCTATTATCTACCCTTTGTAGAAATGCTAGTCACTGCTCATTATGACTATCATTACACATTGACTCATAAGGATTTTTTCCTCTCCAAATCACAAATCAAGGATTTGAGCTTTGGCAGTGGTGAGCAGATAGGCGGGTATGAGGAATATCAGCAGGGAGTCACAGATAAGATTTTCAATCTCAATCCTTTCAATCGTTTTGATGCACACAATGCCAATGTCAAGATTGATTATTATTTTGCAGATTCTACTTTGAGCTCTATCACGGCATTTCAAAAAGTAGATACTTTGGGCAACACTTATCCGGGGATTTTTGTGCAAGACAATGGAAAAGACGGGTATTACTACAATACCTACCAAATGATTGAGGAGCTTAAACTCCATCATTATCATCAATATGGCATCGAAAGCATTTTTGGGGCGTATTATAAGTTTTTCTTTCTTGACAATGGGATGGACAATGTCCCGACAGGAAGTCCAAGTGAGCCGCCATTGTATTATGATGGCACTTGGAGGGCGATGGAAACGATCAACACCGCAGCACTCTATGGTGATGTGTCTTTGCCCTATGGGGATTGGTTGTTCAATCTTGGTTTGCGTTATCAAATCTACCATTCAAAGATTGATACGCCATTGCCCCCCATGCGTCCAAATATGCAACCATATACAGATAGTGCGTTGTTTAATGCTTTGAATGCAAGAGTCAATCTCATATATCGCATTGATTCAAATCATCAGGTTTTTACGCAGTTATCCAACACGACCAAACCGGGAGGGTTTAGCAAGTTTCCTTTTGCCGATACAGACACACTGCCCTATCAGCAAGAGCAGATTTATACTTTTGAGTTTGGATATAGTGGCAAATTTTTGGATACTGCATTGCGTTTGGATAGTTCGGCTTATGGATTATTGAGGACACACGCACAGGCGTATGTGGGGGAGGGTTACAACAAAAGTATCGCAAACATCGGTGATGTCTATGCGGTGGGAATGGATGTGGAGCTTTCTTATCGTGGGGAGATTTTTGGAGGGTTTTTGAGTTCTAATGTGAGCTATGCAAGATTTGGCAAAGATAGCAAAAATGAGGGGTTTTTGATCATCAACAATACCCCAAGCCATTATGATGTGCGTGGGCTCACTCCGCGTTTTTCTCCTTTGTTGAGCTTGAGTGCGGGTGCAGATTGGGTGCTTTTTGCACATGCAGATCATCAGATCACTTTGTCCTCGCTCATACGCTTTTCAAGTGGATATTTTCTTGATGACTTTAACCACGAGGAGGATTTGAGACAGAAGCCCTTTGTGCTGATGAATGCAAGTTTGAATTATCGTTTTTTGAGACATTATGAACTTAATTTTTTCACAGAGAATCTGACAAATACGCGTTACATCACAAGTGTCTTGTGGGATGGCAAGGGACGCGCTTATACAAGCGGAGATCCCATCAGCTTTGGCGTTCGATTGACTTATGATTATTGAGATTGGAGGAAGTTCTTGATGTTTTCATAGACGCGTTGCATCAGTCTTTGGCGTGTTTCTTGATATGCCCACGCAGTGTGTGGTGTGAGTATCAGTCGGTGTGTCAGGGTTGGGTGTAGCAATGGGTGGTTGTTTTGCATTGGTTCTTTTTCTAGCACATCGCCTCCAAATTTGATATGACTTGTGAGCATACGGGCAGCCAATGCCTCCTCATCGATAATCCCGCCACGCCCCACATTGACAATGATTGCGTTGTCTTTGCATAGTGCGAGTTTGGAAGAATCGATGAGGTGGTATGTTTGCGGATTGAGGGGAGCGTGTATGCTGATAATATCGCTATTCCTCAAAAGCTCCTCTAGGCTTTGATGGACAAAATCAGAGCAGAGATTGTTGCCACTTGTGGAGTGGTAGCTCACCTCTGCTCCCAATGCTTGAGCGATGGTTGCGGTGCGTTTGCCGATATTGCCCAATCCGATAATCCCCCATTTTTTGCCTTCTAGCTCCCAACACCCCTCCGTGATATGTGTGAAAACCAAAGATTCGCACCATTGGGAGCTTTTGCAATAAAAGTCATAAAATGGGAGATTCCCAAGTAATGCCAAAACAAGCATTAGGGTGTGCTGGGCAACGGCGTTGGTGCTGTATCCTGCGACATTTTTCACCTCGATGCCTAGCTCTTGGGCTTTGACCAAATCAATGATATTTGTCCCGGTGGATGTGAGGGCGATGAGTTTGAGGTTGGGAAGCGATGAGAGTGTGTGGGCATCAAAGCTTACTTTGCAGGTGATGATGATTTGTGCGTCCAAACAACGCTCAATCACCTCATCGGGAGCCGTGTGTGCATAAACGCTCAGTTCTCCAAAATCCTTGAAACATTCCAAATCCACATTTCCCAAAGTCAAAGAATCCAAAATAACAAGTTTCATTGTCTACTCCTTAATCGATATAATTGAGCAATTATTTTAGCAAGGAATGCTTGAATGCAAGAGAAATATCAGCGATTGGGAAGGATTTTGGAGCGTTTGTGTGCTGGAGAAAAGCTCAAGATCGGCGCGCTTGCCAAAGAATACAAAGTCAGCACAAAAACAATCCAAAGAGATTTGAAAGAGAGGCTTGGATTTTGCAAGCTGACAAAAGAGGGGCATACTTTTTATCTTGCCTCTACGATGAAAAACTACGGCAAAGACTACTTCATCGTGGGAATGCTCAAAGAGATGATTGGTGAGATTGGTGGTAGTTTCGCTGCACAGGCGATGCCTTTTTTTGAGCTGATTGGCGTGTGTGATGGTGGATCGAGTCTAACAAAAGAGGTGGCAGAAAATCTTGTACTTTGTTTCAAAGCTAGGCAGAAAGGGGTTGGACTAGATTTCTATTATCAGCAAGAGGCATATCGCGGGGTGCGTGTTCAAAACATTGTGATTGCCAATGCTAGATTGGTGCTGGAGGCTGTTTTGGATCAGCAAGTGCGTCATTTGGATATAGCCAAACTCACAAAAATCAAGCTCAGTCAGAGAATCTGTGGGGAGGCATTGGGAGAATGTCGTGCCAAAGAGTTGTTGTCTTTGTTTGTTTATCCGCAAACTTCAGAAGCTTTTAAGCAAAGCATTTTGGCACAAGAAGCACGATGGCTTGAGGACAAAGATGGGAGTTTGGTGGTAGAAAAGGAGGTGGAGAACCTTGATGATTGGGTTGCAGAGGTGATGTATTGGATTCCAAATGTCGTGGTGCTAGAGCCACAAAGGCTAAAAGATCAAATCGTGGAAGCTCTGAAGCTGTATTCAGAGAGAAATCAATAAAACGCACTGATCGTTGATGTGGAGTGCTAGATGACAAGCTCAAGGGGAGATGGTACGCCCAAGAGGATTCGAACCTCTGACCTACGGCTTAGAAGGCCGTTGCTCTATCCAGCTGAGCTATGAGCGCTTGGGTTTGGTACGCCCGAAGGGAGTCGAACCCCTAACCCCCAGATCCGAAGTCTGGTGCTCTATCCAGTTGAGCTACGAACGCACAAAAATCTATGGGGTGGGTGATGGGGATCGAACCCACGACCCTCAGGACCACAATCTGATGCTCTAACCAACTGAGCTACACCCACCATAGTGAAATCAAGTGAAAATGGTCGGGGCGAAAGGATTCGAACCTTCGACCCCTTGGTCCCAAACCAAGTGCGCTAACCAGACTGCGCTACGCCCCGACGAAAAGATAAAAGCAGGAATTATAAAGTAATAAGTTAAAAAAGTCAAGTTTTGTGAAAATCATAATCTTTGTTTGGGTTTGGCTTGAATTTTCTTTTGAAGTTGGCTTATTGGACTACGCCTTTTGGTAATTCTAGAATCTCTTGGATTCTCCTTCTTTGAGTTGCTTTGGCAAAAGCACATTTCCTAGTTTTTCAAACACGGCTTGGAGCTTTCTTTTTTAATCTTGGCTTGAGCGAAGCACCCTTTATACAATTCTAGAATCCCCTAGGATCTCTCTTAAGGGGAACAAGGGGAACTTAAAGCAAGCGTTCCCCTTATCCCCCTTAACAACCCCCATAACCCCAGCATTGCATTAGCAAGGCTCGTTCAAGATTACATTGACTTGGAATCTTTTTTGGTTCTACAAGGTTGGTTTGGGAAGCGGTTTGCCGTGATTGTGTGAAATAGTGAGGATTTTTGTGTTTTTATGGTTTTTAAATTCAAATCAAAAACACAAGCTAGATTCAAATCAATAAATCTAGAATCAAACTTTAAAACTCAAAGAATCAAAACAAAGTCAAACTAATGTGGGTAACACACAAAAAGCGGGCAGGGGTTTGGGGGATTTTAAGGGGGATAAGGGGGGTGCCTCGCAATAAACCCCCTTGTCCCCCTTATAGAAAAAAAGCAAAGTGGGATTTGGAAACCAAGAAGTGTGCTTTGGCAAAACAAACCCCAAAAAGAGAACCTAAGAGAATCTAGAATCACCAAATAGCACAACCTCTCAAGCCAATTTCAACAAAAGAATCCAATCGCAAAAAATGACTAGCAAATGGCATTTTGCAAAATGAGCTTTGGAAACGAGCTGCCGAATCTACTTGAGGAATCTATATGCTTTAGTGATTCTAGAATCTCTTAGTTTTTCTTTTTCAAGTTGGTTTGGGCAAAAGCGTGTTTTCTAATTTTTCAAGCTTGGTTTGGGGTTTCTTTTGTGCTTTGCCCAAATCAAACCCAAAAATAGATTTGCAAGATTTGATGATGCAATGAAAATGCCAAAATCGAGTGCCTTATGAAATTTTATAAGATTTGCTATAATCTCAAACCTCTCAAAAAATCAATCAAAATAATTTTATCAAGGAGCGGATCAAGTGGAAAAAATTTTGGACATTGTTGAGCTTATTGCCTATGAAAAAGGTTTGGAATCTTCGGTTGTCATAGAACTCATCAAAGAATGTATGATCAATGTTGCTCAAGAAACTTTGAGTGAAAATGCAAATTTTTGCGTTCAAATTGATGAGAAAGAGCGTAATCTCAAGTTGTTTCAAAAAATCATCGTTTGCAAAGAGGATGAAGAAGAATCTTGCAATCATATCCCCCTATCCAAAGCCAAAGAAATCAATCCTGATTTGAATGTTGGCGATGAGCTCAATTATGAAATCAGTTTGGAAGATATGAGTCGCAATACGATCAATATCTTGTTTAAAAATCTAGAATTCAAACTGCAAAAAATGATTGAAGATCAGTTATTTGAACGCCTCAAAAGCAAAGTGGGCAAAATCGTGAGTGGGCAAGTTGTCCGAATCGATGATGAAGAAAATACTTATGTAGAAATTGGGGAAGTGAGAGGGATTTTGTCTATGCGTAATCGTATCAAAGGGGAGAAGTTTAAGATAGGGGATACGATTTTGAGCCTTTTGAAAAACATCCGTTTCTCAAAAAATGGAATGTTGATTGAGCTTTCACGCACATCTCCACAATTTGTCGTCCAATTATTGCACCTTGAAGTGCCAGAAATCAAAGATGGCGAAATCACGATTCACAAATGTGCGAGGATCCCGGGAGATAGAGCCAAAATCGCCCTCTCCTCTCTCAATCCAAGAATTGATCCTATCGGCTCCACGGTTGGCACAAAAGGCGTGCGGATCAATGCGATCAGTCGTGAGCTCAATGGAGAAAATATCGATTGCGTAGAGTTCAATGAAAATCCTGAAATCTTTATCGCCAAAGCCCTCTCCCCTGCGATGATTTCAAATGTTAAAATCCTCAAAGACACAGAAAAACCTCAAGCTATCATTACGCTCACCAATGATCAAAAATCAAAAGCGATTGGCAAAAATGGTGTCAATATCCGCTTAGCCTCAATGCTCACAGGCTATGATTTGCAAATCAATGAAGTCGGTATGCAGGATCTTTTGGAAGCACAAAATCAACCACAAGCAGAGCAACGCAAAGTCGGTCTTGACGCTTTGGAATCGCTTTTCAAAAATTAATGCAAATTGGGCTATTTGAGTTGTGCCCAATTTTGTCCTAGATTCACCCCACATTCCAAAGGCACTTTTAACACATAAATCCCATTCATTATCGATGCAATCTCTTGAGCATATTGCATTGCCCCTTGCTCGGGCAGTTCGAAAATCAGCTCATCATGGACTTGGATCAACATCTTCACAGGGGTATTTGCGATATATGTTTTGATTTTGAGCATTGCAAGTTTGATGAGGTCTGCGGCACTCCCTTGGAAAATAGTATTGATACCCTCGCGTAAAAAGTTGGCTTTTTCAAATTCTGTGGCATTGGCAAAATCAAAATAGCGTCGATGTCCTAGCAAAGTCTGTGCATAGCCCAAAGAGGCGATATTGTCTTCTTGGATTTTTAGGAAACTTTTGATAGTTGGAAAAGCTGAAAAATAATTCTGGATATATTCTTTGGCTTCTTTTTGGGTGATTTTGAGACTTTCTGCAAGTTTTTTGGCACCCATTCCATAGAGCAACCCAAAATTGATTGTTTTGGCGATAGAACGCTTCTGCACATCGCACTCTCCAAAGATTTTTAGTGCGGTTTGTGTGTGAATATCTTGTTTGTCGTGGAAGGCTTGTATGAGTTTTGGATCTTCACTGAAATGTGCCAAAAGTCTAAGCTCAATTTGTGAATAATCTACGCTTAAGAGCGTGTTGCCCTCTTGAGCGATGAAGCCCTGACGGATTTGGCGTCCAAACTCTGTGCGAACGGGAATGTTTTGGAGATTTGGGGATTTGGAACTCAATCTGCCTGTAGCCGTTCCTGTTTGCAAAAAGGAAGTGAAAACTTTGTGCTTGGGGTTGGCAAGTTTCAACAATGGATCGATATAGGTATTTTTGAGTTTGTTGGCTTCTCGATATTTTAGAATCGGGGCAATGATTGGGTGTGCATCAATCAGCTTTTCCAACACTTTTTCTTCTGTGCTAAATCCACCCTTGACGCGTTTGCCTCCTTGCAAATTTAGTTTTTCAAACAAAATGTGTGCTAACTGCTGGGGTGAATTGAGATTGAAGTCTTCTTTGGCATATTCATAGACTTGTGCAGAATATTTTGCGATAGATCCACCAATCTCATCTTGGAGTTCTTGAAAAAATGGAATATCAATCTTAATGCCATTGCTCTCCATTCCTGCCAAAACAAAAATAAGAGGGAACTCCAATTCTTGAGCAAGTTTGAGCAAATGCTCCGATCCTTGATTTTTGATCTCCTCTTGCAAACGGAAAAAAAGGCGATAGGTGGCTACGGCGTCTTCTGAAGCGTATTTTGATGCTTGAGCAATATCCACACAAGCAAAATTTTCATTTTTTTGCACAATGCTCTCAAAACTAATCATTTTGTGATGAAACCATTTAAACATTTGTTTGTCCAAACCAATATGGCTACTACTATCATAGAGCCAAGCCAAAATCATAGAATCAGAAATATGGTTTTGAGGGATGAGATTGAAATTGTGCTGTGTGATGAGTATGTCAAATTTTAGATTATGCCCGATGAGTGGGTATTGGAAAATTTTTTGGATTGCCATATAGGCGTCTTCGTGGCTCAATTGCTCCCCTACTCCCAAATAATTATGAGCGATTGGGACATAATAGCCATTTTTTCCATCAAGCGAAAAACTAAAACCCACCATTTTGGCTTCTTGGGTGTTCAGACTATCTGTCTCGCAATCATAAGCGATCACAGAATCTATAGGGTGATTCTCTAAGAGTTCTAAGATTGCATCGAGTTTGGTCAATAGATGGGACTGGAAGCTGAATTGTTGTGGAATGTTTTCTTGTTTAATAAGGCGAGAAAGCTTTTTCTTTGCCCCAAATGGATTTTGTTTCTTGACACTGAGACTCAAACGCTCAAAATCATATTTATCCAATTCATCAGCGATACACTCCAAAGGATTGTGGCTAGGAAAAGGCACCAGATGAAAATCATCAATCAAATCTGTTGTCAGAGTGACAAGTTTTTTGCTGTGGTAGGCGTTTTCTTGCCCTACTTCCAAAAGATTGACAATGCGTTTGGAAGTGAGTTTTTCAACTTCTGCAAGATTTTCAAAAATCGTATCAAGATTGTGGAATGCGTTGATCAATTTCTGTGCTGTTTTTGAACCAATTCCTTTCACTCCTGGGACATTATCACTTTGATCACCAATGAGACTTTGGAAATCAACGAAATCTTGAGGATTGACTCCCCATTTTTGCAAACATTCTATTTCTCTAATCTCTTGCTTTTTGATGGGATCATAGAGGAAAACCCTCTCATTGATGAGTTGATAGAGGTCTTTGTCATTGCTGATGATTTTGACATTATGAGCGTTTTTCGCTCCCCAATTTGCAAAAGAAGCAATAGCATCATCAGCTTCATATCCCTCAAATGCGATAGTTTGAAAACCCATTTTTTCAATCCACTCAATCGCGATAGGAAGTTGCATCAATAACTCTTGTGGAGCAGGTGGGCGATTGGCTTTGTAGTTGGGATCTATCAATTTCCGATAATTCGTGCCACCACCCTCAAGGGCAAACACCAAATAATCTGTGCTTCCCTCTTTGTGGATTCGTTGGATCAATTTTGCAAAGCCAAGCAAAAGCCCTGTAGGAAAACCCTCTGAGTTTTTCAATGGAGGCAAAGCGTAATAACTTCTAAAAAAGAATCCAAAAGTATCAATAATGCTTAATGTTCTCATTTTTAATCCTTAAAATCAAAAACTTCTCTCACTCCGATACTACAATTTGCAAAAATATCAGGCTTTTGAATCAAAAGTATCATTTTGTAGAATTGAGGAAAAGCCCTATGTAATTTTCTAGCCAAATCTTGCAAAGCATCTTCCAAAATCTCATACTTTTGTGTCTGTAGATTTTCAGTCAAACACTCTATCACTTGCCTATAGTCTAAATATACCCCTGCATAAGAATAAAATAATTCTGCACTTAGGAGGATTTTTTGGGGTTTTTCTCTCTCAAATGGCAAAACCCCGATAATGACTTCAAGCTCAAGATTTTCAATGATGATTTGCATCAAAAAATTTGTTTTTCCTCTTTTTTTATAAGTCGTATGATATTGGGAATGTGGGTATAAAGAATCAAAATTCCAATAATAATAACAGGAGAATGAGAGCCGATTTGTTTCAAAATATCAATGTTTTGAGGCAAATCAAAACAATAAGGCACAATGAAACTAAAAACTATCCCACTCAAAACTCCAAGCAATGAGGAAAGTGAAGAGATTTTAAAAATCTTGCCCACGACAAACCACACTATCAAACCCAACAAGCCCTCTATCGGTATGAGTAAAAAAATCGAACCAATCGCTGTAGCAACCCCCTTGCCACCTGTGAAATTGAGATAAGGGCTATAGCAATGCCCCAAAATTGATAAAACTGCGATACTCCATTGAGTTTCATAACTCAAGCCATAGAATTTCGCCAAAGCCACGACAAACAAACCTTTGAAAGAATCAAGCAAAATTGTTAAAATCGAATATTTTTTGGCATTTGTAGGATCTACTTCTTTGATAGCACGATAGACATTGGTCGCTCCGATACTTCCTGATCCAATTTCTCTCAAATTGATGTGATAAAAAACTTTGCAAATCAATAACCCAAATGGAATCGCCCCTATAAAATAAGCCAATAGATAAAAAATCACATTGGTATTGCTTAAAATTTCTAACATAAATTCTCCTGAGCTTTACTTCATATCTAAGCCAAAGATATTTAAATATCCAAATGCTTCACATTTTTGGCATTTTCTTGGATATATGCTCTCCTTGGCTCCACTTCATCGCCCATAAAAAGAGTGAAAATACCATCTGCAGATTCGATGTCTTCAAGTTTCACACGCAGAAGAGTGCGGTTTTGGGGAGTCATTGTCGTCTCCCAAAGTTGCTCTGGATTCATCTCACCCAAACCTTTGTAACGCTGAATATCAGCACCCTTTTTGGCACTCTCTTCGATTTCTAAAAGCAAATCTAACAAATCTTTTTCCAACAAAAACTTCAAATCATATTCTTGGATTTTGTTGTAGATATAACAAGCCTCTTCAAAATAAGGGTCTGTGAAAAGTGTATCATCAAGGTTAAGCTCTACAAGTCCTGTTTTTGTTTGGATATAAAACAAAATTTTTTCTTCTTCCACCACTTCATTCAAGATATTGCAATCAATGCCTTGTAAAAACTCTTTGATTTTTACACTCATATTTTGGAAATCAAGCCCAATATAATCACGATTTTCAATCAAAAATCTCACCACTTCAATCATTGAATAACGCTTCTCAAGCTCTTTTAAAACACTACGATAAGCAGAAATGTATTTGAGAATCTCAAGCAATTCTTGTGTGCCAATCCCCTCAAAGACAAAATTTTCGATCCCATTTTCAATCAAATATTCGCTCAATGCTTTTTCGTCTTTGAGATAAATCTCTTTTTTTCCTTTTTTGAAACGATATAGAGGGGGTTGGGCAATATAGATATATCCATTTTCAATCAAAGGACGCAAATAGCGGTAGAAAAATGTCATTAGAAGGGTTTGAATGTGTGAGCCATCAACATCGGCATCTGTCATTATGATGATTTTGTGGTATCTCAAACGCTCCAAATTGAACTCTTCACCGATTCCACAACCAAAAGCTGTAATCATATTTTTGATTTCTTCGGATTTGAGGATTTTATCTAAGCGTGATTTTTCAACATTGAGGATTTTTCCTCTCAAAGGTAAAATTGCTTGATACACTCGATCTCTGCCTTGTTTTGCACTTCCCCCTGCACTATCTCCCTCCACTAGATAAAGTTCTGATTCACTTGGGTCTTTGCTCTGACAATCTGCGAGTTTCCCCGGTAATGTGCCAACAGAGAGATTTTCTTTTTTGCGTGTGAGATCTCTTGCTCTTTTGGCTGCTTCTCTTCCCCGTGCAGCAAGAAGAGCTTTTTGCATAATCGCTTTGGCTTGGATAGGGTTTTCTTCAAAAAATTTAGTGAGTTTTTCATAAGCAAGTTTTTGGATGATAGGTTTGACAAAAGAGCTTCCCAATTTTCCTTTGGTTTGCCCTTCAAATTGAGGTTCCATCACTTTTGTAGAAATAATTGCTACAAGTCCCTCACGCACATCATCACCAGTGACTTTTGCATCTTTTTCTCTTGCATTGGCATTAGCTTCGATATAGTTGATGATTGCTCGACTAAGTCCTGCTCTAAACCCTGCTTCATGTGTCCCACCATCAGGCGTTCTAATGTTATTGACAAAACTCAAAACCTTTTCATCATAGCCATCATTATAAGCCAATGCGATTTCAGCTTCCAAATCGTCTTCGCTGACTTCAAAACTGATGATCTCAGAGATCAGAGGTTTTTTATTGACATCTTGGACAAACTGAGTCAATCCACCTTCAAAATGGTATTTTTCGCGTTTGCCGGTTTTTTCATCTACAAAATCAATCGTGATATTGCGATTGAGATAAGCCATCTCTTTGAAGCGTTTGATGAGAATCTCACAATCAAATTCCAAAACTTCCATCACTTCCCCATCTGGGAAAAATTCGATTGTTGTTCCGTGTTCTTTTGTGGAGCCAATGATTTCTAAATCTGTAGTGGGAATCCCTTTTTTGAATTCTTGGCGATAGATATTTCCATTTTTTTTGATTGTCATAATCAAATGAGAAGAAAGAGCATTGACCACACTCACCCCTACCCCGTGCAATCCCCCACTGACTTTGTAAGTGTCTTTGTCAAATTTTCCACCTGCGTGCAATACAGTCAAAACCACAGTGGCTGCAGGAATGTTTTCTGTAGGATGAATATCAACAGGAATCCCTCGTCCATTATCCTCAATAATCGCACTTCCTTCATGTGTCAAACGGATTGAGATTTTATTACAATGCCCTGCCATTGCCTCATCGATGGAGTTATCCACCACTTCATAAACCATATGATGCAGACCATTGATATTGGTATCTCCAATATACATTCCAGGACGCTTTCTAACAGCCTCAAGTCCTTTTAAAACTTTGATATTCCCTGCACTATAATCTTTGATTTCTGACATTTGCACTCCCAATTTATACAACTACAGGCATAATAATGGTTGAAAAGCTCTCGCTTTTGACCATAAATGCTGATTTCACATCATTGATGTGAAGTGTAAAGGTTTGTGATTGGATTTGGGATAGAAAATCCAACAAATTTCTAGCATTGAAATTCAAAATCACTTCTTCGCTTGGATCTATTTCAGCATTGATTTTGGTTTTTGCTTCCCCTTTTTCGATTTCTAAGCCTTCAAACAAAATCTCTCCTTTGTTAAAAACTGATTTTACTTTGTCTGAAATTGAATAAATTGCTTTGAGAGAATCAATCACATCGGCTCTGTTGAGTTCAAAGTTGAAATTGAAATTGTTTGGAATGATTCTTTCATAATCTGGGAATTTTCCATTTGTTAGCTTTGTGAAAAAAGTGTAGTTTCCTGTTTGGATAATGAGTTGATTTTCGTTGTAGAAAATTTCTAAGTGATCAGAGAAAAGTTTGGTGATCTCTCCTAATGCACGCTTGGGGATAATGATAGATAAAGTGTGGATAGATTGGGTTTCGTTTTTGACAAGAGCAAGACGCTTTGTATCTGTCGCAACAAGATTGATTGAATATTCTTTGATGTCAAGAAAAGCACCATTTAGCTCGATTTTGGGATTGTTTGTGCTAACTGCTGGAGTGATTTTTTTGATGGAATCGATAAATTGTGATGCAGAAATATCGATTTTTTTATCTTGGCTATATTGAGGGAATTTTGGGAATTCTTCAGCGTTATACATTTGAAGCTTATAAGCTGTTCCTTTTTGTTTGATATGTAAGCAATAATTTTCATCAGTTTGTAGTGTGATTTCTTCATTGTCTTTGAGTTGTTTGACAATGTCTAAAAATTGCTTACCATTGACTGTTCCTATACCTTCTTCTAAGATATTGACTTCGATTTTGGATTGGATACCAAGCTCATAATCAGTTGCTCTTAAGAGGAGAGTGTTTTCTGAAGCTTGTAAGAAAATATGAGAGGTGATTTGGGATTGGTCTTTTTTATCCAAAAAAGATTGGAAATTGTTGAGAACAATTTCAAGTGTGCCTTTGAAAAGTGAGATCTTCATTATATCCTCCTGTAATTTATTGAAATTTTAGTAGTCTTAGTAGTGGTAAGTGAAATGTTGAAAAAATATCTCAAAGCCCTATCTACTCTAACTTTTTAGTGTGAAAAATATCGATCATTTTATCACATTAATTCACATTTATTTTTTATCTTCCTCTAGAATTTTCATTTTAATTTCTTCTATTGTTGCTTTTGTCATTAAGTTGGTATTGATTTCTTCTTCGATTTTTTTGTAGGCTTTTGAGATTGCACTATGATCTTTCATATTGAGTTCTTTGGCTAAAACGGGCATTGAATTGAGTGTCAGACTTCTTGCCAAATAAATCACATAGCGTCTAGCGTTGGCTACGACTTTGGTGCGAGATTTTGACTTGATGTCTGATGGTTTGATATTCAAAGTCAGAGCTGTGGTTTTGATGATTTTTTCAAGCGTGATGTCTTCGTTGCTTCTTTCAAATGTTTCTTTGATGACATTGTTAGCCATTTTTGTCGTGATTTCTTGCCCTAGTATGAGGGATTGGGTATTGAGTTTGAGCAAGATTCCTTCAATCTGCCTTGTGTCATTGGTGTTTGAGGCAATGAGTTGAATGATTTCATCATCGATTTTGTAGTTATTGGTATTGCATTTTTGGCGTATGATGAGAATCTTTGTTTCAATCTCTGGAGGGAAAATGTTTGTGCAAAACCCCCATCCAAAGCGACTTTTCAATCTCTCTTCTAATCCATTGATTTTTTCTGGAGATTTATCGCTTGTCATCACGATTTGTTTTTGATTGTTGTGGAGTTCATTGAAGGTGTGAAAAAACTCTTCTTGGATTTTTTCTTTTCCTCCGAAAAATTGGACATCATCGATGAGGAGATAATCACAATTCCTATATTTTTCACGGAAACGATCCATCGTGTTGTTGTTGATTCTTGTGAGATAGTCATTCAAAAATTGTTCTGCAGTGACATAAATCACGACCTTTCCATTTTTGGTGGCTTCATTTCCTATCGCATTGAGTAGATGTGTTTTGCCAACTCCAGTATTGCCGTGTATAAGCATTGGGTTGTATTGTTTTGCTTGAGTTTGTGCGACAATGCGTGCGACTTCAAAAGCGAGTTTATTGGAATCACCCACGATGAATAAATCAAAAATATAGGCAGGATTGAGTAAGGTTTTTGTGATGATTTTTTTTTGGATTTTTTGGGTTTGATTTGAAAGCTTTGTGATTTTTTTTTGAACGCGGATTTCGATTTTGAATTTATGATGAATATGTTGCTCAAAAAAGCTTTGAAGGCGTTCTTGATAAGTCGCTTTGATCCAATTTGCAAGAAAAATATTTGGCACATTGAAAATGATGTGATTGGCTTTTGAATCATCAGCGTCATATTTCATTTTGGAAATATAAGTTTTGTATTCATAATTTGTGATTTCTTCTTTAAATCTTTCTAAAATATTATCCATTACAAAAAACCTTAAATGATTATTCACATTAACCTATCAATGGATGTGAAAGTTATGTGAATTATAAAACACATTTTGTGTAAAATTATGATAAATGTGTTATTTCATCGCTGTTTGATAGTTAGGGCTTAAATGTGAATATTTTAGGAATTGATCCCGGAAGTCGGAATTGTGGTTATGCAATTTTAAATTTTGAAAACCAAAAAATGCGTTTAGTTGAAGCAGGATTGATTAAAATCAAAGAAAGGCAATTACAATATCAGATTTTGGAGTTTGTTGAGGGGATTGATTTGGTTTTGAAACAACATAGTATCAATGAGGTTGCAATCGAAGATATTTTCTATGCTTATAATCCTCAAAGTGTGATTAAACTAGCTCAATTTCGTGGAGCAATCAGTCTTAAAATTCTCCAAGAGATTGGGAATTTTTATGAATACACTCCTTTGCAAGTCAAAAAAGCCCTCACAGGCAAAGCAAAGGCAGATAAGATTCAAGTTGCTTTTATGGTTAGAAAACTTTTGGGGATTTCACAAGAAATCAAACCTTTGGATATTACAGATGCGATTGCTGTTGGAATCACACATATCCAACGATTAAAATTTAAAGGAGTTTAATATGCAAGTTCAATTACTTTATCATACGCCCTTGTCATTATGTGTCCAAGCTGGACGCACTTGTTGGCAAAGTCAGGATAAGGGGGGGTGTTATCTATCGCCTACAGATGAAATTGTGGAAGTTGATCAAGGATTTTTGGATCGGATTTTGAACAAACACAAACACGGGAGCGTGGCAGAGCATTTGCATTATAACTTTGCTATTGAGGGAATCTCTAGAGCTTGTTTGCAAGAGTTGGCAAGACATCGCCACGCTTCGCTCTCTGTCAAATCATCTAGATACACTCTCAAAGAATTAAAAAGTGAAAAAAAACTAGAAGAAAATGCTTGTAAATATCTTGTAATGAGTGGAAATGAAAAAGTAGATCGTGCTTCAATTGAGGCTTTAAAACATTTGCAATCTCTTTTGCTTGAGGGTATCTCCAATGATTTGGCAAAATATGCAATGCCTGAATCTTACAAAACAGCTTTGGCGTGGAGTGTGAATGCAAGAAGTTTGCAGAATTTTCTTACATTGAGAAGTAGTTCATCTGCACTTTGGGAGATTAGAAAATTGGCATTGTCTCTATATGAAGCTTTGCCACATTCTCATCGTTTTTTGTATGAGAGTTGTATCCCTCAAGATGAAATTCAATAATACATTAATGAGATTTGGAGTTTAAATGAGATTAATATCGTGGAATGTCAATGGTTTGAGAGCTTGTATGAACAAAGGTTTTATGGATTTTTTCCAAGAAATTGATGCAGATATTTTCTGCATTCAAGAGAGCAAAATGCAACAAGATCAGGCAAATTTTCAATTTGATGGGTATTTTGAATATTGGAATTGTGCACAGAAAAAGGGATACTCTGGTGTCGTTGTTTTGAGCAAAACACAGCCTCTGTCTGTAAGCTATGGAATGGGTATCTCACATCACGATAATGAGGGGCGTATCATTTGTGCAGAATATGAGGGATTTTATTTGGTGAATGTTTATACCCCCAATTCTCAAAGAGAGCTTACAAGGCTTGAATATCGTATGGAGTGGGAAGAGGATTTTAGAAGTTTTCTGAAAAATTTGGAATCAAAAAAGTCCGTGATTGTTTGTGGAGATCTCAATGTCGCACATCAAGAAATTGATTTGAAAAATCCAAAGACTAATCGTAGAAATGCAGGTTTTACCGATGAAGAACGCGAAAAAATGAGTCTTTTGTTGGAAAGTGGGTTTATCGATACTTTTAGATTCTTGTATCCGAGTTTGGAGGGGGCGTATTCTTGGTGGAGTTATATGGGAAAAGCAAGAGAAAACAATACGGGTTGGCGGATTGATTATTTTCTTTGTTCGCAGATTCTTGGTGGGCAAATCAAAGAAGCCAAAATCCACCCAAATGTTTTTGGGAGTGATCATTGCCCTGTAGAACTAGAAATTTTTGATGGTATTTAAGAGTCAAAATGTTTAAACTTTTGTCTCATCAGTTTTTGAATCTACCTCGCTATTTTGTTGTTAGCTTGTTAAGCGTGTCTGTGTTGGTTGGATTTTTGAGTGTTTGGGGTGGATCTTGGGGGATAGAGCTATTTGTGGCACTTTTGGGCATTTGGTATGCGTTTTTTGCTGGTGAAGGCAAAGTTGTGTGTTTCCTTTTTGGGATACTTTATTGTGTGTTGTATGCCTATCTTGCATTTGAGGCAAGGCTTTATGGCGATGTGATGCTCAATCTTTTCTATTTACCTATCAATATTGTTGGGGTTTTTGCTTGGTGCAAACCACAAAACACCCTCAATCACAAAATCATTATTAGAAATTTGAGTTCTGTTGCATTGGGATTTTGGATTTTGCTGATAGGGGTTTTGAGTGTCGTGTATGCAATATTTTTGGATTCAATCAATGCTTCTTTTGCTTACTTCAATGCTTTGAGCGTGGTGTTGCAACTTGTAGCGTTTTATCTGCAAGTCAGACGCTATGTGCAAAGTTATATGCTTGTCACTTTTGCAAATCTCATCGCTATCATTATATGGGCTCAAATCACACAAATCCACCAAGAAAACATCGCACAATTACTCAATATGATTGTGTTTTTGCTCATAGGGATTTATTATTGGCGTCGTTGGTATCAAGAATCCAAAAATCAAGAGACAAACATTTGATGAAAATCGTAATTTTGGCTAATGGAGAGTTCCCCAAACGCAAAGAGCTGCTTTGGGAATTGCAAAATGCTCCCTTTTTGATTGCTTGTGATGGGGCAGTGAGACATTTACATCAACTTGAGATTAGTCCAGATGTGGTGGTGGGGGATCTAGATAGCATTCCTCCTGCACTCAAACATCAATATCCAACGATTCACATTCAAGAGCAAGAGAGCAATGACTTGTCCAAGGCTTTTTTTTATGGGTTGCAACAGGGGGGAGATGAGTTTGTTATTTTGGGTGCTACGGGCAAACGCGAGGATCATAGTATCGCCAATATTTTTTTATTGCAGCATTATTATCAGTATTGCAAAAACATAAAAATCAAAAGCGATTTTGGAATCTTTGGCATCTATTTTACGCCGTTTGAAATCCCCACCTCCATTGGTCAGCAAATTTCACTTTTTTCTCTCACGCCCACTATGCCACTGAGCTCAAGAGGCTTGAAATATCCTCTAAAGCGTCTTTGTTTGTCTCATTTGTTTATGGGATCACTCAATGAGGCAAGTCAGAATAGCTTTGCTTTGGAAGCTGATGCACCAACAGGTGTGATTGTTTATCAAAAACATCAAGATATTTTGGAGTGAGTTTCTTTTTTGTGTAGTTTTTAGGTTAATCTAGTGAGATTTAAATCAAAGGCTTAAAAATGACACCTGAATTTTTATTTCATCAGCGACGCAAGTTTATGAAGCTTGGAGTTGGGACACTAGTGAGTCCATTATTGTTAGAATCATTGTTAGCAGAAGTGCTTCCACCACTTAATTATTTGCCACAAAATGTGGATATGAAGCTTACAAGCGAACAAGATGCGACAAGTTATAATAATTTTTATGAATTTGGCTTTGGCAAAAGCGATCCAAAGAAAAATGCAAAGAGTTTTAACCCCAAACCTTGGACATTGAGTATCACTGGCGAAGTCAAGAAGCCTTTGCATATCGAACTACAAGATTTGCTAGGCAAAGTCAAACTTCAAGAGAGGGTTTATCGCCTAAGATGCGTTGAGGCTTGGAGTATGACTATTCCTTGGATTGGGTTTGAATTGCGAGAGTTGTTAGCGATGGTCCAACCCACACAAAAAGCAAAATATGTAAAATTCACCACTCTTTATGATCCCAAACAATTTCCCGCTCAAAATTCTTTTTTTGCTTCTATAGATTTTCCTTATGTTGAGGGCTTAAGGCTTGATGAGGCAAACCACCCTTTGAGTATTTTGGCTGTGGGAATGTATGGCAAAAGACTTCTGCCTCAAAATGGAGCACCGATTCGCTTGGTTGTGCCTTGGAAATATGGATTTAAATGGATTAAATCAATCGCCAAAATCGAACTTGTCAGTGAGCGTCCCATCTCAACTTGGGAGAAACAAAATTCTAGAGAATATGGCTTTTATGCCAATGTCAATCCGAACTTACCTCATCCACGATGGTCACAAGCTTATGAACGCGTCATCGGAGAGAGAGGCAGACAAAAAACCCTCTATCTCAATGGATATGCAGATGAAGTTGGACATTTGTATGAGGGAATGAATCCCAAAGAGTTATATTGAGATGTATAAAATCGCGACAAATCTATGGGTCTTTTTGTGTTTTTGGCTCGTATTTGGTTTGGCTTATGCGGTAGAGCAAAAATGGATTTTTGATTATGTAGATCCACTGAAACCCTTGTATTTTTGGAGCGGTTGGTTGAGTTTTGCGTGTTTGTTGGGTGGGTTGATTTTGCCTAATGGTCGCTTTTGGGGATTGATTGCTTTGGTGTTTGCGATTTTGCACTTGAGTGTATTTGTGTATTTTGATTTTTATTTTGATTTTGTAGGAATGCTTGAAGAGTTGAGCCAAAAATATTATCTTTATTTTGGGTTGATTTGTTTGATTGGTTTTGTCATTTTGGGAGGCTTTTCTTTTGCAGGGAAGTTTTATCCATCATTGGTTTTTGTTGTGATGCTTTGTGTGTTTTTTGGTTTTTTGCATATTATTGCGATTCAAAAAGTCGTGAAAACATCGCATATCGTTGTGGGTAGCATTGTTGTTTGTGTTTTGGTTTATAAAATATTTCAGAAAATCAACAAATCCAGACGCATTGAGCGATAAATAGTAATTTTATTTGAGTTTTGATAGAATCTTGTGACTTAGATGCAATGAAATCATCAAATTATGAGATAGGAAATGTAGAGATGGATTACAAAGATACGATGAAACTCCCCAAGACAGATTTCCCAATGAGAGGCAATCTCCCCGTTAATGAACCTCTGGTTTATCAAAAATGGCAAGAAGAAAATTGCTTCGCCTTGATGCAACAAAAAAGACAAGAGTGTGAAGGATTTACACTGCATGATGGTCCCCCTTATGCAAATGGACATTTGCATATCGGACACGCCGTCAATAAAATCCTCAAAGATATGATCATAAAGGTCAATTATTTCCAAGGCAAACTTCCGTTTTATACACCGGGTTGGGATTGCCACGGCTTGCCAATTGAACAGCAGGTAGAGAAAAAAATCACAAAAGCCAAAAAAGACACTTTGCCTAAGCCTGAATTTCGCAAAATGTGTCGTCAATGGGCAGAGGAGTTTGTAGGAATACAATCACAAGAGTTTCAGGCTTTGGGGGTTTTAGGGGATTTTAAACGCCCTTACAAAACAATGGATTTTGCATTTGAAACAGAGATTTACAAAGCATTGTGCGAGGTTGCCAAAAATAAGCTTTTGGCACAACGCTACAAGCCTATCTATTGGAGTTGGGCAGCAGAGAGTGCGTTGGCAGAGGCAGAAGTAGAGTATGAAGAAAAAACAAGTGATTCTGTATTTGTTGCTTTTGAATTGAATGCTGAATCAAAAAAGAAACTCAATCTCTCAAAAATCGCATTGGTGATTTGGACGACGACACCTTGGACTTTGCCTGCCAATGTTGCCATTGCTTTGAAGCCTAACACTCTATATGTCCTCAATGCTCAAGGCTATCTTGTTGCCAAAGAGCTTCTAGCTTCTTTGGAAGAATCAGGGGTTTTGAGTGGAGAGATCCTTGCTGAATTAAATTCTAGTGATTTGGAAGGACTGATTGCGACAAATCCATTGAATGGTTGTGAAAGTTTGATTATTTTGGGAGATCATGTAAGCACAGAAGATGGCACGGGTTGCGTGCATACTGCGACAGGACACGGCGAGGAGGACTATCGTGTGGGGTTGAAATATGGACTTCCTACACTTGTGCCAGTTGATGAGAAGGGTTGTTATAATGATTTGATTATCAGCTTGTCTCTTTTGCCCAAAGAATTTTTGGGACGCAATATTTTTGAAGCCCAAAACGATGTTATAGCTCTGTTGGGAGATTCGCTATTGAAACATCAACAAATCCGCCATTCTTATCCACATTGTTGGAGGACACACAAACCTGTTATCTTTAGGGCAACAACGCAGTGGTTTATTTTGATGGATGAGCCTTATTTCGAAGGCAAAACATTGAGGGAAGTTGCTTTGGAGGAAATCCAAAACATCAAGTTTTATCCTACAAGCGGAGAGAATCGTCTAAGATCTATGATTGAAGGGCGTCCAGATTGGTGTATTTCGCGTCAAAGGGATTGGGGTGTGCCAATCGCATTTTTCATCCATAAAACAAGTGGAGAGGTGCTTTTGGATGATGAAGTGTTGCGACATATTGAGAATATTTTTGCCAAAGAGGGGTGTGATGCGTGGTGGAGTAAGAGCAATGCAGAGTTGTTGCCAACGACTTATCAAGCAAGGGCTGATGAATTTGAAAAAAGTTTGGACATTTTAGATGTCTGGTTTGATAGTGGAAGCACTTGGAGAGCGGTGCTAGAGAGTGATGAATATAATGCAGGGAATTATCCGGCAGATTTGTATTTGGAGGGGAGCGATCAGCATCGTGGGTGGTTCCAAAGCTCTTTGTTGCTCTCTTGTGCGATTAATCACAAAGCACCATTCAAAAAGGTCTTGACACACGGGTTTTGCGTCGATGAAAAAGGTAGAAAACAGAGCAAAAGTTTGGGCAATGTGGTGGCACCAGAAGCATTGCTCAAAAAGTTTGGAAGCGAGATCGTGAGGCTTTGGGTGGCAAGTAGTGATTACCAAAATGACATCAGAACTTCTGAGGCGATTTTGGCTCAAGTTGGAGAAACTTATCGCAAGATTCGCAACACTCTACGCTTTTTGCTTGCAAATGTTGGGGAATGTGAAAACCTTGATTATGGCACCAAACTTTTTGAGATTGATTTGTGGATTTATCAAGTTGCACGCAAAACTTTTGATGCTATTTGGGCAGATTTTGAAGAGTTTGATTTTGTCAGAGGACTTGGAGTTTTGCAGAATTTTTTGACCAATGAGCTAAGTGGAATCTATTTGGAGCTTTGCAAAGATAGTCTGTATTGTGATAGTGTTGAAAATGAGGGACGCAAGGCAAAACTTGCTGTGATGAGTTATATCGCACAAGAATTGTTAGCCTGTATCGCACCGATTCTGACCTATACGGCTGATGAGGCAATCAGATATGCAAGTGGAGCGATCACTGATGGGGGCAAGGTGGAGAGTGTTTTTGACCTCAAGCGTCCTAGTCATCGATTTGCTGGTGAGAACAAGGCAAATTTCCAAGAATTGCTAGAAATCAAAAATGCTTTTGAGGTGGCTTTGGATCATCTCAAAAAAGAGGGCAAGATCAAGAATTCTCTTGAGATTGAAGTGGTGGGAGAATATGATTTTGCAGAGATGGCACAATGGTTGATTGTTTCAAGTGTGGCACAAGTAGGAAATGGTGAAAAACTCGGAGGCTTTGAGGCTTGTGGCAAAAGTTTTGAGCTATATCGCGTCAATGCTTCCAAATGTCCTCGTTGTTGGCAATATCTCTCTCTTGATGAAGAAACATTGTGCAAAAGATGCAATGAGATCGTTTCTCATTGAGTGCCTATGATCATAGGCATTTTGCAGAGTTGTGCCAAGTCAATTTAATTTCTTAATGGAATCTTTGTTTATTGCTTTAATGTTGGAGCATTCTTTTTATAATTTGGATAAAATATCCCAAAACAAGTGAAGGTGTGGCTATGTGCGGAATCGTAGGTTATATCGGCAATGCAGAAAAAAAAGATTTTGTTTTCAATGGTTTGAAGGAATTGGAATATCGCGGATATGATAGTGCAGGGATGTCTGTATTGACAGATGGCGAGTTGAGCGTATTCAAAGCCGTAGGAAGACTTGAAAATCTCGTGAATAAATGCAAAGATTTTACTTCGAGTGGTTTTGGAGTTGCGATTGGGCATACGCGATGGGCAACACACGGAAAACCTACAGAAGCCAATGCACATCCTCATATCGCTGATTTTAGCAGTGTGATTCATAATGGAATCATCGAAAATCACAAGCAAATCCGCGAAGAGTTGGAGAAAAAGGGGCATCGTTTCATCTCCCAAACAGACACAGAGGTGATTGTCCATCTGTTTGAAGAGAAGCTTAAAGAGGGGCTTGAGGTATTTGAAGCATTTGAGAGCACCATCGCTGAACTTAGGGGGGCTTATGCGATTTTGCTAATCACCAAAAAATCCCCCAATCGTATTTTCTATGCCAAAAACTCATCGCCTCTCATTATCGGACGAGGGCAAAATGGCGTGTATTTTGCAAGTTCTGATGCTCCTTTGATTGGCTATGCTGATGAGGTTTGTTATCTCAATGACGGCAGTGTGGGGTATATCGATGAGAGCAACTTCGGGGCTCTTGTGCCATTGCAAAAACTAGATCAAGACAAAAGCTATGCACAAAAAGAGGGCTTCCGTTATTTTATGGAAAAAGAAATTTATGAGCAAAGCAGTGTTTTGCTTGAATGTATGATGGGGCGTGCAAATGGTGGATCTATCGCTCTTGATGATATTGATTCTAGCTTTTTTCAATCTGTCCAAGAGATTGTTTTGTGTGCGTGTGGGACGAGCTATCACGCCGCAATGGTTGGGAAATATCTGTTGGAACGTTATGCCAAAATCAAGACAAGCGTTGTGATTGCAAGTGAATTTCGCTATGCCTCACCGATGATTGCAAGTGATGCGTTGTTTGTCGCAATTTCACAAAGTGGAGAAACCCTTGACACTTTGGAAGCCATCAAATTTGCCAAATCGTTTGGTAGCAAGACTTTGGCGATTTGCAATGTCGATAATAGCTCGATTGTGCGTGAGTGTGATGAGGTATTGCTCACGCGTGCTGGGATCGAAAAAGGCGTTGCTTCTACCAAGGCTTTTGCAACGCAGGTGATGGTGCTTTGGATGATGAGTTGCTATCTGGGGAAATTGCGTCATACGCTCAGCGATAATGAAGTCCAAAAATACATAGAAACAATGATTTCAAGTGCAAAAAAGACAGAAGTATGTCCAAAGATTCACGACAAAATTCGTAGAATCTCCAAGCGTTATTTGCACGGACATGGATTCTTTTTCATAGGTCGTGATGTGTTTTATCCTCTAGCTTTAGAATCTGCACTCAAACTCAAGGAAATTAGTTATCTACACGCAGAAGGGTATCCTAGTGGCGAAATGAAGCACGGACCTATTGCTCTAGCTGATTCTGAGCTTTTTACAGTGGCTTTGATGCCTCAACATTTGCTGTATGAGAAAATCAAAAGCAATGCAGAGGAGTTGAGTGCAAGAGATGCTACGATTTGTGCAGTGAGTGCTGTGGAGTTTGAGGGGGCAGATGATATGATTTATATCAATCCGTGTAAGCATTATATGGAGGAATTTTTTTCTATGATGGTTGTATTGCAACTTTTTGCACTTGAAGTTGCAGTGCGTTTGGGTAATGATGTGGATATGCCTAGAAATCTCGCAAAAAGCGTGACGGTAGAATAAATGAGGACTTCTGTTTGTGCCAAAGTGATGACTTTGCACTTCGAGGGTGTTTGTGATTATGATACCTTCACTCCTTTGAATCAAAAAGACTTTGAACAATACGAGCAGGTGTTGCTTGATTGTGCCAAGATTGAAAAGATGGATTTTTCTTTTGTGGTGTATTTGGATTCGTTTTTTCAAGAAATGCAACTGCCCTATGAGGTGGTGAATGCTCAAGAGGAGTTTCTAGAGATGTTTGCATTGGCGACTTCTCAAAAGGCAAATTTGACGCAACAAACAGGGGTTGCCAAATCAAATCTAGTCACAGAGATTGGCAAAAAAGTCTATGCGACTTTTGATGGCTTCCTTAATTTTTTGGATTTTTTTGGCAATCTGGTGTCTAGTTTGCTGATGACATTGTTGCACCCATCTTTGTTGCGTTTTAGGGCATTGCTATACCATCTCAATCATTCTGCATTTCGTGCATTGCCCATTGGCTTGAGCACTTGTTTCATTGTCAGTGCAGCTATTAGTGTGCAAGGAGTGTTGCAGTTGCAAAAAATGGGGGCTGGGATTGTGAGTGTTGAAACGATGGCAAAACTTGCATTGCGTGAGATGGGTCCATTTATTTTGGCACTAGTGATTGCTGGACGCAGTGCTTCAAGCTATACCGCTCAGATTGGAGTGATGCGAATCACCGAAGAGCTTGATGCGATGAAAACAATGGGTTTTGATTGGTTTAGATTCATCGTTTTGCCTCGCTTTTTGGCTCTTATTATTGGGATGCCTTTGCTTGTTTTTGTGGCAGATTTTGCTTCACTTTTTGCAAGTGCCTTGGTGATTATGTGGCAAACGGGCATTACTTTTTCGCAATATGTCGAGCGTTTTTATGAGAATGTGGGGATGATGCACATGTGGATTGGCGTGATCAAAGCCCCATTTTTTGGTGCTGCTATCGCGATTGTCGGGTGCTATCGAGGTTTTGAGATTCGCGGAGATACGCAATCTGTGGGCAACTATACGACGATTAGTGTGGTCAATGCGTTGTTTTGGATTATTGCACTCAATGCGTTGTTTTCTGTGATTTTTACAAGGTTTGATGTATGAGTGGTGTGCTTGAGGTCAAGAATCTAATCACTGCCTATCAGCAAGACATTATCCACAATGATATTAGTTTTGAGGTGCAAAAGGGGGAGATTTTTGGGATTTTGGGTGGGAGTGGGAGTGGCAAAAGCACTCTGCTTAGAAGTATTTTGTGTCTCAATCCTGTGGTCAGTGGCGAGATTTTGCTTTTTGGAGAGGATGTTGTGTTTGCAAAAATCTTGCAAAGAGAAAAGATTTTGAGACGCTGTGGAGTCTTGTTTCAGTTTGGAGCACTTTTTAGCTCGATGAGTGTGCTAGAAAATGTAGGCGTTTTGCTCAAAGAGTATTCCTCATATCCTCAAAAAATGATTGATGAAAATTCCAAAATGTGGCTCTCTCTTGTGGGGCTATCTCCCAAAGTCTATACGCTCTATCCTTATGAGTTGAGTGGTGGAATGAAAAAACGCGTTGCCCTTGCTAGGGCTTTGTCTTTGAGTCCTGATATTTTGTTTTTGGATGAGCCAACAAGTGGATTGGATCCTGCAAGTAGTGAGAAATTTGATGCCTTGATTTTGAAGCTTAGGGAGATACTAGGGATTACTATTGTAATGGTGACACACGATCTTGATTCGATCAAAGATTGCCTAGATCGTTTTATTGTGTTGGAAAAACAGCATATTGTTTTTGATGGTGCTTTGCAAAATATGACGCACTCAAGCAATGTTGGGGAATTGTTTTTGTGCCAAAGAGGCACAAGAATCTGGAGCAATGATTCTAATTAACGGAGAATTATGTGGAAAGAAATGTGAATTTTGTGTATATCGGTGGCTTGTTTTTAGCCATTGTGATTTTGATGATTGGTTTTATTTTGTGGATTGGTGGCACAAGCTTTGATGATGATGAATATGATAAATATGTGCTTTATTCTTCAAAGGCGATTTCTGGTGTGGGGGTGAATACGCCGATTCGCTACAACGGCATACCGATTGGCAAAGTGTATAGCGTAGATTTCAAGCCTGATGATATGAGCAAAATTGAGTTGAGGTTTAGGATTGATAAAGGTATCAAGATCCGAAGCGGGGCGTGTTTGAGCACAGACACTCAAGGGTTGGCAGGCTCGACATTTTTGACTTTGATTCAAGGCAATGGGGAAGTGGTGCCAAGTGGCTCTGTTTTGTGTTTCAGACAGGGGTTGATGGGGAGGATTTTTGAAAATGTGGAGCAAAGTAGTGAAGATGTCAAAGAAATGTTGGCTGGTTTCAAATCAATGCTTGATGAAGAGAGCGGACGCGACATCAAAGAGCTTCTTGCTGCAGTCAAGCAAATCACTCTCAATTTGGAAACAACGCGTAAAAATATCGATGATTTGAGCATTGTGATGATGCGTGCCATCGAGCATTTTGATAGCAATCTCAAAAGAGGGGATTACAATGTGCGTGCGATTTTGGCTCCTTTGATTTTGAAAGCAGAGGGGAGTTTGAGCGAGGTTGATCGTTTCTTTGGCAAGGCAAATTCATTGCTTGAGCGTTTGGAGAGAAATCCTTATGAGACTTTTTTCGGACAACGCGAGAGTAAGCAGGAGGCAGGAAAATGAAAAGGATTCTGATTTTTTCAGGTTTATCGATGATATTGGCGGGGTGCTTTAGTCTCAAAACCCCTTTGCCCTATGTGGAATACTATGATTTGGACATACCTCAATCCAAATACAAGCAGTGTCAAAAACCTGTGAGCATTGCGATTGCAAACATTCAATCAGCCCCAATTTATAACACAACAGAGATTTTGTCCAAAAAACAAGATGGCAGTGTCAAAAGTCTCCCCAATCTTGGATGGGTGGATTTGCCCAAAAACCTGATCAAAAAAAATCTGATCAAAACCCTCAATCACTCTTGTGTCAAAACCTTGGTGGCTCCTTTTGGTGGAGTGAAATATGATTATTTGCTTAAAGCAGAATTGTTAAACTTTGAAGTGGTTTCTAAAGACAACAAAGAAGTGTGGGTGGCTTTGTTTTATGAGTTTTCTAGAGCCGATGAGTTTCAAATCATACAAAGCAATGTGATCGAAAAACGCGTAAAAGTCAAAAACAATCAAATCATTGAGGCATTTTCTCAAGCCCTTGATGATGTCATTGGGAGCTTGATGAATGCTATAGAATCAAAATATCTAAAAAACAAATAACTCTTTTTTGAGGCGATTGAGCCTATCAAGGTGGTGCTTGAGTTGTTCTGCACGCTGATTGACTTCCTCAAGTGCCCATAAGCTCACTGATTCTGGCAAATCTTGAGCACCCCTTTTGATCATAATGTATTCTTGCATACTGAGTCCTACAAGATTTAGAGCGATCTGAAGCTCAAGCTTTGCATTTTCCATTTCTTGAGTCATTTGATCAATCCGTTGCAAAATCGGATCAACTCTCATTGGATACCTGCCGTAATGAGAGTGTGCAAATGGAGCACCCCTTGAATCTTTTGCATATCATCGGTGATGATTAAGCATTGTATTTTGTGTTTTTCCATTAGCTTGAGAGCATCAAAAGCCAAAAGACTGGCATCATTGCAGAGCTTTGGGTTGTTGGTGGCATAAAACATCACTTCTTTTTTTAGCTCAAAGTCCTCTCTAAGCATTGCCCTTCTTAGATCGCCATCACTCAAAATGCCCAAAACTCGATCGTTTTCTACGATGATGGCACTTCCTAGTCGTGCCTCGCTCATCGTGATGATCGCGTCTTGGAGCAAGGTTTGCGGACTAATGAGGGGGAGGTTTGTTGTTTGCATCAAATCCTTGACTTGGACAAATAGTCGTTTGCCCAAGCTACCACCCGGATGGAATGAGGCAAAATCAAAGTGCGTGAAATTGCGTTTTTTGATGAGACACGCAGAGAGCACATCGCCAAGAGCCAAAGTCAGCGTTGTAGAGCTTGTGGGGGCGATATTGAGAGGACAAGCCTCTCTCTTGATAGCGATACTCAAAAAATAATCGCCCATTTGAGAGATAGAGCTTTGTTTGTCTTTGCTCATCGTGATGATTTTGATCCCTCTTTTTTTGATGTGTGGGAGGACGGCTTTGAGTTCATCACTCTCGCCACTATAGCTAATGGCTAGGATTGAATCTTCTTGCTGGATCATCCCCAAATCCCCGTGCAGAGCTTCTGTGGGGTGGATAAAAAAACTAGGAGTTCCCGTGCTTGCTAGTGTGGCAGCAATTTTTGCACCAATGTGCCCACTTTTGCCTACACCCATCACAATGAGTTTGCCACGCGTATTGAATATGCATTCAACAATGCGTTCAAACTCCCCAAAATCCAAAGTATGGCTTGAATCAATGAGGGTCTGTGCCTCATTGAGCAAAACTTCTTGTGCAATCTGTTTCATTTTCAATCCAAAAAGAAATTAATGCAAAGCATTGGGTATTTTTTGTAGCGTTTGAAAAGGAGCTTTTTGAGTAACCCTCGCGCTTCGATTTCTAGGGCTTTGGAAGTCAAATCTTTTTTGAATGCTTGAAGCATTAGCTTGAGGGATTCTGCAATCTCTTTTGCTATGAAGCGTTCATCTTTTGAGGAAGTCAAACCAAAGCTAGAGATTCTCACTTCGCCTTCAAAATCCATCGTTCTTTTGTTGATTTTGGCACTGATTGTGAGGATCCCATCATTTGCAAGGTTTTGGCGATCCAAAATCGTGTTGTATTCAATTTCACGATCTGCTTGATTGTCGATGAAAGTTTTGCCCGTTTTGACAGATCGCACCTTGCGTATGTAGTTTGGATTGACTTCGATTTGATCGCCATCCTCCATAAGATAAATATTTTTTTCTAGCACACCGCATTTGATGGCTGTTTCTTTGTGTTTGGCGATGTGGTTATACTCTCCATGCACTGGGAGGAAGAATTTGGGTTTGATGAGTCGTAGCATAAGCTTTTGCTCTTCTTGTGAAGCGTGTCCGCTGACATGAATCTCTCCAAAATCTTGATAGGCAACCTTTGCCCCTGATTTTTGCAAGAAATTAATCACGGCAGAAACTGAGCTTTCATTGCCCGGTATGGCTTTGGCAGAAATGATAATAAGGTCGCTGGGTTTGATTTTGATATGGCGGTGTTCATCTGTTGCCATACGATAGAGTGCGCTCATTGTTTCACCCTGTGAGCCTGTTGTCACGATCAAAACTTCTGTATCAGGATATTTCTCGACTTCGTGTGCTTCGATAAACACTCCTTGAGGAATAGAGATATAGCCCAACTCTCTTGCGATTTCTAGGTTTTTTTCCATTGAACGCCCAATCACTGCAACTTTTCTATTGTATTTGATTCCATAAGTGATCGCTTGATAGACGCGGTGGATATTGGAGCTAAATGTGCTCATGATGACACGCCCTTGAGCGTCCTTGAATAAATTGTCAAAGTTTGGACCAATGATTGCCTCACTTGGAGTGGTGCCACTGCGATGAGAGTTTGTAGAATCACTAAGTAGCAACATCACTCCCTCCTCTCCATAATGTGCCAAACGATGCAAATCTGTAGGCAAGCCATCAATCGGAGTGTGGTCGATTTTGAAATCTCCTGTGTGGATGATCACTCCAGCCTCTGTTCTGATGGCAAGTGCTGAAGCATCGATAATAGAATGCGTGATATTGATCCACTCTATTTCAAAATCCCCGATTTGAATCGGTCTGCGTTTCTCAATCATCCGAAACAATGAGCGGTATTTTTTGAGTCCGTGTTCATCAAATTTGGCACTAATCATTCCAAGTGGTAGAGGTGTGCCATAGATTGGAAACTGCATTTGCTTGTATAGATAAGGAACAGCACCGATATGATCCTCGTGTGCGTGTGTGATAATCACAGCTTCAATTTTGTCTTTGATAGCGCGTAGGTAGCTAAAATCTGGGACCAAAATATCAACCCCGTGCATACTTTCATCAGGGAAGCTCATCCCCACATCAATGATGATCGCTGATTTTTCTGTTTCGATGATCGTCATATTGCCGCCAATCTCCCCAAGCCCTCCAAGTGGCGTGATCCTAACTTTACTCTTAGAATTGAGATTGAGCTTGTGGTGAGGATTTAGAGAATGCTTTTGGATTCTTGTGTTGGCATCTACGCTCTTTTTGAGCTCACGATGTAGATTGAGATTGCCTTTTTCATTGGTGTTTTCGATTTTTCTCACCCCATTTTCACTTCTGGTGTCCTGATCTTTTGGATTCCTATTGTTTGGAGAGTGATGGTTTTTGCCACTCCAACGCTGATATGGGGGCTTCCTCTCTCCGTCTGTATGATGGTCGTTGTGCTTGTGCCGTTCATTGCGATAGGTTTTGCCCTCTTGTCGAGTTTCTGGCTTGTTTGGTGTGTTTTCTTTTTCCATTTTTATCCTTTCAATTTGTCATATATTTGGTGATAGAGCGAAGTTGAGACTTGATGGGGTCTTAGGTTTGTATCAAGCATCAGGTCTTGAAAAATCCCATCGATTTTTGCTTTGGGATAGAGTGAGCAGAGATTTTTGGCTAATTTCTTGCGAGGTGCTTGGAATGCACACTTGAGCAGTGTCTCCAAATCGCACAACTCTTGGATGTGCCAAAATTCTTGAGTTTTTTGGACTTGAAAAACGGCTGAATCTACCTTTGGAGCAGGTGAAAAGGCAGTGGGTGGAACTTCAAATAGCATCTTGATGTTTCCAACACTTTGGGCAATGATACTCAATGCACAAAAATCGCGGTCTCCTACATCTGCACAGAATTTTTCTGCCACTTCTTTTTGTGTCATCACAACCAACCCTTGACACATCGGATCACGCAAAAGCTTCAGCACAATATGCGTCGCGATGTAGTATGGAAGGTTTGAAACCAAAAAATATGGCTCTTTGTGCAACCAACCCACAGCATCGCTACACTCCAAAACATCGCGATGGATGAGGGTGAGATTGTCTTTTCCAAAAAACTCTCTATCATTAAGCAAAGAACACAAGTCTTCATCAACTTCATAGGCTATCAATTTGTGGAATTTTAGTAGCCTCTCTGTTAAATCACCCAAGCCAACCCCAATTTCAATCACTTGTATTGGTGTATTGGGAATGGATTGGACAATCTGATCCAAATAAATGCTTTCTTTCAGAAAGTTCTGACCGAACTTTTTTTTTGCTTTATAATTCACTCTAGATTCTAGCCTTTTTAGTCTGGATTGTATCTTTTTTTTGTATCTTTTTATCAAAGGAAATCGATGTTTGTTTGTGCTGGAAATGGAGAAGAGTTTGAGTTTGCTCAAAGTATTGGTGTTGGGCTGGTAGAAAGTGCAATCCATTTGAGCAAACTCTGCACATCTCAACAAATCGATGGGTTGATATTTTTGGGAAGTGCAGGAAGCTATGACCAAGAGATCCCCCTGCTAGAGCTTTTTGTAAGCACTCACGCTACCCAAATCGATAGCTCTTTTTTGAGAGGAGAGAGCTACACTCCAATCCCGCAAGAAATCAAAAATCTTGAAAATGTTTCATATGAAACAATCAGAGCAATCCTCTCTTTGAATCTCCCCCAAGCCATCGTGAATTCTAGCAATTATATCAGCACAGATTCTGTTTATGCGTCTGCAATGAAAGAGAGGGGGATTTTGCTAGAAAATATGGAGTTTTTTTCGGTGCTTGCTGTGGCAAGGCGACTTGCTCTCCCCGCTTTGGGGGTGTTTTGTGTGAGTAATTATTGTGGAAGCAAGGCTCATCAGGAGTTTGTGAGCAATAGGATAGAAGTGATAAGGAGGCTCAAGGTGGCTATACAAAATCTCTAAGTCCCAATGCGATGGAATATGATGAATGCCAAAATGAGCAAAATCAACTTTCCATACACAGAAGTGAGGAAATTTTGACCCGCTGTATAAGCTCCGCTGATGATACCGATAATGATGTAGATCCCAAATATAATATATGGGAGCAACAAGATGAACAAAATAAATCCCAATAGACTCATCAAATCCTCCTTATTTTCTACTTTTGATCCTCTCTCAAAACTTGACAATCCTATCTAAAATCTTTGGATTTTTCTTTGTGTGTTGGTTGGATTATTATAACAGCTGTTTTTTGGCTTTATTTTGAATTTTCTTTTGAAGTTGGTTTGTGGGGCTACGCTCTTTAGCGATTCTAGATTCTCTTGGAGGTTTCTTTTTGATTCTTGGTTTGGCAAAGGGGTGGCTTTTGGTGATTCTAGAATCTCTTGGGATTCTCTTTCTTTGGGTTGGCTTGAGCAAACCACCCTTTATACAATTCTAGAATCCCCTAGGATCTCTCTTAAGGGGGGCAAGGGGAACTTATAGCAAGCGTTCCCCTTATCCCCCTTAACAACCCCCATAACCCCAGCATTGCATTAGCAAGGCTCGTTCAAGATTATATTGACTTGGAATCTTTTTTGGTTCTACAAGGTTGGTTTGATCAGCGGTTTGCATTGCCTTTATAGCTTAGTGAGGTTTTTGTGTTTTTATGGTTTTTAAAAAATTGCAAAAAGAATCTAAGAATCAAAAACAAAACTTCTCTCAAAGATTCTAAGAATCTAGAATCAAGATTCAAACCAAAAACAATAAAACCATCAAACACAATAAAACAAAAATATTGCACTCTATCGTTGGGTTGTCACACAAAAAAGCGGGCAGGGGTTTGGGGGATTTTAAGGGGGATAAGGGGGGTGCCTCGCAATAAACCCCCTTGTACCCCTTATAGAAAAAAGCAAAGTAAGTTTCAATGACCAAAAAGTGTGCTTCTGCCAAACAAACCCCAAAAAGAGAATCTAAGAGATTCTAGAATCATCAAAGAGTGTGCTTTTGCAACAAGATTCTTTTGTATCTATGTGCGGGCAAAATTTCTTAAGTTGTCTTGAATTTTTTGATTTATTTTTATTATTTGGTTTAAAATAGCGTTATGATTTTTTAAGTTTTTGAATCAAAAATAGATATTGAAAAGTGTTTGGAGAGTTTATAAAATGCAGGAAATCAAGCTTAATGTAGTGGATTGGTGGGAAGAAAAATTAGAATATAATTATTTTCTTTCATTCCTTTCTAAAAAATACAAAATCATCCAAAGTGATAAACCTGACTTTTTGCTTTGTAGTGTTTTTGGCAATCAGCATCTAGAATATGATTGCATCAAAATCTTTTATACTGGAGAGGCAATCACACCTGATTTTAATTTTTATGACTATGCATTGGGTTTTGATTATTTGGATTTTGGGGACAGATATTTGCGTTATCCCCTTTTTTTATTGGATCAAAAAACCTTCAAACTAGCCGAACAAAAACATCTGCTAAAAGATGAAGCAAAGCTACTCCAAAGAGATTTTTGTAGTTTTGTAGTCAGTAATGGAAATGCTCATCCCATTAGAAAAGAATTTTTTGAGGCATTAAGTAAAATTAATTTTGTAGCAAGTGGTGGCAGATATCAAAACAATATTGGAAAATATGTAGAAAATAAGCTTGATTTTATTCAATCCTATAAGTTTAATATTGCCTTTGAAAACTCAAGATATGCAGGCTATTGCACTGAAAAAATTATTGATGCATTTGCAGCACAAAGCATCCCTATTTATTGGGGTGATCCTAGCTTAAAAACGACATTTAAAAATAATGGGGGGGGGGAGATAGCGTCCTGATCAACAAAAAAGCCCTGATTCATATAGAAGATTTTGGCTCCACAAAAGAAGCCATAGAATATATTCAAGAAGTGCATCACAATCCAAAACTCTATCTTGATATGCTAAAACAAAAGGCTTTTTTGCAAGAAGATATTATTCAAGCCTATGAGAGAAAACTTGAAGATTTTTTTGACAATATTTTCAATCAACCCTATGCAGATTGCAAAAGAGCAATGAGGACACAACGACAAGAGATGATGTATCCGAAAAGACGCACTAGATTAAGAGTTAAAAATGTTATGAAGTTTCTTACCCTTCCCTTCAAAACCACAAAAAGAAATTAACTCAATGTGATAAATGAGATTCTGACAATATTTGGAGTGATAAGAAAGATTTAATCAAGCAAATAAGAATCAAACTTTTGCTACAATCCCCTTTTATCCAAAACCCAAAAAGTATCAAAGAGTATCCAAAATGAAACAGAATATTTATGATTACACTCTCAAAGAACTAGAGGAAATGTTTTCTCCGTCCTTTCGCGCAAAGCAAATCTACCATTGGTTGTATGTGCGTTATGAGCAAGATTTTGCAAAAATGGACAATCTCCCCAAATCATTGAAGCAGGAACTTTTGGAAAATTTTCAAGTCCAAAATCTTTCTTTGATTACCAAGCAAGTGAGCATTGATGGGAGTCAAAAATATCTATTTCGCACCCACGATGGTTTGAGTTTTGAGAGTGTGTTTATCAAGATGAGAGACAAAAAGCTCGATGAAAACGGCAAGGTCCTTGAGGGTGAAAAATACACCTTTTGTCTTTCTTCGCAAGTGGGGTGCAAGGTGGGCTGTGCTTTTTGCTCCACTGCCAAAGGGGGCTTTGTGCGTAATCTGAGTGCAGGGGAAATCGTCGAGCAGGTGGTGCAACTCAAAAAAGATAATGGACTTGCTCCAGAAAAGCGTGTCAATCTCGTTTATATGGGGATGGGAGAGCCACTAGATAATTTTGCAAATGTAACCAAGGCGATTAGAATCATTGCAGAGCTTGAGGGGCTTTCTATCTCAACAAGGCGTCAAACCATCTCAACAAGTGGAATCGCACCCAAAATCAAGCAGTTGGGAGAGCTTGGTTTGGGCGTGCAGTTGGCGATTTCCTTGCACGCCGTAGATGATGCATTACGCACCCGATTGATTCCGATGAACAAAGCTTACAACATCGAGCAGGTGCTTGATGCGGTGAGATCTTTTCCTGTGGATTTACGCAAGCGTGTGATGTTTGAATATTTGGTGATCAAGGGGGTCAATGATGATTTGCAGAGTGCAAAAAAATTGCTCAAGCTCCTCAATGGCATTCGTGCAAAAGTCAATCTGATTTCTTTCAATCCTCACCAAGAGAGCGAGTTTGAACGCCCAGATGAGCAAAAAGTCAAAGAGTTTGCAGATTTTCTAATCCAAAAGGGGCTATTATGCACGATTAGAGAATCCAAAGGGATTGACATCAGTGCAGCGTGTGGTCAGTTGCGTGAGGAAGAAAAAAAGTTTCATATGAAACATTTGAGAGAGGGCTAAATGGATTGGTTGGATATGGCGTTGTTTCTGATTATCGCGGTTGTGGTCGTCGTCTGTGGGGTTGCATTTTGGAAGTTTGGAAATAAAGGATAAAAATGTTAGTGCATATTTGTTGCAGTGTGGATAGCCATTATTTTTTGAGTGAGTTGCAAAAAATATATCCGGATGAAAAGTTTGTAGGGTTTTTTTATAACCCCAACATCCACCCTAGAAGCGAACACGATTTGCGTTTGCTTGATGTGAGGCGTAGTTGCCAAATGCTTGGCGTGGAGTTGATTGAGGGTAAATATGATGATTGGGAGTGGTGTCAAGATGTGAGGGGGCTAGAAGATGAGCCCGAAAAAGGTGCAAGGTGCAATGTGTGCTTTGATGTGCGTTTGATTGAGAGTGCTAAAGTCGCTCAAAAAATCGGAGAAAAGCGTTTCACCACCACCCTACTCTCCTCTCCGATGAAAACTCAAGAGGTTTTGTTTGCACAAGGGGATCAGATTGCCCAAAAATATGGACTTGATTTTGTCAAGATCGATGTGAGGAGTGGGGGTGGCACACAAAGGCAAACAGCACTAAGTAAACAAGACAATCTGTATCGCCAAAATTATTGTGGCTGTAAGTTTGCTCTGCAAAAGCAAAGGGAAAAACAAGGGAGATTCCCGCTAGAGTTCATTAGCCCCATTTCAAGACAGATTATGCCCGGAAGCATTGAGTATCGCAATGAGGTGTTTGCACGCAGAGATGAGCTAGAGAAAGAGGGTAGGGCATATTTATTGCGTCAGCAAAAAGAAATGATTTGGCGGTGCTTGAGTGCAAAAGTAGAGGTTTTTGCTCAAGTGATTCCTAGCTATATCCTTACGCACTCACAAAGCAAGAAAAATGTGAGATTGGGGAATCTAGTTTGGATCCCTCTAGAAAATAGTGGGGGCAAGATCGGGTATAGTAGGCGTGATGATAGTGTGTTTGTTACATTGGAGGCGTTAAATCTGATGTTGCAGACACAATATCCAAACCTTAGAGCCTTGCAAAAAGAGCCGATGCGTTATGCACAAGAGCTTGAGTTGCGTCAGAGATTGACATTAGCACACTCTCTCAATCCTATCATAATCGTTGAGCAAGAGTATGAGGGTGAATCGCGTGTGTGGATTGAAAGTATTTTTCAAGAAGAAATGGTTTTTGAATTAGTAGAGTGCTAGTTTTGGTAGAATCACTTATCCAAAGCATTCCATATAAAAAGGTAAAAAATGTTCAATGTCAATACTATTAAAAAAATCCTTCCACATCGCTATCCGATGTTGCTTGTCGATCGCGTCGTAAATTTGGAGCCAAATAAGAAGCTTGAGGCATACAAAAACATCACAATCAACGAAGAAGTGTTTTTGGGGCATTTCCCCAAACAGCCCATTTATCCGGGCGTGATGATTGTAGAGGGGATGGCTCAAGCAGGGGGAATTTTGGCATTTGTGAGTATGTTTGGCGATGATTATCAAAAAGCAGAAGAAAAAATCGTCTATTTTATGACGATCGATCGTGTGAAGTTTAGAACCCCTGTGGTGCCCGGAGATCGTTTGGTCTATCGTGTGAATGTGATGAAGCAAAAAGGTGCAGTGTGGCAACTTGATTGCCAAGCCTATGTCGAAGACAAACTAGTCGCAGAGGCAGAGCTCAAGGCAATGGTTGCAGATGCGGAGGTGTGATGTGGGATTTCCTAAAAGTGCCAAAATTGCAAAAACGGCAGTGATCAAAGATGGGGCAAAAATCGGTGAGAATGTAGAAATCGGAGATTTTTGCTATATCGGAGAGAATGTAGAAATCGGAGATGGATGTATCGTGTATGATCGTGCGACGATTGTGGGCTACACGAGATTGGGCAAAAACAACAAAGTCTTTACAGGTGCTGCCGTTGGAGTGCCACCCCAAGATTTGAAATATGATGGGGAGAAAACAGAGCTTATTATCGGAGATGACAATTTAATACGAGAATTCACAACGCTCAATCCCGGCACAGCAGGAGGAGGGGGCAAAACGCTGATAGGAAGCCACAATCTTTTGATGGCGTATGTGCATATCGCACATGATTGCGTGATCGGGGATCATTGTATTTTGGCTAACAATGCAACTTTGGGGGGGCATGTCGAGCTTGGGGATTATGTCAATATCGGGGGCATTACAGCAGTGCATCAGTTTTGCAAAATTGGCGATGGAGCAATGGTTGCAGGGTGTTCGGCTTTGTCTCAAGACATTCCTCCATTTTGTATCGCAGAAGGCAATAGAGCGGTGATTCGTGGTCTGAATCGACATCGATTGAGATTGCTTTTTGAGCATACGCAAATCGATGAAATTTCTATGCTTTACAAAAAACTATTTTCTCGTGTTGCCCCTATCAAAGAGTTGGCAGAAGAGGAGCTTGCCAAAAACCCTTCAGAAAATATTGCTAGAATTTGTCATTTTGTTTTGGAATCAACGCGAGGGATTCCTTTCAGGAAAGGAAAAGAGAGTGAATAAAGAATATCAGTGCAGTTTTTGTGGGAAGCTATATCCACGAGAAGCTGTGATCATTAGTGATGAAGAGATTTCCCAACAAAAAGCTTGTATTTGTGGCGTATGTCTCAATGCGATTGATCGGCTTTTTGATACGGCGATACTAGAGGCACACGCTTCAGAAGAGGTGGCGGTGGATTTGCCCACCCCCAAAGAACTCAAAGCCACGCTTGATCGCTATGTGATTGGGCAAGAAGAAGCCAAAAAGATTTTGAGTGTCGCAGTTTATAACCATTACAAAAGGATTTATAGTCAAGAATACGATGGGGCATTTGCTGATGTGGATATTGCCAAATCCAATGTGCTGTTTATCGGTCCAACAGGCAGTGGAAAAACTCTAATGGCACAGACTTTGGCAAAAACGCTGGGTGTGCCTATCGCTATTTGTGATGCGACTTCTTTGACAGAGGCAGGTTATGTCGGCGAAGATGTAGAAAACATTTTGACAAGATTGCTCCAAGCTGCTGATGGCGATGTGGAGAGGGCAGAGAGAGGGATTGTTTTTATCGATGAGGTGGATAAAATCTCAAGGCTTTCTGAAAATCGCTCGATTACTAGAGATGTGTCTGGTGAAGGGGTGCAACAAGCATTGCTCAAAATCATTGAGGGGAGCCTTGTCAATGTCCCTCCAAAAGGTGGCAGGAAGCACCCTCATCAAGATTTTATTCAAATCAATACCCAAAACATTCTCTTTTTGTGTGGTGGGGCATTTGATGGGTTGGAAGAAATCATCAAAAAACGAATGAATGGCAAAACTCTTGGGTTTTCACAAGAGCAAAGTTCGCGACATTCTGAAGAGGATCTCTTGCATTTGGTGCAATCTGAAGATTTGGTGCATTATGGTTTGATCCCAGAGTTGATTGGGCGTTTGCCTGTGGTGGCAACTTTGCAGGAAATCACACTAGAAGCGATGGTGGAGATTTTGCGTAAGCCACAGAATGCATTGATCAAGCAATATCAAAAAATCTTTGACATTGATGGATCAAAATTGGAATTCACCAATGGGGCGTTGGAGGAGATTGCCCAAATGGCGATTGCTAGGAAGACGGGGGCAAGGGGCTTGAGAAGCATTTTGGAAGACTTGTTGAATGAAGTGATGTTTGATTTGCCATCCAAAAAAAAGGCGTATGTGATAGGGCGTGCCAATGTTTTGAGGCAAGAGGAGATTGTCCCTTGTGCGATTGAAGACTTGAGTTGCGTATTGGAAGCTACAAAAAAACAAGACAATCGATTAAAGAAAAAAAAGAAGGAGAATTAATGATTTTAGATCGTTTTATTGGAATCTTTTCACACGATATTGCTATTGATTTGGGGACTGCTAACACGGTGGTGTCTGTCAGAGGGCAAGGGATCATCATCAATGAGCCATCTATCATCGCTGTGCAAAATGATCGCCATACTGCACGAGGGAAACTCCTAGCAGTGGGCAATGCGGCAAAAGAAATGGTAGGGAAAACCCCGGGAAGCATCTATGCGATTCGTCCGATGAAAGATGGCGTGATTGCTGATTTTGATATGACAGAAAAGATGATTCGCTATTTTGTAGAAAAAGCACACAAAAGAAAAGCACTTGTGCGTCCAAGGATTATGGTGTGTGTGCCTTATGGCTTGACAGGGGTGGAGAGAAAGGCTGTGAGAGAATCAGCAATGAGTGCAGGGGCAAGAGAGGTGTTTTTGATTGAAGAGCCTATGGCAGCTGCTATCGGTGCGGGGTTGCCTGTGAGAGAACCCCAAGGAAGCCTCGTGGTGGATATTGGCGGGGGAACTACAGAGATTGGAGTGATTTCACTAGGCGGACTTGTGATCGCCAAGTCTTTGCGTGTGGCAGGAGACAAATTGGATGTGGCGATTGTGGAGTATGTACGCACAAACTACAATTTGTTTATCGGAGAGCGGACCGGAGAGGAGATCAAAATCCAGATTGGTGCGGCTATCGCTCTAGAGCAACCCTTGAAAATGCAGGTGAGAGGCAAGGATCAAGTAAGTGGATTGCTCAACACCATTGAGCTTACAAGTGAAGATGTGCGTGAAGCCATCAAAACACAACTCAAAGAAATTGGCAACGCACTGAAATCTGTGTTGGAATCCATGCCACCAGATTTGGCAGGAGATATTGTAGAAAATGGCGTGGTGCTTACAGGTGGAGGGGCGCTCATCCGTGGTCTTGATGTGTATCTCTCTGATCTTGTGAAACTTCCAGTGTATGTCGCAGAAGAGCCTCTATTGTGCGTGGCAAAAGGCACAAGCCGTGCTATAGAAGAGATTGATCTCTTGGAGCAATTAGTTTTTGAATAAGAATGAAAATTAAGCCACTGATCGCCTTTGTTCTGTTTTTGATTGTGTGTTTTATTTTTTTCAAAATAGATCGCCTTTTGAAAGATGGAGTCTTGATGATGGGGGAGCAAGTCAAGGCAGAGTTTTTGGATTTTCAAGCACAGATTAAGCAAAAATATCAAGAGCATATCGATCAGGCTTCAAGGATTAGAGAGCTTGTGAAATATCAGCAAGAAAGCGAGAGCTTGAGACTCCAAAACCTTGAATTGCAACAACAGATTTTGGAATATGCCAATTTCAACAAAATGCTCAAGCCCAATTTTGCTTCAATTTTCCCTGCACGCATTGATTCTTATGTCGAGCTTGGCAATTTTAAGCGTGTTTGGATTGAGGCTAGTCCTTTGGGCAATGCAAAGTTTTATGGGCTCATTGCAGACAATCAGGTGGTGGGTATCGCCAAAAAAGACGAAAATGACAGAATCATAGGCTTTTTGAACGGCGATCCCCAATGTAGCTATGGTGTGATGATTGGCGATGAGGGGATTCAGGGGATTGTCAAAGCAAATGGCAATCAAAAAGCTTGGGTGGATTTCATCCCTATGGGGAGTCTAATCAAAGTCGGCGATAAAGTCTTGACAAGTGGAAAAGATGGGATATTTTTCAAAGGAGCGTTTGTGGGGACTATCACTCAAGTCATCAAAAATAGTGGATATTTGAGTGCAGAACTTGATTTGAGTTATGATGTCAAATCGAGATTTTTGTGGCTGATTGCACAGCAAGAAAGGTGATCAATGAGTAAAATGCGGGAATATTTACACACTATTTTGACACTAGAAACCAAATCGCAACTAGATGCGTTTGTGAGTGGTTTGCAGACAATAGAGGCTCAAGAGATTGAGGCTTGGTTTGTAGAGGATAGGGCACTTGGTGTTGAGGTGGCACAAAACCTTGCGTGTAAGGTGTTGGATTTGGTGTTGCAAAAAGGGGAACTAGCCCACAATACTTATCTGTTGCTTTATGTGTTTTATGCTCCGATTGTGCCAAGTGATGGCTTTGTGGCTGATGAGAGACTCACAAATTATATTCAAACAGCACAACAATATTTTTTGGGGCAAAACATCGGCGAATATGAAAATCTAATGCTTCTAGAGCTTGAAGTGCTGTGTTTGATGTTGCAGGGTGAAGCTCAAATGGCAATCAAAAAATACATACAAGGCGTGTGCCACCTACAGATGCACCTCTCTTCGGCAGGGCAGACAGCAGAGTTTATCCGTCAATTTTTTCCAAAACTTGGGATTTCTATGGAGTTTTTTTTGGAATCTATCAAAGAGATTCTACACAAAGATCATTATATGCAATTGCCTATGATGCGTCGGCGTTCGATTTTGAATTGGCAGCTGCATTGCTTCTGGAATGTCTCAAGTTTTTTCAACCACCGCTCTTGGCTTGAGCTTTATGTATATTGGAAAGAATTGTTTGATCTGCATTTGCAAGATGACTCTTTGGAGAGTTTGGATCATTGTATGTATTTGCAATTTTTTATCTACCACATGTGTGGCAATAGCTATGAGAGCCAAAAACAATGGAAGGAGTTTTTGCAAGAAATCGATCTTGTGGCGTGTCGTGTTTATGAGGATTTTGCACAGAAACATGCACTTGCTTATGACGCAATGCCACAAACTGACAAGATTGTGATTGGTGTGTTGCGTGATCGATTGGTAGAAAACTCCCCTTTTAAGGTTGAGTATAGTTTTATGAAGCAGATTCTGCAAGATGAAGAGTTCAAACAACGCTATGTGATCAAAATCTATCCTATGAATTTGCTGGAAAAAAGTGAAAACACAAGCACTGCGATCAGTGACTATGAAGGATTGGGGATTGAGATTGTTGATGTGACTTCTACCTACAATCAAGATGGATTTTATAATTCACATTTGCAAAAGGCTTTGGCATTGGCTCAAAGAATCAAGCAAGATCAAGTGACTTATCTCATCAGCCCAAACAATGGCTATGGCATCAGTGATTTTGTGCTTTCTACGCGTTGTGCCCCTTATAGGATTTTTTGGTCGCACGGCAATTTCGTCTATGATATTCCAAGCCTAGATTGCAAAATCACGCATATTTGTGGCAATGAGGCTTTGATCAATCGCGAGGGCAATGCTTTTGTAGGCATACCTGTGGCAATGGATAGGAGATTTTACAATCCTTTGGTTTCAGACAAATTGATCGCCTCACATCGTGCAAGATTCCCAAAAGAGGCTTTGATATTGGGCACGATCGGGCGTTTGGTGAAAATCAATAGTTTGCCCTATTTGCAAATGCTTGTGAGGATTATGCGTCATTTCCCCCAAAGCATTTATTTGGCTTGTGGAAGTGGCAATATTGCTGAAATTGAGGACAAACTGAAGTCTATTTTGGGTGCAGAATACGCTCAATGGCGAGAAAGATTCTATTTTTGTGGATATGTGGATAGTGGGGTTTATGGGCATATTATCGATTTTTGGCTTGATAGCTTTCCGATGGAGCAGGGGGAAAGTCGGATTGAATATGTGGCGAAGGGCAAGTTGTCTTTGGTGCTAGTGAAGAATCCTCAAATGGTTCAAAAAGAGTGGATCACAATGGCTGTCGATGAGGAGGATTATTATCAAAAAGCACTCCATTTGCTTAGTCTCTCCAAAGCCCAAAAAGATGCCTTGATTGCCGAGAATATGGCAGGTCTTGAGCGTTATAATGAGAAAAGAAACAAAATGGGGGTGAGCCATTTTCTAAATATGTTGCAAAGCCTATGCAAAGAGTCCTGATACTTAGTGCTTCAAATCCTGCAGTCAATCCACGCCCTAGGCGTATGATTGATAATCTGATCAGAACATACGAAGTGAGTGCGATGGGGATTGGCACAGGTGCGATCTCTGGTGTTAAAACCTATTCTTTTTCTGCCTATGTGAAGCGTAATTTTTGGCAAGAGTGCGGTTTGTATGTGGATGTTTTCTTGAGGAAGTGGGATAGGCTCATCTGGACAGAAAATCGACTAGAAATTGTCCCTTTTTTGCAAACAGAAACTTTTGATTTTGTGATTTGTTTTGATTTGCCATTGTTGCCTATTGCTTTGCGGTATAAAAAACAAGCAAAAGTGATTTTTGATGCACAGGAGTATTTCCCTTTGTGGCTTACTTCTAGTTTGAGATGGAATATACTTTTTAAACGCTTTAATGATGAGCTTTGCAAAAAATATTTGCCACAATGCGATGCTGTTTTGAGCGTATCTCCTAGTTTTGTAGAACGCTATCGACAAGAATATGGAATCAACCCCATTCTGTATCTTTCTCTCCCTTATTTTTATGATTTGCCAGAGCCCAAGCAAACGCACTTGCCACTTAAGATTTTGTATCACGGATCGCTTTCTGATAATCGCAGTATCGAGGAGCTTGTCGGATTGAGCGAAAGGCTTCATCAAGATTTGGAGCTTCATTTGGTTTTGGTGGGAGGAGAGGCACAATATCGCAAAAAAATCGAAGGAATGATAGAAAAGAGACAGAGAAATGGGCAAAAAATCTTTTTGCATTCCCCTGTATCTTTTGATGAGATCATTCCTTTTGGAGCCCAATTTGATATTGGTTTGTATTTTATGCCACCCAAAACCTACAATCTCCTTGCAACAATCCCCAATAAATTCTTTGAATACATTGGCTCATCTTTGATGGTTGTTTCAACGCCCAATACAGATCTTGTACCATTGATTGATGTTTATGGAGTTGGGAGGGTGAGCGATGGGTTTGATGTCAAATCTGTAGCACATCTTTTGAATAAGTTGCGACCTGATGAGGTGTATGCCTATCGATGTGCTTCCCATAAGGCACATCGGCAATTAAACAATCAAGCCAATCAAACCCAGATCATCAATCTTTTGCAGAGTTTGGGGTGATCGCTAGATCCTAGTCTCTAAGAATCACAACGCAATTTTGTAAGCTTGGTGATTCCCAAATACAGCACAAACCCTGCCACACTTGTCAGAATAATACTTGCTCCACTAGAGAGATTGAAATAAAAACTAAAGATTAATCCCACAAAGCAAAACAGGCAATTAAAAATCACCGAGAGTATCATCATTCCTTTGAGCGTTTGGCTTAGGTTTTGGGCAATAAATGGGGGAATGCTCAAAAGTGCGATGACCAAAATCAAACCCACAGCCTGCATACTAGCTGTGATACAAAATGCAATCATTATCATCATTGTGAAGAAAAATTTTTGCGAGGCGATACCGCGGGTTTTGGCAAAATCCTCATCATAACTCAAGGCTTGGAATTGTGGGAAAAAGAAAAAAAGCAAAAGAGAAAACACCAATGCAAGGATTGCCATAATGTATAGATTTTGAGTGGTGATTAGGAGAATATTGCCAAAAAGATACCCCATCATATCGGCTTTGTATCCATCAGAGAGTTCAATCAAAATGATTCCAATAGCCATACCAAAAGCCCAAATCGCACCAATGAAATTATCGCTGTGCGTGCGGTATCTAGAGATGAGATAAGCCATCACAAGAGCAAGAACAAGGCTAAAAAAACTAGCACTCAGCAGTATTGGGAGACCAAAATAGACACCCAGCCCCACTCCCCCATAGGCTCCGTGTGTCAGTGCCCCTGCCACATAAGAAAGTCGATTGATGCTGATAAGACAACCCACAATCCCACACAAAAGGCTAATAGGCAAAATCCCCAAAAGGGCATTTTGAATGAAAGGCATTTGAATCAAACTCAAGATTTCATCGAGCATCGCATTGCCCCATAATATGATGTTTGCATCCAAAATCAGCAATCAGAGTGTCTTGATTTTCGGGGATTTGATATAGCGTAAGAGAGTGTTGTAGATAGGCAATATGTGTGCAATGGTGCAAGAGGAGCGATAAATCGTGACAAACGATAATGATCCCAACGCCTTGGGAATGCAAGGTTTGCAACAAAGCAAAAATTTCATTGGTTGAAAAAGAATCAATACTTGCTGTGGGCTCATCAAGAATCAGAAGTTTGGGATCAGAGCACAAGGCTCTAGCCAACAAAACCTTTTGCTTTTGCCCTCCGCTCAAATCAGACATTTTTCTATCTTTTAGATCCAAAATATTCAGTCTTTCCATTGTCTCATAAGTCTTGTTTTTGTCAGCCTTGCGATAAAGTCCTATGGGTGCCACTCTACCCATTTGGACAATCTCATTGACGCGAACGGGGAAATGTGGGTTGTGGTTGGAATGCTGTGGCACATAGCCTATAGCATCAAGACTCAATGCAAGGGTGATGTTTTTTGGTCGAGGGATTAGGTTGAGAATGAGTTTGATGAGCGTGGATTTGCCTCCACCATTTTGCCCAATGATCCCAAGAAATTGAGAGGAATGGTAAGTGAGATTGATGTGATTTAGGATGCTTTGTGTCCCATAACAAAAATCCAAATCTTTGATTTGAATGAGTGGATTCATCAGTTGTGCCATTATTGCCCTGCGAGTTCATCGGCAATCTTGAGTAATTCAGCTTCCCAATCATAGGCTAGGGGATCTGTGACAAAGACTTTGGCACCACAGGATTTTGCGATTGTTTGTGCAGATCGGGTTGAAAATCCATTTTGCACAAAGATTGTGCGGACATTGTGTTGTTTGGCGATTTGGATGAGTTGGTTGAGCTGTCTGGGTTTTGGCTCTTTGCCTTGTAGTTCGATAGGGATTTGATGTAGATGGTAGGCTTGAGCAAAATAACTCCACGATGGATGATAGACGATGAAATAGCGTGAGGGGATAGAGGATAGTTTTTGCGTGATGTTTTGGTGCAGAGTGTTGATTTTTTTGAGAAATCTTTGGAGATTGGCTGTGTAGAGGTCTTTGTTTTGTGGATATTTCTCAATCAAAATGTCTGCAATATTTTGTGCCAAAGTTTTGGCAATGATTGGGCTTAACCAAATGTGAGGATCTTGCTCTTCATCGTTGTCTTCGTTTTTGTGATGATGGCGTGTTTCTTCGTGTGTGATGAAGTGTATGCCTTTTGTGATGGATACAATGGAGAGGTTGGGGAAGTTATCGTGGATTTTGGGAATCCAAATCTTTTCAAATTCTAAACCAATGGTCAGATAAAGATCGCTTTGATTGAGTTTGGTGAGATTTTGGGGTTTGAATTCAAAAGTATGGGGATCATTGCCTTGAGGAATGAGTGTGTTGATTTGGACACTATCTTGGGCAATTTGATATACAAAATACGCTTGTGGGGGGATTGTCACAGAAACAATCGGCTTTGACAATAGGCTACCAAAAATAGTGATGGCTAAAAGTATCGTTCTCATTTGATATTCCAACTTTTGTAATTTTTCAAGTAATGATTGCTAAAATTTTACTCTATTTTTTTGGAGGTTTTATGCGTCTTTTAAATATCGTTGGGGCACGCCCACAATTTATCAAGCACTCTGTGATGCAAAAGCAGTTTCAACATTATGGCATTGAGGAGATTTTGGTGCATACAGGACAGCATTGCGATGATATGATGAGCTCTGTGTTTTTTGAAACCTTGCAAATCAATCCACCCCATTATCACCTCAAAAGCGTTAGTTTGGGGGCTATGCTTGAGGCACTCAAAAAAGAATTGGCAGATTGTGATTTTGATGCTGTGTTGGTTTATGGAGATACGACTTCTACTTTGGCTGGTGCTCTGTATGCCAAAGAGCGTAAAAAGCTACTGGTGCATATAGAGGCAGGGCTTAGAAGCTATGATATGCAAATGCCTGAAGAAATCAATCGCGTTCTTACAGATCGCATTGCTGATTTTTTGTTTGCACCTACAGAGATTGCTCTGAATAACTTGAAGTTGGAGGGATTTTGGGGGGATAGGGGCAAAGGATGTGCGTATTGGGGTGGCGATGTGATGGAGGATGCTTTTAGATTCTATAGCAAATCAGCCATTTGTCCGGATGGATTGGAAACAAGTGGGGATTTTGTCGTATGCACTATGCATCGTCAGAGCAATGTTGATGATAGGCAGAGACTAGAGTTTTTGCTTCAAGGATTGGGGGAATTGCAAGAGCAGATTGTTTTGCCATTACATCCAAGAACATTGCACAAGATTCAAACCTTTGATTTGACAATCCCTACTAATTGCGTAATGCTTCCTCCTCAAGGGTATTTTGAGATGTTGTGGTTGTTGCAGAATGCCAAAGCTGTGATCACAGATAGTGGGGGATTGCAAAAAGAAGCTTTTTTTGCAGGGAAGCCTTGCCTAGTTTTGCGAGATTGTAGCGAGTGGATGGAGTTGGTGCAGAAACAAGCGAGTATTTTGCTTGGCAATGAAACTTTGCCACAAGCATATCAACGGATGCTAGGGCTACAAGTTGCCCCACTTGATTTGTATGGTGGTGGCAAGAGTGTCGATAGGATCTTATCAACACTCAAGGCAAATATCAGATAAGATCAAACCGGCAAGACACGGATTTGGGGGCTAAGGTGTTCGTGCAAGGTGTGTTCGATCGCATAAAGTGTCCCCGTGCTTGCTGAAGCACAGCCGTGACACGCACCTTTGTAGCGGATAAAAACATCTGTCAAGCCATCTTGAGCATTTTGGACATCGATGATTTCCAAATCTCCGCCATCCATTAAGAGCATCGGACGAATGTGCAAATCAATCATTTTGTCAATCGCCTTGCTTTTTTGCACGATTGTCATTTCTTCAAAACTTAGATCTCCAATCTCTACTTTTTCTGCATTTTCTTTGAGATTTTCTGTTTCCATTTCAAGACGCGTATCACGCAAAATATCTACAAGATAGTATTCTTTGGCTTCGTGTCCTCCGGCTTTGACACAGCTTTTGCAAAATGCACCTGCTTTTGTGTAGTTTGTGATTTCTTCCACACTTTTGAGGTCATTGAGGCGAATCACCTCTTTGATTGTGCTTAGGCTAACTCTTGCACATTCACAAACAATAATCTCACTTTCAAAATCTTCCATATCTTTGCCAAGATAGATAGAGGCTGCCTTTTTGATGACATCATAAGCCATTACAGAGCAGTGCATTTTTTGACCCGGCACGGCAGGTGTGTCAGGATCATCTCTCAGTGCTTTTTCGACATCAAGATTGGTGATTTTTACTGCTTCTTGCACGGTTTTGCCCACGCAAAGCTCCACCATCATATCGCTACTTGCAATCGCTGTGCCACATCCAAAACTTTTGAATTTTCCCTCGATGATGACATCGTTTTGATCGACCAACCAATACAGACGCACTGCATCTCCACAAGATTCTGCACCATAGTCTGCGATGATGAGTTTTGCGTTTTTTGCATCCGCTTCTTCTTGTGTAATCACGCCAAGGTAAGTTGGATTGTCCATTCTTTGTGCTACTTTGTTGCTATAAGCATCCCACAATGCTCCGCCAACCAATTCACTTTTACCCATTTTGAATCCTTTATGATAATTTGATTAATATGTGCTAGAAATCTCTCTCAAGCGTTTGATTGATTGATTGAAGACTTTGATTGTGTAATCAATCTCTTCTTGAGTGTTGAAACGAGAGAGAGAAAACCTAATCGCAGTGTGTGCTAGTTCTTTGTCTGCTCCGATTGCAGACATCACGGGATTTGCCTCCAAATCTTCACTGGCACACGCACTGCCCGTTGAGGCTGAAATCCCTGCTTTGTTGAGATCCCATAGCATTGCCTCACCCTCAATTCCTCTGATACTTGTAAGAATCGTATTTGGCACTTTGAGCTCTTTTTTGCCCACAACCAAAATCTCATCATTTTGCAAAATCGCATCTTCAAGACGATCTCGCAAAGCTCTCACAATCGTATTTTCATATTCAAGTCCATCTACGGCAAGTTTCATAGCTTCGCCCATTCCAACAATATATGGGACATTCAAAGTGCCACTTCTATGCCCACCCATATGCTCCCCTCCGTGAAAAAGAGGGGTGAGCTTGACGCCATTGCGAATGTATAGCCCACCAATGCCTTTTGGTCCGTGAAATTTGTGGGCAGAAAAAGAAAGAAAATCTACATTTGCTTTGATCACATCAACAGGGATTTTCCCAATCGCTTGAACGGCGTCAGTGTGGAATAAAACTCCTTTTTCTTTGCAAATCTCACCAATTTCTTGAATCGGAAAAATGATCCCTGTCTCATTGTTTGCCCACATCACGCTCACTAGGGCAGTCCTATCTGTGATAGCTTCTTTGACTTGTTGTGCGGTAATTCTTGCATCTTCATTGATGGACAAATATGTCACTTCAACCCCAAGGGTTTCCAAAAACGCACAAGTGCTACGCACTGCAGGATGCTCAACCTCTGTGGTGATGATATGATTTTTGTGTTTGCCCAAAATTTCATCGAAATACACTCCTTTGAGAACCCAGTTGTTGGATTCTGTGGAGCAAGAAGTGATGATGACATTGTCTTCATCTCTAGCACCAATTCCTGCATAGAGCTTGTCAAGGGATTCAGAAATAGCGGGATGAACTTCTGTCCCAAGCCTGTGCAAAGAGCTTGGATTGCCATACTTTTCGCAAAAATATGGCAACATCAAATCCATCACCTTTGGATCAACTTTGGTCGTTGCATTATTATCTAAATATGCCTGCATTCATACTCCTTAATTTGTCACATAAACGAACAATTTTGTTAAAAAATTAAATAAAATTAAACCTTTGACCTTATACCCAACAAAAAATAATAATTGTCTTAAAAATTAAAAAATCTCCAAAAGCTTTTGTTTGGTTTGTTCAAAATCTATTTGCTCTTCAGAATCTTGTTTGAGAAAATTTTCTAGCCATTCCTTTTTGTCGATTGCTTCATCAAGCTCGGCATCATTGCCCTTTTGGTAAGCTCCAATACGGATCAATACTTCATTTTCTTTGAGAATCGAATAGAGTTTGCGAAATTTTTGTGCCGCTTGTTTGTGGGGAGTGTCAATAATATCCCCCATCACTCTTGAGGCAGATTGCGTGATGTTGAGGGGAGGATAAATCCCAAAATCTGTCATCTCTCGACTCAAGACAAAATGTCCATCAAGAATACTGCGACTTTGATCAGCGATTGGATCGCTCAAATCATCGCCTTCCACCAAAATGGTAAAAAACGCTGTGATCGCTCCTTTGCCTTCAAGTTTCCCCGCACGCTCCATTAATTGTGGAAGGAGTGTGAGTGTTGATGGAGGGTAGCCTTTTGTTGTGGGGGGCTCACCTAGTGCCAAACCGATCTCTCTTTGTGCCATTGCAAAACGCGTCAGAGAATCCATAATCAAAAGAACATCTTGCCCTAAATTTTGGAAGTATTCTGCAATCGCCATTGCACTAAAGGCACCATATTTTCTCATCAGCGGAGAATCATCACTTGTGGCAACAATCAAAACGGTGTTGTCTAGATTTCCTTTTAGGTTTTTTTGAATGAATTCTGGCACCTCTCTACCGCGTTCCCCAATCAGAGCGATGATTTTGATAGGTGCTTTGGAGCCACGCACAATCATACCCATAAGAGTGGATTTGCCCACACCACTTCCTGCAAAAATGCCGATTTTTTGCCCCTTACCCACGCTCAAAAGTCCATTGATGCTTTTGATCCCAACATCAAACACTTCATCAATGATTCCCCTTTGCATTGCACTTAGGGGTGGTTTCATAATAGGGGTGTGGTCAATACAGCCCAATTCCCCTTTGCCATCGATTGCTTCACCCAATGGATTGATGACGCGTCCCAAGAGCTCCTCTCCTACGGGGATTTGCAAACCTGTTTTTTGCAAATAAACTTTGTCACCATTGCGATGCCCTTCGACAAAAGAAAAAGGAGTGATAGAGAAATGATTTTCTGTAATCGTGCCAACGATACCTAGTGTGCTAGTTTGTTTGGCTTCGATTCTGACAATATCACCAATACAGGGATTAAGTCCTTCAGCGATCAAAGTGGTTGGTTCTACGGAGGTCAAAATGCCAAATGATGGGGAGAGGTTTGGGCGAGAATGCTTTAATTTGTCTTTTAATATAGAAAAGGGCATCAGTCATCCTTGGCTAAAATTATGCTTCGCTTTCTTGCAATAAAAAGCTTAGGCTTTTAAAAATGAAAATAATTTTGTTAGAATTTCACGAAATTGTAACTTGAAATTTTGTAATGAAGGAAGAATATGAGTCTGAAAGTAGAAAGAATCAACGAGGCAAATGCTATTGCGTCAGGTGTGATACCATCACAAGTGGTTGATAAGAAATATGAGGAGATTTGCAAGAAATACACAAAGCTTGTGAGTGTCAGTGGCTTTAGGAAGGGCAAAGTGCCACTTAGTATGGTGAAGCAGCGTTTTGGGGCACAGATCCAGCAAGATGTGGAGCAAGAAGTTGTGCGTGCGAGTTTTCAAGATGTGCTTAAGGAATTGGAGGTCAATGAGGATAAAATTTTGGGTAATCCCTCTATTACGAAGTTTGAAAAAGTAAATCAAGACATTAATGTTGAGTTCAAAATGAGCATTGCTCCCAAGATTGATTTGTCCAAACTCAAATCTTGCGTTCCTAGCGTGAAAATCAAAGCACCAAGCTTGAAAGAGATTGATGAGAGACTTGATGAAATCGCAAAGCATAATGCACCACTTGTGGAAGCCAAATCATCAGTCAAACTTGCAAAGGATCACACTGCAAATATTGATTTTGAGGGGTTTGTGGATGGCAAAGCTTTTGATGGAGGCAAAGCTGAGGGCTTTGATTTGTTGATTGGAAGTGGGCAGTTTATCGCAGGGTTTGAAGATCAACTCATAGGGATGAAAAAAGGCGAGGAAAAAGACATCGAGGTCACTTTCCCCAAAGAATATCCAGCAAAGGATTTGGCAGACAAACCTGCTGTTTTCAAAGTTAAACTCAATGCAATCAAAACCAAAGACGCTGTGGTGCTTGATGACGCATTGGCACAAAAACTATTACAACAAGAAGACGCCACATTGTCAAAATTGAAAGAAGAAATCAAGCAACAACTTATCAATGAAGCAAAACAACAAGCCTATAATCAAGAATTGAAGCCAAAACTAGTAGAGAAAATTTTGGAAACAATCCATTTTGATTTGCCTGATTTGATTGTTGAACAAGAAATGAATATTTTGCTCAATAACTATGCACGCACACTTTCTCAAGAAGAGCTTGAGGCATTCCAAAAAGACAGCAAAGCTATCGAATCAAAACGCAAAGAGTTTGAAGAAGAGGCTCAAAAAAGCGTCAAAATGACTTTCATTGTTGATTTGGCGACAAGAGAGTTTGGTTTGCAGATACAGGATAATGAAGTGATGCAAACTATTTATTATGAGGCGATGATGTCTGGGCAAAATCCTAAGCAGATTCTTGAGTTTTACCAAAAAAACAATTTGTTGCCAGCGGTTAAAATGGCAATGTTGCAAGATCGCTTTTTGGTGATGTTGCTTGATGAGAAATATGCTCTAAGTGTTTCACAAGAAACAGCAGAATCTCAACCTGCAAAAAGCACAGAGAAAAAACCAAAAACCAAAAGCAGCACCTCGACCACACAAAAAGCCAAGGCAACAAAGGAAAAATAATGAATTACATACCTTATGTAATTGAAAAAACTGGGAGGGGTGAGAGAAGCTATGATATCTATTCACGCCTTTTGAAAGATCGCATTGTGCTATTGAGTGGAGAGATTTGCGATGAACTAGCTTCCTCAATCGTGGCTCAACTGCTGTTTTTGGAAGCAGAAGATCCACAAAAAGATATTTATCTGTATATCAACTCACCGGGCGGCGTGATCACAAGTGGGTTGAGCATTTATGATACGATGAATTATGTGCGTCCTGATATTTGCACGATTTGTATCGGACAAGCCGCATCAATGGGGGCATTTTTGTTGAGCTGTGGAACCAAAGGCAAACGCTATTCTTTGCCCAATAGTCGCATTATGATTCATCAGCCTTTGGGTGGGGCAAGGGGTCAGGCAACAGACATTCAAATCCAAGCTCAAGAGATTTTGAGACTCAAAACTTCGCTCAACAAGATTTTGGCAAAAAATACAGGACAAAAGTTGGAAAAGATTCAGCAAGATACAGAGAGAGATTTTTTTATGAGCGCACAAGAGTCAAAAGAATATGGGCTTATTGATATGGTTTTGGAGTACAATAGACTCAACTGACATAATTTGTGGGTGGATAGATTGCAATAGTGAGGTGAATGATGTCGCAAGCTGATAAAAATTTTTTGGGAGAGATTGAGGAAGACACAAGGCAAAAAAATGAAAAAATTGCACACAAGACAAATGAGATTGCAAAAAATGTAATTTCCGAATTGGAAAAACAAGACATTCCTTTGTTCCCTCAAAATTTTGAGGCTTATTTTGACAAATTGGCAAACGATACAGATGATCCAGAATACAAAGAGTTCATCCAAAAGATCGCAAGTTTGACACACGAAAGCGAAACGCGACTGCTTGAGTTTGAGATCAGTGTGCGTGATGGATTCAAAAATATGAAAAGCATTTTGGAAATCACCAAAGACATTTATCAGAATCTAATCCTTGCTCAACAGATCGTGCAAAAGCGTTCCGATGCAATTCTAGCGATTGAGAATCCATCAACTTTTCAAAATGCTGTCCAGCTTTTTGTGCAAGATTTGGAAAATGTGCAGAAAAACACTCAAGACCAGTTGATGCAAATGCGTGAGGTGTTTGAAAGAATAGCCAAGAATATTCAAGCTGTAAATGAAAACACTTTGTATGATACGCAATACGGAGTTTATAACAAACGATATTTTGTTTCTTTGTGTATGCGTGAAAAAGAGTTGTTGGATCAAATCTCCAAAAGCTCGACTTTTGTGGCATTTGGTTTCTCTAAGCATTTTTTGCTTGATTTGAAAAGCAAAGAATTTGTGAAGATTGCTATCCGCTCTGCAGCGAAGTTGTTTTTGAAATACCTAAAAGGAAAAGAGCCGATTTGCTATTATGGAAATGGGCGTTTTGTGGTGTTTGTCAAGTATATTGAGAGTGCAGAAGTGGTGAAAAAAATGCAGGAGATTTTGGATTCTGCTAAGGAGAGCAGTATTTTTCTCAATGGCGATGAAGTCAAGCTCAAAATGTGTGCAGGGGTTTTCACATCTACCAATGTTTGTGGAGTGCAAGAGTGTATTGCAAATGCCAATCGTTTGCTAGATGAGGCGTTTTGTGAAGAGAGGGATTATAAAGCTGAGGAAAGAATGTGATTTTGCCTATTTTGCATTATCCAGATCCTATGCTCAAGACAATATCCCAAGAAGTGGATGTGTTTGATTCAAGTCTGCATCAACTTTTGGATGATATGTATGAGACAATGATAACTAATAATGGAGTGGGTCTTGCTGGGATACAGGTGGGGGTCTCAAAAAGAATCTTACTTGTCAATATTCCACGCGAAGATCAGAAGCAATACAAAGAGGATTTGTTTGAGATCATCAACCCTCGCATTGTAGAAAAGAGTGGAGAGATTTATTTCACAGAGGGGTGTTTGTCTGTTCCTGATTTTTATGAAGATGTCTTGCGTTTTGAGCATATCAAGATTGTTTATCAAGATCGCTACGGGAAGCAGCAGACACTAGAGGCAAAGGGTTATTTGGCTGTTGCGATTCAGCACGAAATGGATCATTTGGAGGGCATTTTGTTTGTTGATCGCCTCTCTATCCTCAAGCGTAAAAAGTTCGAAAAAGAGCTTAGACGCATCCAAAAAGAGCGTCAAAAGAAATGATTAACACAATTTTTTGTGCCACATTTTATGAGAATGGTGCAAAGATTGTTGAAGTGGAGGGTGGCTTTGCAAGAGGGCTACCTAGCTTCAATATCACAGGACTTGTGAGCCATTCAATCCAAGAGGCAAAGCATCGCGTCCAGTCTGCCTTGTCTCATTTTGACATCAAGCTCCCACCGATGAAATTCACCCTCAATCTCTCCCCGTCAGATTTGCCAAAGAGCGGGACGCATTTTGATTTGCCTATCGCACTTTTGGGGGCATTGCACAAACAATCGTTGCAAGAAGAGTGGTTTGCTTTTGGTGAGCTTGGGCTTGATGGGAGCTTGAAACATCAAGACAATATTTATCCACTATTGTTGCAAATTGCACTTGAGCGACCCAATGCCAAAGTGATTTTGCCTAGTGGAGGGGAGGAGGTTTTTGCTTTTATTCCTTCACTAAATCTGTATTTTGCCAAAAACCTAAATGAGGCATTGCAGATGATTACGATGCAAGAGGGGGTGCCATATCAGAGGCTGGAAGTCTCCTATCCATTTGTTGAAGTCAATCAAAACCATTATTACTATTTGCAAGATTTTGAGTTGGATTTTGTCGATGTTTTGGGGCAGGAGGTTGCTAAGCGTGCGAGCTTGATTGCGGTGAGTGGATTCCACAATATCATTTTTGAGGGGAGTCCGGGATGTGGCAAAAGTATGATTGCCAAAAGAATGCGTTACTTGCTCCCACCGATGAGTTTGGAGGAAATGATTGAGTGTGCCAAAGTGCAATCTATGGGTGGGCAAAGTGTGTCTTATTCTCCATTGCGACCCTTTCGCGAACCCCACCAAAGTGCATCCAAATCAAGCATTTTGGGTTCTGTGAGCAAGCTTCAGGCAAAACCCGGTGAAATCGCCCTTGCACACCATGGGCTTCTGTTTTTGGATGAGTTGCCTCATTTCAAAAAGGATATTTTGGAGGCATTACGCGAACCCCTTGAGAATCAAACTCTAGTGGTTTCACGCGTGCAAAGCAAGATCAAATACTCGACTTCATTTTTGTTTGTCGGAGCACTCAATCCTTGTCCTTGTGGGAATCTACTAAGCACTAGCAAATCTTGTCGCTGCCAAGAACGCGAGATCAGTGCTTATCGCAATCGCTTGTCAGAGCCATTTTTGGACAGGATCGATTTGTTTGTGCAGATGTCTGAGCTCAAAGAGCAAAGTGTCGGTATGAATTCTAAGCAAATGCAAGAACAAATGTTTGGGGCATTTATCGCACAGAAAAAGCGAGGGCAGACAGAATTCAACGGCAAGCTCAATGAAAAAGAAATCGCAGAATTTTGTCAGCTTGACAAAGAATGTCAAGATTTGCTCAAGCGTGCTTGTGAGCGTTTCGCACTGAGCTATCGTGGTGCAAACAAAATCAAAAAAGTTGCACGGACAATCGCTGATTTGGATGGCAGCGAGCAGATTCAAAAATCTCATTTATTAGAGGCTTTTAGCTATAGGAAGCTTTCATAAAGGAATAGGATGAAAAAATATCATATCAAGCATTTGGATTGCCCAAATTGTGCCAATGCTTTGGAAGATGGGTTGAGGAAATGTGCATTTGTGCAGAATGTGAGGATTGATTTTGCTTCTGGTGTGATGTTTTTGGACACTTCGGATTTTCCTGCCGTGCTAAAAGCGATTGAGGAGATTGAGAGTGGGGTGGCTTTGATTCCCTTTGAGGAAGAATCAAGTGAAGGCAAAAAAACAGGCGAGATTGTATTTTTGGCTACTTTGATTGCTGGGTTTTTGTTGTGTGTGTGGAGTCTGCATAGTGGGGTGATGAAGCCACTTGCTTATGCTGCTTTGTTTTGTATTTATGTTGTAGCTGGGATCCCTGTATTTAGGGGGGCTTATAAACGCATTTTGGCAAAGGAGTTTTTTGATGAGCATTTTTTGATGCTTTTTGCAACTATTTCAGCAGTGTGCATTGGGGCATATCTTGAGGCGGTGGCAGTGATTTTGTTTTTTCGTGTTGGTGATTTTTTTGAGAGAATGGCTGTGCATCAGTCGCGTAAAAATATCAATGCCTTGATGGATTTCAACCCCTCTTTTGCGTGGAAGAAACAAGCAAATGGAGAAGTTGCAAAAGTAATGCCCCAAGATCTAGAGGTCGATGATGTGGTGGTCGTGCGTGCTGGAGAGAAAATCCCAAGTGATGGCATTGTGTGCAAGGGCGAGAGTGAAGTGGATCAAAAAGCACTCAATGGAGAATCCCTCCCTAGATTTGTGGGCGTGGGGGATAGTGTTTTGGGTGGAAGTATCAATCTTGTTGGGGTGCTTGAAGTGCGTATCACCCAAAAATATGAAAACAGCACAATCGCAGGGATTGTCGATTTGATTGCAAATGCTAGTGGCAAAAAAGCAAAAACTGAAAAAATGATCACAGCTTTTGCGCGTATCTATACCCCTATCGTGCTTGTTGTGGCGGTATGTTTGGTGGTCTTTGCTCCATTGTTGGGATTTGGAAGTTTTGAGGAGTGGTTTTATCGTGCTTTGGTTGTCGTGATGGTGAGTTGCCCTTGTGCATTGGTTTTGAGCGTGCCTTTGGGATATTTTGGGGGAATTGGGGGTGCGAGTAAAAATGGCATTTTGATCAAGGGGGCAAATATCCTTGAAGCTTTGGCTAAGGTGCAGAAAGTGATGTTTGATAAAACTGGCACTTTGACACAGGGGGCTTTTGAAGTGGTAAAAATCGTCCCTTATGGAGAATATCAAGAGTTGGAAGTGCTCAAACTTGCATTGTGTGCAGAGCATTTGTCCAATCACCCCATTGCCCAGTCTTTGCAAAAATGTGCCAAAGATCTTGAGTGGAAACATCAGCCGATTCAGCACACTCAGTTGGGAGGTATGGGGATCAGTGCTCAATGTTGCGGGCATAAGATTTTGGTCGGAAATTTGGCTCTGCTTGAGAGCTTTGGGGTGCAGTATCCAGATGTCAAGCTAGAAGATACAGCGATTCATATAGCACTTGAGGGGAAATATGTGGGGCATATCATCATCTCTGATGAACCCAAAAAAAATGCTAGTGCCGTGATTGCACGATTGAAGAGTGAGGGGATCGAGGTGGCAATGCTTAGCGGCGATAATGCAAAGATTGTTCAAAAAATTGCCAAAAAGCTAGGGATTGAGGAAGCCTATGGCGATCTTTTGCCCAAAGACAAACTCGATCTATTTGCCTCAAAGAAACAAAAGATCACGGCATTTGTCGGAGATGGTGTCAATGATGCACCGGTGTTGAATTATGCAGAGATTGGGATTTCTATGGGGATTTCAGGGAGCGATTTGAGCAAAGAGAGTGCAGATGTCATTTTGGTCAATGATGATTTGAGCAAAATCCCTCAAGCCATTGAGATTGCCAAAAAAACCAAAAAGATCATCGTGCAAAATATCGTTTTTGCCTTGGGTGTGAAAGGGGTGTTTATCGTGCTTGGCGTGTTTGGTGTGGCAGGAATGTGGGAGGCTGTCTTTGGTGATGTGGGTGTTGCACTCTTGGCTTTGCTCAATGCAAGCCGTATCGTGCGTGTCTAGCGAATGGGGCGATTGATTGGGGATTTGGCAAGTTGTTGCCCTTGCAAATAGAAATTGTTCCCTCTAGAATCAATGGCGACAATGCAGGGGAAGTTTTCTACTTCAATCCTTGCAATCGCTTCAGCTCCCAAATCTTCGTAGGCTAAGACTTCATATTTTTTGATTGATTGGGAAATCAACGCTCCAGCTCCGCCAATACATACAAAATACACTGCCTCATATTTGACAATCGCATCAATCACCTCTTGTGAGCGGTAGCCTTTGCCAATCATAGCGCGCAAACCACACTCTAAAAGTGTGGGGGTATAAACATCCATTCTTCCGCTAGTTGTTGGACCTGCAGATCCGATGACTTCTCCGGGGTTGGCAGGAGAGGGACCCATATAATACACACACTCTCCTTGTAGGGAGACAGGGAGTTGTTGGTGGTTTTGGATACATTCAAATAGGCGTTTGTGTGCTGCATCTCTTGCAACCAAAAAATGCCCATTGATTGAGACAGATTCGCCTGCACGCAGGTTTTTGAGTTCTTCGTGTGAGAATGGGGCTTGTAAGATTTTCATGTGAATCCTTTAGAGTGTGATACTTTTGTGTCGCACGGCATTGCAGTTGATGTTGATTGCCACGGGCAATCCAGCGATGTGGGTGGGATACCATTCGATATTGACGCCAAAAACCGTGGTGTCTCCTCCCAAACCTTGAGGACCGATACCTAGTGCATTTGCCATCAACACAAGTTCATTTTCAAGCTCTGCATATTCTGGGGTTTTGTTGTGCGATCCGATTTCTCGCACTGCTGCCTTTTTGGCTAGGATTGCACATTGTTCCATTGTCCCACCAATCCCAATGCCAATCAGCAACGGAGGGCAAGAGTTGGGTCCTGCATTTTGTAGGGTTTGGATAAAAAACTGCTTGATTCCACCCAAACCTTGTGCAGGAGTGAGCATTTGCAATGCACTTTTGTTTTCACTCCCAAAGCCTTTGGGGGCAAGCGTGATGCTCAAAGAATCTCCCTCCACGATATTGTAATGAATCACCGCAGGAGTGTTGTCTTGGGTGTTTTTGCGTGCAAACACAGGATCGCTTACGATGGATTTGCGTAGATAACCTTGAGTGTATCCCTGTGCAACGCCTTGCTGAATCGCATCTGTGAGCGATCCGCCTTGGATTTGCACTTCTTGTCCCAGATCTACAAAAACAACGCACATTCCCGTATCTTGACAGATTGGGATTTGTTTCTCTTGGGCGATTTGGTGGTTTTTGATGAGTTGTGAGAGAATCTCTTTTCCTAGCATTGAGCTTTCTTGTTGATAAGCGACACCAAATGCTTGGCTCACATCTTTTGTGACATTTTTACAAGCTTGGATGCAGAGCTTTGCTACTTCTTGAGTGATGGTATGAGTGTGAATGACTTTCATTGTTTCCTCCTAAAACATATCGCGTTCCCAAAAGAAATCAATCCAATCTGTTGGCTCTTGGATTGAAAAATCCGCTTGAATGATTGCACTTGTTTTTTGAAAGATTGTAGCTGTATAAAACTCAACTTTGGGATGATTGTTTTTCAAAATCTCTACAATTTTTTGAAGACTTTTACCACTATCTACAATTTCATCAACAATCAAAACTTTTTGTATATCTGCAGGGATTGTAGGAAGGTTTTTGACAACCAACTCCCCTTGCTTGTCTTGATTGTAGGATATTGCATTGAGCATATAGACTTCGCGTAAATCCCAACGCAAAGAAAGAAAATGTGCAAGAGTTAAGCCCCCCCTAGCAACGGCAATAATGGCATCAGGGCACCCAATGTTTGTGTCAATTTGTTGGTGCAGTTCTTTGGCGTGTTGTAAAAAATCTTGATAGCTGTAATATTTCATTTGATTTCCTTTGATTAAAATTCATTAAGCTCACGATAAAGGCTATCTCTCTCAATCGCCCTAAATCCCGCATCTTTGATTTTGTAGATAAGCTCTTCTTGAGAGATTCCATTGGAGCTTTTTGCCCCTGCTCTTGATTGTATGCTTTCAACCTGAATCGTTCCATCAATGTCATCTGCCCCAAATTCTTGTGCGACAAGGGCGAGATTGAGTCCAAGAGTCGCCCAATACGCTTTGATGTGAGGGATATTATCAAGCAAGATTCTAGCAATGGCGATAGTTTTGAGGATTTCTTGGGCAGATGGGCTCTGTTGGATTTTGAGAAAATTGTTTTGGGTTTGATAAAGCAATGGGATAAAGGCATTGAATCCTCCATTGCAAGAGGTGTTTTGTGTGTGTTTGAGACGCAAAATATGATCAATCCTGTGCAAACGGCTTTCGATATGCCCAAAGAGCATCGTAGCATTGCTATAGCGTCCCATTTTGTGCCACAAAGAATGGATTTCTAGCCATTCGTGCGATTTGACTTTGCCGTGGCAGAGTTTTTTTCTGATGTCTTCATCAAAAATCTCTGCACCTCCTCCGGGCATAGAATCCACTCCATTTTTTGCCATATCCTCCAAGACGACTTGATAACTTTTGCCAAAGCGTCTTGAACAATAATCCACCTCTGCTGCAGTCATTGCTTTGATGTGAAGCGATGGGAAGCTTTCTTTGAGAGTTTTAAACATTGAAAAATACCATTCATAAGTGTAATTGGGAGAGTGGGAGCTGACAATATGCACCTCTTTGGCTCCGTTTTTGATGGCTTCTTGAGTGTGTTTGAGAATCTCATCAAGATTCATTTCATAGGGATTTGGATTTTTGCGACTCGCAGAGAAAGCACAAAACTTGCAAACATCAGCACAAATATTGCTAGGATTGATATGGCGATTGATGTTGAAAAAAACCTTATTGCTATGAAGTTTGCGACGCTTTTGATCTGCAAACTCTCCTAGTTCTAGCAAGTCATAATCATAAAGTTTGACAAGTTCAGAAGCACTGAATTCCACCCCACTATCGATTTGTTCTAAAAGCCCCATATATGTTCCTTAGATATTGCAAAATGAAATCAAGTGAGATTCTAGCAGATTTATCCACCTGTATAATAAAACGCTCTTGCACTATGTTCATTCTTTTGGTGGTCCCATTGGTTTTTCTCAGGCTTGTTTTTGACAGAAAGCAGTAGAGCTTCTTGCATTTTCGCCTTGTCGCCTGAGAGCATAGCATCTCTTACTTCAACAGCGTCTTGATAATACAAACAAGGGCAAATGACTCCCTCGCTTGTGAGACGCACACGATTGCAGCTTTTGCAAAAATCATCATTGTGGGGTGCAATGATTCCAAAAACTGCCCCATTGGTGAGCTGATAGTTTTTTGCAGGACCAAGAGAGTGTTTTTCTAGTGGAGCAAAAGAATGTGCTTGAGAGATTGTTTGGAGGATTTCTGCTTCGCTGAGTCCTGTGATTGTTGCATTGGCGTGAGTGTTTTCCATATACTCGATATAACGCATTTGGAAGTGGTTTTCTATGCAGAAATTCAACATTGCGACAATCTCATCATCATTGATGCCTTTGAGTGGCACCATATTGATTTTGATAGGGATACCCACTTCTTTTGCTGTGTGGATGCCTTTTAGGACTTGTGGCAACACATCTCTTTTGCTAATCAACTGAACTTTGTGTGCTTGAAGGGAATCCAAAGAGATATTGAGCCTTCTGATCCCAGAATCTTTGAGCTTTTGGGCGTATTTCTCTAGAAAATACCCATTTGTCGTGAGTGCCAATTCTACCTCGGGTGCATAATGATGGATTTGTTGGATGAAGTCAGTCAAATCAGGACGCAATAGAGGCTCACCTCCGGTGAAACGGATTTTTTTGATTCCTTTGTCAATGGCAATTTTTAAAAACTCAAGCATTTTATCAAGCGGGACAAGAGAACTTGTATCTGTAAAATCATCGGGCGTATTTGGCATACAATATTGACATCGAAAATTGCATTGTTTGGTAACTGAAACGCGTATATATTCGATTTGGCGTCCAAAGGTATCAATCAGCATTGAAACTCCTGCTAGTTTTAGAAAATCCTATCAAATCATTATGTTTATAAAAATATAACGAAAAATTCTGATTTTTTGTGAAGCAAAGTATGATTTTCGTATGATATGCTTAATGAAACATAAAACAATCCAAAGGTGTGTATTTGTCAAACTTGCAGATTCAAGAAATCCCATGTGTGATTTTGTGTGGAGGCAAAAGCTCAAGAATGGGCGTGAATAAAGCCCTCCTGCAATTTGGTCATCAAACATTAGTAGAGTATATGTATGCAAAATGCCACCAGCTTTTTGCTGAAACTTATTTGGTGTGCAAAGAGCATTATGGTTTGCTTGATCCCAGAGTGATTTTGGAGCCACAGGGGATTTTTGCCCCATTGGTTGGAATCAACACAGCTTTTGAGACGCTCAAAAGTCAAAAAATCTTTGTGATTAGCGTGGATGTTCCATTTTTTTCTATCGCGTGTTGTCGTGATATGTTTGTGTTTCTAGAGCAATATGAAATCGTTTTTGCAAGGAGTCAGGGGCATTCTCATTATTTGTGTGGATTTTATGATTTGGCGATTCTCCCAAAGCTCCAAGCACAACTCAAGCAGCAAAACTACAGAATGTCTGATTTGGTCAGCCAAACTCGACATATTGGAGTGTTTTTTGATGATGAAGCGATGTTTGCCAATCTCAACACTCCACAAGATTATCAACAAGCTCTAGCAAGGATTGCAAATGGCTAATGATGAAGAAAAAACAGAAGCCCCCTCCTCGCGTAAAATCGCCAAGGCTAGAGAGGAGGGCAATGTCGCCAAAAGTCCTGAAGTCACGGGGTTTGTCGGATTGATTGCAGGAATTGCTATGATTTTTTTGCTTTTTTCTTTTTGGGTCGAGCATTTTCAGGCAATCTATATTCAAGTGTTGGCTTTCTTGAGGCAAGAGCTCAATGTCGTAGATGTTTTGAATCTAGGCTTTGCTCTTCTTTGGCAGATGTTTTTGCTCGTGATGCCAATGTTTCTAGCGTTGATGCTTGTTGGGGTTTTGGGCAATGTGCTTCAGTTTGGATTCTTGTTTGCCCCCAAGGCTATTATGCCCAAGCTCTCAAAAATCAACCCCATCACAGGGCTGAAGAATGTTTTTTCTCTCAAGAAGCTTTTGGAGGGTTTGATGATCACTCTGAAAGTTTTGTTGACATTTGGAATCGGATTGGCTGTGTTTGTTTTGTTTTTGTCAGAATTGAGCAAGGTCAGTCGTTTGAATATTTTCAATCAAATGATTTGGTTCAAAGAGAAAGCATTGATCTTGATTGGTGTTTTGCTTGTGCTGTTTGCAATTTTGGCGTTGGTGGATTTGATGATCAAAAGGTATCAATATACAAAGTCTTTGAAAATGAGCAAAAAAGAAGTCAAAGATGAACATAAGCAACAAGAAGGAAGTCCAGAGATCAAACAAAAGATCCGCCAGATGCAGATGAAGGTCGCTATGAGTAGAATGATGCAAAACATCCCTAGTGCGTCTGTGGTCGTTACAAACCCTACGCATTACGCTGTGGCTTTGCGATTTGATGCACAGGATCGAGAAAAATTTGGTGTGCCTGTTGTGGTCGCAAAAGGGATTGATCATTTGGCAATCAGAATCAAAACAATCGCTAGAGAACATGAAATCCAAGTGATTGAAAATCCCCCACTTGCTAGGGAGCTTTATGCAAGGATTGAGGTGGATATGCCCATTGAAGATGATTTGTTTGCTGCTGTGGCTGCTTTGCTTAGAGAGGTGATTCGTTTGGAGAGTTTGCAGGGCAAGGCTAATCGCTTTAAGTTTTAAAAATAATTTTTGCTATGATTAGATTTATAGAAGTTTAGAGATTATAGAATTTGAATTTACAATCAATTTTGGCTCATCAAATACAATAATTTAGGATTTGAAATGATTCGTGGTTATCGCAAACAAAGCAATTACAAAGGCTTGTTGGTTTTGATTGTTTTGCTTTTTATCATCGCACTTGTGTTTTTTGCAAGTCGCTCTAGTGTGTTTGAACGCAACGCACCAGAGATTTTGTTGGATCAAAGGAGTTTTTGGAATCCCAAACTCCCGATGCCTATTGTTTTCAGGGATGCAAGTGGTATCAAAGAATACACGATCGTGGCGACTTTGGAAAATGGGGACAAAGTGCTTGAGATTGAAGAAGTGGTTTTGGACAAGCCCAAAGAGCTCAAGATCACTTTGCCATTGCCAAATGTTGAGTTGTATGAGGGGATGAAGCTCCATTATCGCATCAGTGTGACAGATTGGAGCAATGCTTCATTTTTCAGTGGCAACACTTCTTACAAAACCTTTGCAATCACTCTAGATTCTTTGTCTCCAAGTATCAATATGTTGGCTTCCTCATTTGCTATCAATTATGGAGGCAGTGCCGCTCTTGTTTTTGCTGTAAAAGAAGAAAATTTGGACAGACTTTATATCAGCAATGGCGTTGATGAGTTTGTGGCTTTTCCTTATATCCGAAAGGGCTATTTTGCTTCAATCATCGCTTGGCCCATCAAAAACAAAACTTTCTCCCTTTCTGTCGTTGCGATCGATAAAGCAGGGAACAAAACTATCTATCGCCCCGGCATTGTTAAACGGGCAAAGGCTTATCGCAACTCAAACCTCAAATTGCAAGATAAAAATTTTGAAAAAGTCGATGGAATGCTTCAAGCTTTGGGCAAAACAGATTTGGCTTCATACTCCCCTCAAGAACGATTTAGGTATCTCAACGAATCAGTGCGTCAAGAGGATGAAAGCATTATCCATCAGGCGTCTTTGAGCTTTGATACAGATACTTTGATCAAAGCCCCTGTAATGTTTGAGCGTTTTTATCCTCTCAAAAATGGTCAATTGGTGGGTTCATTTGGGGATTCAAGGCATTATTTTTACAAAGATCAAAATATCAGCAATTCCTTTCACATGGGACTTGATTCGGCAAGCACCAAAAACGCCCCTATCATTGCCTCCAATGCGGGAAAGGTAGTTTTGGAAAAGAAACTCGGACTCTATGGAAACACGATGATTTTGTATCATCGCCTCGGAATCTCTTCGCTTTATTCTCATATCTCTAAATTTGCATTGGGGTTAGGGGATCAGGTGCAAGAAAACCAAGTGATTGCTTATACAGGTGCGACAGGTTGGGCGTTTGGGGATCATTTGCATTTTTCTGTGTTGGTGCAGGGGCATTTTGTCAGAATCGCTGAATGGATGGACGCTAAATGGATCAAAAACAATATTGTGACGATTTTGCAAAAAGGGGAAAAAATGATTAGAGATTCGGAGAAACAATGAAACAAATAACAATCAAAAAAGCTGTTGAGGTCGTTGGCGTTGGGTTGCACAAGGGGGTTCCTGTCAAAATGCGACTTGAGCCATTACCAGCAGATCGTGGCATTGTGTTTTATCGCACGGACAAAGATGTCCAAATCGAGCTCAAGCCAGAAAATGTTGTGGATACGACGATGGCAACGGTGTTGGGCAAAGGTGATGTGAGGGTTAGCACTATCGAGCATTTGTTGTCAGCAGTCCATGCTTATGGGATTGATAATCTGCTCATTTGCGTGGATAATGAAGAGATTCCTATCATGGATGGCAGTGCCATTGCTTATTGTGCGTTGTTGGATGAGGCAGGTTTGGTGGCATTGGATGCTCGCAAAAAAGCGATTGAGATCAAAAAAGTGATTGAAGTCAAAGATGGAGAGAAGTTTGTGCGTATTGAGCCAAGTCCCAAAACAATATTTGACTTCAAAATCGAATTCAATCACCCAGGAATCAAAGAGCAGAGTTATCGTTTTGTGTTTAGCACAAATGCCTACAAAGAGGAAATCGCCAGGGCTAGGACTTTTGGTTTTTTGAGCGAGGTGAATTATTTGCGTTCTGTGGGACTAGCTAAGGGCGGAGGATTGCATAATTGCATTGTTTTGGATGAGAGTGGGGTGATGAACAAAGAGGGGTTGCGTTACAAAGAGGAGTTTGTGCGTCATAAGATTTTGGATGCTATTGGGGATATGGCGATTCTAGGAATGCCTTTGATTGGCACTTATGTTTCATTTGCAGGAAGCCACAAACTCAATCATTTGCTTACTATGCAGGTTTTGGCTCAAGCTGATGCGTATGAAATCGTGGAGTTGCCAGATTCTGAGGAAGAGAGGGTGGAGGAATATGAACAAGCTTATGCAATGCAAAGACAATAACAATGCACTTGTGATCTTTAGTGTTTCCGCTCCTTTTTTGTGCGGATTATATCGTGATGGGGTTTTGGTGGAGAGTGTGCAGCTTGAATCCAAAACAATGCAGGGGCTTGTAGAAGTGTTTGACAAATATCGTTCTGTGCCTATTGGTCAGATTTTTTATGCAAGGGGTCCGGGTAGCTTTACAGCTATCAAGCTCACTCATGTTTTTTTGCAAACTTGGCAGATTGTGCATGAGATTCCGGTGTTTTCTACGGATAGTTTTTATTTTAATGGTGGCACGCCTATCTATGCATTTGGCAAGCAGTATTTTGTCAAAAATGCAGACGGGGAGATCGGATTGCAGGTTTTTGATGAGGCTTTGGGGTGCGATTTTGCTTTGCCTCAAGTGCTAGATGTGAGTAAGTTTTCTGCACACAATGAGCCTTTGTATGTGCTACCACCTATTTAATCGATAAGGAGAAACTTTGATTATCACCGTTCCTGCCACAAGTGCAAATTTGGGTCCAGGTTTTGATTGCTTGGGCTTGTCTCTCAAGTTTCGCAATCGTTTTGAGATTGTCCCTGCAACACGCACTTTGGTCGAAATCCATGGCGAGGGAAGCACGCGATTGCGTTCAGATGAGAACAATCTCTTTGTGAGGATTTTTCGCGAAACTTTGCGTAGTTTGGGTTGCGATGAAATGGATTATTATTTTAAATTTGACAACAAGATCCCTATCTCAAGGGGTCTTGGCAGTAGCTCTGCAACGATTGTAGGGGCTATCAGCGGAGCTTATTTGATGGCAGGAAAAAGGCTTGATAGAGGGGCGGTTTTGAATCGTGCTTTGATTTATGAAAACCACCCAGATAATATTGCACCGGCAACTTTTGGGGGTTTTGTGATTTCAATGCTTGATAGACAGAGGGTGTTTTATATCAAAGAAAACATTTCAAGAGATATTAAAGCTGTTGTTGTGATTCCAGATAAACCTATGAATACAAAATACGCCCGTTCTATTCTTCCCAAAAAATACACAATGGAAGAATGCGTGTTTAATATTTCTCACGCTAGTTTTTTGAGCGGAGTGTTTTTGAGTGAGAAATGGGAGTTTTTGCGTTTGGCAAGCAAAGATATGTTACATCAGAGGAAACGCATCGCAACTTACCCTGTTTTGCAAGAAGTGCAAAGGTATGCACTTGAGTTTGGAGCATTGACAAGCACACTTTCAGGAAGTGGGTCTAGTATCTTAAATATTTGCTATGCTGATGATCAAGGAAAAATATTCAAAAAACTTTCAGATAAATTTCCTAATTTTAGGGTTTTAGCCCTAGAGTTTGATAATTTGGGTGTTTTGAAACAAGGCTAATTTGGTATAATCAGAGGAAAATATGACGCACCATTCTTTGAAATTTTATTCTGAAAAAAGTATGCGTATGTGTATTTGTTGCAGATTGAGAGAACAGCAAAAAAAAATGCTAAGGTTGAGTTTGAAAGATGGAAAAATCATAGTTTTTGAGGGATTTGGGAGAAGCTTTTATGTGTGCGAAGAATGCCTAAATCATTCGGGGACAATCAAAAAAATTTCAAAAATTAAGAAGCTCTCAGTAGAGTCTGAAGTAAATCTTAAGGAGATGATAGATCAATGGAACAAATAAAGATTATAGAAGTAGCAGGGTATCTTGCAATGAAACCCAAAGATGTGATTGAAAAAGCCAAAGAGATCGGAATCATTGTCAAAACCACAAGTTCAAGCGTGACTGCAGAAGAGGCTGAGCGGATCAGTGATTATGTGATGAATCAAGCAAGTGCTGCCCCAACAACCAAAAAAAGATCCAAAACCACCAAACCACCAGCAGAGGCAGAGCCAGAGAAAAAACCCAAAAAGAGCACAAAAGCAAAGAGTCCAAAACAAGAAGCACAACAAAAAACACCAGCAAGTGAGCCAAAAGAGGAGCCCAAACAAGAACAAACACAAGCCCCTCAATCTGTAGAGAACGAAGAGAAGCAGTTGAGTTCTAAACGCATAGGCTTGACTATCGTCAAAAAGGGGAGCAAAGCCACCCCTAAAACACCTCAAGAAACAGAAGGGACAAAAACAACTCAAGCAATGCCAAGTCTCAAAGATTTGTTCCAAGGAATCGGGCAACAAGATGAGGAGTATAAGCCAAAGTCAAAGAAAAAAGAAAAGCCCAAAGTCCATATTTCCCACAAGCAAAATGAACAAAAAATGGATTTTGAGCGGGAGTTTAGAAGTCTTGATGATGAACGCGATGATGATGAAGTGATGCTGTTTGATCTCAATGAGCAAGAGCTAGTCAATGAAGATGAAGAAAACAGAAAGCGACAGGCGATTGTCGATCGTGTGCAGATTCAAAAACGCAATAAGTGGGTCAATGAAGGGGGAATCAGGCGTGACAAGAAAAAGCGTAGGGCTCCTGTGATCCAGCAAGTTGTGAAACATACGCAAAATCAAATCAGTATTCCTGAAGAAATACGCGTATATGAGTTTGCAGACATTTCAGGTCGCGAGCTCAAAGAGGTCATCGGGGCATTGTTTAAGCTTGGCGTGTTGGTGACAAAAAATGATTTTCTAGATCGTGATGCGATTGAAATTTTGGCAGAGGAATTTAGCATTCAAGTCTCTTTTACCAATATTGTTCCAGAGTTGGAGAGTGTGGAGGAAGAGGAGGATTGGGAGTTGTTTGAACGCCCAGCAGTTGTCACGATTATGGGGCATGTGGATCACGGGAAAACCTCATTGCTAGATTATATTCGCAATTCTAGAGTGGCAAGTGTTGAAGCAGGCGGAATCACTCAACACATCGGTGCATATATGGTTGAAAAAAATGGAAAAATGATTTCTTTTATCGATACTCCGGGACACGAGGCTTTTACGCAGATGAGAATGCGTGGAGCACAAGTGACAGATATTGCTGTGATTGTCGTGGCAGCTGATGATGGGGTCAAGCAACAAACGATTGAGGCACTCAACCACGCAAAAGCTGCAGGGGTGCAAATCATCATTGCAATCAACAAAATGGACAAAGAAAGTGCCAATCCAGACAAAGCAAAAGCAGAGTGTGCAGAGCTTGGATTCACTCCGAGTGAGTGGGGCGGGGAGTATGATTTCATCCCATTGTCTGCTAGGACAGGAGAAGGGGTGGAGGCTTTGCTAGAAACGATTTTGGTGCAGGCTGAATTGATGGAATTGAGGGCAAATCACGCTCCACGAGCCAAAGCTGTGGTGTTGGAGGGAAGCTTGGAAAAAGGGCGAGGTCCTGTAGCCACAGTGATTGTGCAAAATGGAATCTTAAAAGTGGGGGATTCGATTGTGGCAGATACGGCTTTTGGGCGTGTTAGGGCATTGCTTGATGATAGAGGAAATCAAATCAAAGAGCTTTATCCATCGGGCGTTGCGGTGGTGACAGGACTATCAGAGGTGCCAAGTGCTGGTTCTAGCTTGATTTGTGTGGAGAACGATGGGATTGCGCGCGATCACGCAATGCAAAAGGCAAGTTATTTGAGGCAAAAAGAATTGAGCAAAAGCACAAAAGTCAGCTTCGATGAGTTGGGCGAAATGGTTGCAAAAGGTCAGATCAAATCCCTCCCTGTCATTGTCAAAGCAGACACGCAAGGCTCCCTTGAGGCAATCAAGGCAAGTTTGCTGAAACTCAATAACGATGAGGTGGCGATACATATCATTGGCTTTGGTGTCGGAGGCATTTCTGAGAGTGATATTTCTTTGGCGAGTGCCTCAGAGAATTGTGTCATTTTGGGATTCAATGTGCGTCCAACAGGTGTTGTCAAAAACAAAGCCAAGGAATTGCAAGTTGAGATCAAAACTTATTCCATCATTTATGCTTTGATTGATGATATGGAGGCATTGGTTGGAGGAATGATGTCGCCAGTCTTTGAGGAAGAAAACACGGGACAAGCTGAAGTTAGAGAAACTTTCAGTATTTCCAAAGTTGGCACGATTGCAGGGTGCTTTGTCGTAGATGGAAGTATCCAGCGTGGAATCAAAGTGAGGCTAATCCGCGATGGAGTGGTTGTGCATACAGGCTCCATCTCCTCGCTCAAGCGTTTCAAAGATGATGCAAAAGAAGTCAGCAAGGGATATGAGTGCGGGATTATGCTTGAGGGCTACAATGATGTGAGGGTGGGTGATGTGTTTGAGACATACCGAGAAGTTGCCAAAAAGCAAACAAAATGACAGACATCAAACTTGCACGCTCACAAGCTTTGCTCCAAGAGCTTTTGACAGAGGCTTTGGGGACTTTGAGCAATCCCAATCTCAACACTTTGAGCGTCACTCAAGTGAGATGTTCAAAAGGGAAATACCACGCAGAGGTTTTGTTGCACCCTAGTGATTTCACAACGCAAGAACAGGCTCTAATCCTTAAAGAGCTCAATAAAGCAAAGGGGATTTTGCAAGAATATGTGCTGAATGCAAGTGGTTGGTTTAAATGCCCAAATTTTGCTTTTGGATTTGATGAGAGCCTAGAGGGGTTAAATCGTTTGGATCAGATTTTTGCTCAACTCGCACAAGAAAAAGACAAAAGCTAGCAGCTTGCACAATGCTGGCATAATCCATAAAAAATAATAGACAAATCAGAGTATTGAAAATGTTGGGGTAGATTTTGATTGAAAATCAAGTCGCGAGGGTTGCAGTCGAGGTCTGTAATCATTCCACATTGTGTGCATACAAGATGGGGGTGATTGTTGTGCAAAATTTCATAGCGCGCCTTGTTGGATGGAGTTTTGATTTCTTGCAAAACCCCAACTCCACAAAGCGTGCAAACATTTTTGTAGATTGTCGCAAGGGAGATTGATGGGTGTTTTTGTTGGATATGCTCATAAATTTCCTCTATCGTCGCGTGTCCTATGTTTTGTATGGTTTCAAGGATATTGAGGCGTTGCGGTGTGACTTTGAGATTTGTGTTTTTAAGAAGTTGTTCGTATTTTGACATTTTGCACCTTGTTTTGGATACTGAGAGTATTTAATTGCTTGTGTAAAGGTTACCAAAAGAGAAAAAATAAGGCAATAACTTAAGTAAAATATTTTTTATATTTTTTAGATAAAGGATAGATAATGTTTGAGGTTTTTAGTGATTCTTTTCGCAGTATTGCCAACAAGATCCGCTTCAGCGATGATCAGAAGGCTTTGAGCAAAGCTATTGATGAGCTAAAAAAAGCGATGCTCCGCAATGATGTGCATCACAAAGTGGTCAAAGAGATTTTGCAACAAGTTGAAAAGCAGACGATTCAAGAGGGAATCGGAAAACAAAATTTTTTGAAAGCCTTGCAAGATGCTTTGTCAGGAGTGTTGCAAACCAAAGGTAATCAGGGGTTTGTCTTCGCTCCAACTGCTCCAACAAAAATTTTGATGGTTGGATTGCAAGGAAGCGGGAAAACAACAACAACAGCAAAACTTGCCAATTATCTCAAAAACAAAAACAAAAAGGTTTTGCTCGTGCCTTGCGATTTGCAAAGAATGGCAGCGGTGGAGCAATTAAGGCAACTTGCCAAACAAATCGATGTTGATTTTTTTGAATCCGCTCACAAACGCCCTCAAGATGTGGCACAAGAGGCACTTAACTATAGTGCAAGTAGATTCTATGATGTGATTTTGTTTGATACCGCTGGGCGTTTGGCGATTGATGAGGAGTTGATGGAGGAGCTCAAAGAGGTCAAAGATATCGTGAAACCTTTTGAGGTGTTTGATGTGGCTGATAGTTTGAGTGGGCAAGAAGGCGTGAGAAATGCTGAAATGTTTAATCAAAAGATTGGAATCGATGGGGTGATTTTGAGCAAATTTGATAGTGATAGCAAGGGGGGTATTGCCCTATCAATCGCCTATCAATTAGGAATTGCTTTGAGATTTATCGGAAGTGGTGAAAAAGTAGCAGATTTGGACATATTTTTGCCCGATCGCGTCGTTTCAAGATTGATGGGTGCTGGTGATATTGCAGGATTGGCTGAAAAAACAGCAGAAGTGTTTTCAGAAAAAGAGAGCAAAAATATTGTCAAAAAGATTAAAAAAGGGCAGTTTGGTTTTGAAGACTTTTTGGCTCAGATTGAAAATGTCAAAAAGCTTGGGAATCTCGGCAATCTCGTGGGAATGATCCCCGGTATGGGGGGTATGGCTGGTGCATTGAAAAATGTGGATTTGGATAATTCTGCAGAAATCAAAAACATTCGTGCGATGGTCAATTCGATGACAAAAAAAGAACGAGAAAATCCTGATTTACTCAATGGTTCGCGTCGCAAAAGAATCGCGCTTGGCTGTGGGTTGGAAGTGGCAGACATTAATCGCATTATCAAGCAGTTTGACAATGCCTCAAAGATGGCTAAACGCCTTGGAAACAAGGGGGGAATGCAGGATTTGATGGGAATGATGCAACAAATGCGTATGAATGGCAGATTTCCAAAATAAATATAAACTTTGTTTTTTTGTGTAAAATAAAGAACCCTCACAAATTGGGAGTCTATCGCAAGGAGTTTGTATGCAATTCGATTTTTATTCGACTTTTGTCTGTTTGGTGATTGTGTTGTTTTTGGGACGCTTTTTGATTGCTAGAATCAAGTTTCTAGATGATTACAATATCCCTGAACCTGTCGTTGGTGGGTTGCTTGTAGCAGCAGTCATCGCGGTTTTATACAAGGTTTTTGATTTTCATATCACTTTTGCTCCGGAGTTGAAAAATTTTCAAAAAACAATGATGCTTTTTTTCTTTGCTGCAGTGGGCTTGAGTGCAGATTTTGCCTCGCTAAAAAAGGGTGGAATCACATTGGTGAAATTTCTAATCGTAGTGAGCGTGTTTTTGGTGGTCCAAAATCTTGTGGGTGTGGCACTTTCTATGGGAATGGGGCAAGATCCTCTGATGGGAATGCTTGGAGGCTCTATCACGATGAGTGGGGGACACGGGACAGGGACTGCTTGGGCAGGTATTTTTAAGGAAAAATATGGATTGTCTAATGGTCTTGAGATTGCTATTGCTTGTGCAACTTTTGGTTTGATACTTGGAGGTTTGATTGGTGGTCCTGTTGCAAGATATTTGATCAAAGCACATCGGCTCCAAACACCGGGAAATTCTAGTATTTCTGAAAATGTCTCAGGTTTTGAAACCCCCAAAAAACAAAGGCTCATCACTCCCTCAAGCTTTTTGGAATCACTAGCTCTCATTGCTATTGCTTTGTTTGTTGGAACAAAGATTGACACGGCAGTCAAGGGAACTTTTATGGAGCTTCCGACTTTTGTATGGTGCTTGTTTGTCGGAGTTGTTTTGCGTAATTTGTTGTCCTTTTTCAAAGTGCATCAGGTCTTTGATCGTGAAGTTTCTGTGATTGGCAATGTTTCTCTTTCTCTGTTTTTGTCTGCGGCATTGATGACACTCAAAGTTTGGGAACTTGCTGATTTGGCACTTCCGCTTTTGATATTGTTGATTGTCCAAACGATAGTGATTATTTTTTATACGATTTTTGTCACCTTCCGCGTAATGGGCAAAGACTATGACGCCGCTGTTTTGGCTGCTGGGCATTGTGGGTTTGGATTGGGGGCGACACCTACAGCAATCGTGAATATGCAAGCTGTGACACAGCATTATGGCTCAAGCCATGTGGCATTTTTGGTTGTGCCGATGGTTGGTGCTTTTTTTATTGATATTGCAAATGCCTTTGTGATCAATTTCTTTTTAGCTTTGCCAATTTTTGGTTGATATGCAGAAGCTTGTTATCACTGGTGGTGGGACAGGGGGGCATTTGGCAATCGCCAAAGCAATGTTGCAGGAATGTCAAAAAAGAGGGGTGGAGGTGTTTTATATTGGATCGACTTCTGGACAAGACATTGCGTGGTTTCAAAATGAAGAGGGGTTTGAGCAGAAGTATTTTTTGGAGACTTATGGCGTAGTGAATCAACGGGGGCTAAAAGTTTTTCAATCTTTGTATGCACAGATGAAGTCCATCTATCAAGCCTATAAGATTCTAAAAACCATCAAACCGGATGCTTTGATAAGCGTGGGGGGGTATAGTGCAGGACCCGCCTCGTTTGCTGCATTGCTGCATAGAATCCCGCTTTTTATACACGAACAAAATGCGATTAGGGGGAGACTAAATCGTATTCTCTCACCTGTTGCAAAGTGTATTTTTGGGAGTTTTGAAAGCAGTGAAAAGCACTTCATCAAGACTTCTTATCCTGTGAGAGAGGAGTTTTTTGCCAATATGCGTTTGCGTCAAGAAGTCAAATGCGTTTTGTTTTTGGGTGGATCACAAGGTGCTGTGGCAATCAATGATTTTGCACTCAAGATCGCTCCAATATTGGCACAAAGAGGGATGAAGATTTTGCATCAAAGTGGAGAGAAAGATTTGGCAAGAGTGCAAAAAGCCTATGCAGAACTTGGGATTTCAGCCGAAGTGTTTGGATTTAGTGCAGATATGGCGTCTTTGATGCAACAGGCGGATTTGTGTTTTGCAAGAGCGGGAGCTTCTAGTGTGTGGGAGATGTGTGCCAATGCTTTGCCCTGTGTGTATATCCCATATCCCTACGCTGCCGGCAATCATCAATACCACAATGCGATGTATTTTGTCAAACGAGGATTGGGAATGTTGTGTGAGCAACAAGATTTGAATGAAAGCGTAGTAGAACAAGCTTTCAATCTTCCCATTTCTACAATCTCTTCAAAACTTTCTACAGAGATATGTTTTGGCGGAGCAGATGAGATTTATACACATCTCAAGCACCTGTTGCAATGATTTAGGATTTGAGTAAGGATTTGATGAATCTATAGGGGGCATATAAGAATTGTAGAGTGTCTCTGATGAAGCTGATGTAAAGATTGGTGGTTTTGATTCCTCCCATTGCTAGAGCTTTGGCAATATATTGCTTAACAGGCTGTGTTTTGCGGGGGGGGGGGGTGAAATCTATAAAGTCACAGATAAACCCATCAGGTTTATCCACAAGCTCAAAGTGATTCTCATTCAAAGGAGCAAGTGGAACAAACTCAGTAAGAGGGCTTGTGGGTGAGAGATTGTAGATTTTGACTTCAGGCATTTGCAGGGCGAGCTTGAGTGCTTCTGCATCTACATTTTGTGTATGTGCAGGATCTTTAAAATCTTTTTGATCGAAAAATGGAAGTTTGGAGTTGATGTTTTTTTTTCCTTCAACTTCAAAAGCATAGCTAGTGCCACCATCTTGATAGAAATCAATGCCTGTAAGATAGATTTCTTTGTATCCTTGTGCTAGGGCAACGACCAACATCACAATAGCTGAAGTGAAACGCTTCTCATAATAGAGGGCATAGAATTTGTGGAGTGCATTGAACTCTTGCATTTTTTCAAGATAGGGATAGGTGTTTTTCACACTCGGATAATCATATCTTAGCCAACTCTCCAAATCTCTAGGTTTTCCATTGATTTCCCTATCCCAAAGCCCCATCGTGATATTGCAATAAACATCTTCTACAATATATTCTTGGCGTTGTTTGAGATGATGAAGTGTGAAAAACTGCTCTTTGAGAACAAAGGGATTGAAAAACACCCCTTTGATTCTTTTGCCCAAAAAATATTTGGGCTCAAAATAGAATTGATTGCATCGAAATACATCAAAATCTTTGGGCAGACGCATATAGTCAATCTGTGCCAAAGAGGGTCCATTGCCAGCAATGATGATGGGCTTCATCACCAGCACTCTGTATTTTGGATACCCAATTTTTTGGGATCAAAAACAGGTTCTTTGCCTTGGCGTCTTTGCGCTTGAAAATCTTTGAGAGTTTTATGCACAATGGGTGCCAAGAAAAAGATTGCAACGATATTGAGTGTCGCCATAATCGCCATCAGTACATCAGCAAGTTCCCAAGCAATTTCAAGCTTCATTTGTGAGCCAATATAGACAGCCAAAACTGCCAAAACATTGAAAAGAAACATCACGGCTTTAGAATCTGTGAGATATTTGATATTGGCTTGTGCATAGTAGTAGTTTCCTAGAAGAGAAGTGAGTGCGAAGCACACAACAGCAATGCTAACAAAATGCAATCCTATTGGACCAAAAAACCCTTCCATCGCTTTTTGGACTAGAGGCAATGCGGTGCTTCCTCCATCGGCATAGGCTTGAGAGAAGAGCACCAAGAAAGCGGTGCTAGTGCAGATGGTAACCCCAATAAGCACGCTGATGGCTTGCACTAGTCCTTGTTTGACAGGATGTGTTGTGTCAGCAGCAGCAGCAGCATTTGGAGCAGAACCCATTCCTGCCTCTGTCGCAAAAAGTCCTCTTTTGATACCAATCACAACAGCACTTCCAGCAAATCCTCCAAAGATGGCTTGAAAATCAAATGCTTTGGAAAAGATGTCTGCCAACACCGCAGGAAGTGAAGAGAGATTCATAAGTGTGACAATAAGAGCTAGAGCGATATAAAAGAGTGCCATTGCAGGGACGACATAGGCGTTGATTTTGCCAATGAGTGTGCTTTTGCTAAAAAACATAACCCCAGCAATGACAGAGGAAGCGATACCAATGACAATCGTCCAGTGACTATGTTCAAATGCGTTTGGATCGGGATAATACACTGCAAATGCAGAAGTCATTGTATAGGATTGCAAACCATTGAATCCAAAGGCATAAGTTAGAATGAGAGAGATTGCAAACAAAATGCCAAGCCATTTTTGGTTGAGTGCTTTTTGCATATAGTAAGCAGGACCCCCTTTGAAGCCATCGCCATCGCGTGTTTTGTAAATCTGTGCGAGCGTGGATTCTGCAAAAGCACTTGCTCCTCCAAAAAACGCCATCACCCACATCCAAAACACTGCACCAGCACCACCTGAAGCAATCGCTACTGCAATCCCTGCGATATTTCCGATCCCAACGCGAGAAGCTACAGAAATCGCAAGAGCTTGAAACGAGCTGATTCTGTCGTGATTGCCATCTCGTTTTTCCATAATCACTTTGAAGCCTTCTTTGAGCATACTCAATTGAACAAACCCAAGTTTGAAGCTATAAAATACGCTGACTGCAATCAGTAAAATAACCAAATAGTAACCATAGGCAAAAGTGTTGATACTTCCCAAAAACTCGATAATTCTTTCTTCCATTTTACAGATCCTCCATTTGAGATTTAGATTGGCAAATCATTTGCTAAACCTTTTTAGTTTAGCAATTTTTTATGCGAAAAATACAAAAAATTGAAATACAGAGTGTTTGTTGTATAAAATTACACATTTTAATCAAACGATAACAGGGAGTCATCAATGCAGGTTTTTGAGATTGCGAATCGAAAAATTGGGCTAGAGTATCCACCACTTGTGATTGCAGAGCTTGGGATCAACCACGGCGGGAGTTTGGAGGTTGCCAAAGAAATGGTGGATTCTGCTTTTAGGGCAGGTGTGGAGGTGCTCAAACACCAAACACATATCATAGAAGATGAGATGAGCAAGCGTGCGTTGGAAGTGATACCCGGAAATAGCCAAAAAAGCATTTATGAGATTATGCAGGAGTGTGCCCTTGGTGAAGAAGAAGAGTGGGAGCTAAAACATTATGTGGAGAGCAAAGGAATGATTTTCCTCTCTACGCCATTTTCGCGTGCTGGTGCAGATCGATTGGAAAGAATGGGGGTGAGTGCATACAAGATTGGTTCAGGGGAGATGAATAATTTGCCTTTGCTGAAGCACATCGCAAATTTTGGCAAACCTATGATTCTTTCTACAGGAATGAATGATTTGGAGAGTGTGCGTAGGAGTGTGCAGATTTTGCAAGAATATCGCGTGCCATACGCACTTTTGCATACCACAAACCTCTATCCAACCCCTCCACACCTCGTGCGTTTTGGGGCAATGCAAGAGATGATGGAAGAGTTTATGGGCATTCCAATCGGACTAAGTGATCATACTCTCAACAACAATGCGTGCAAGGGGGCAATGGCGTTGGGTGCAAGTATAGTGGAGCGTCATTTTACAGATCACAAAAACAGAGTGGGTCCTGATATTGTCTGCTCTATGGACGAGATGGAATGCAAAGATTTGATTGAGAGTGCTCAAGAAATTTTTGTGATGAGGGGTGGAAAAAAAGAAGTAGCAAAAGAGGAGCAAATAACGATTGATTTTGCATTTGCGACTTGTGTGAGTATCGCAGACATTGAGCCTGGCGAGGTATTGAGTGCCAAAAATGTATGGGTGAAGCGTCCGGGTGTGGGGGAGATCAAAGCAAAAGACTATGAGGGGATTCTAGGCAAAAAAGCCAAAGTTGCGATTGGGCGTGATACACATTTGACTTGGGAGATGTTTGATTGAGAAAAATTGTTTTTGTGAGTGGGACGCGTGCGGATTGGGGGAAAATCAAGCCACTGATACAAAAAGTCAAGGAATGCAAGAAGTTTGAATACAAGATTTTTGCTTGTGGTATGCACCTTTTGGAGCTTTATGGCAAAACTTTTATTGAGATTTTCAAAGATGGGTTTGATGAGGTGTTTTTGGCAAAACCTTATGAGGCAAATGAAAAGATGGATTTGGCTCTTGGGGATTGTATCAAGCAGTTTTCAAGGTTTGTATCAGATTATCAGCCCGATTTGATTGTGGTGCACGGAGATCGTTTGGAGGCTTTGGCAGGGGCGATTGTCGGTGCGTTTAATAATATCTTTGTTGCTCATATTGAGGGGGGTGAGTTGAGTGGAACAATTGATGAAAGCATACGCCATAGTATCAGCAAGCTTGCTCATTTGCATTTTGTGGCAAATCAAGTGGCTCAAAAGCGTTTGTTGCAGCTAGGGGAAAAGGAAGAGAGTGTGTTTGTGATTGGCTCTCCTGATTTAGATGTGATGTGTTCAGATTGTTTGCCTAGTTTTCAAGATTTGGAGGAGCGTTATTATCAGATTCAATCTTTTGGTGGGAAGTATGCGATATTCACATACCACCCCGTTACTACAGAAAATGCCTATTTGGAGGAGAAGCTAGAAGTCGTTTTTGAGGCAATAAAAGAATCAAAAGAAAACTTTGTCATCATTTATCCCAACAATGATTTGGGCTCTAGTCTCATTATCCACAAAATTGAGCAGTGCCGCAATACCCCACATTTTGTTGCATTTAGCTCGATTAAGTTTGAATACTTTTTGACTTTGCTCAAAAATGCAAGTTTCATCATCGGCAATAGTTCTGCAGGAGTGAGAGAGGCACCTTTTTTTGGCATTCCTTGTGTCAATATTGGGACAAGGCAAGAGGGGCGATTTGCCCCAAATGAGGGAATCATCGAAGTGGCAGAGGATAAACAAGAGATTCTCCAAGCAATCAAGAGGGCAAAAGTATTGCAATTAAGCCCTTCTCAAGAGTTTGGTGAGGGCAAAAGTGCCTCAAACTTTATGCAGATTTTGGAAAATGAGGATTTGTGGAATCTCCCATTGCAAAAGAAATTTGTGGATTTTTTATGAAAGTGTTGGCACTTATTCCTGCACGCAGTGGCAGTAAGGGAATCAAAGACAAAAACATCACATCATTTCAAGGAATGCCTTTGATGGCACATACGATTCAAAGTGCGATAGAGAGTGGGGTTTGTGATGAAGTGTTTGTATGCACGGATAGTCAATATTATGCTGATATTGCTAAGGATTATGGAGCGAGCGTGCCGTTTTTGAGAAGTCAAGAGAGTGCTACAGATGAGAGTAGAAGCATTGATTGTGTTTTGGAGTCGTTGCAACGCTACAAAGAAATGGGCAAAGAGTTTGATGTGCTTGTGTTGCTCCAACCCACCTCTCCATTACGCAACGCTAGACATATTCAGGAGGCATATAGGCTTTTTGAGCAAGAGGGCTTTAGGAGTTTGGCGAGTGTGTGTAGAGTGAGAGAGCACCCATTGTTTATGAGAACATTGCAAAATCATCGTTTGGAAGCTTTGCTAGATATGCCTAGCTCTGTGCGACGCCAAGATTTGCAAGAGGTTTATCGAATCAATGGAGCGATTTATATAAATCTTGTATCAATGATGACTTTGCAGACAAGTTTCAATGACAATCAAATCGGCTATGTGATGCAAGAAGCAGAGAGTTTGGATATTGATTCAGAGCAAGATTTGATGTGGGGTGCATTGTGTGTGACATCTCAGAAACAATCAGGAAAAATGTGAAATTAATTCCAAAAACAATATGTTTTTTGAAAAAAATGCTAAAAATACTCTATAATGCCGACTTCATTTCAAATATCTCTCATTAAGGATTTTTCTTGAATATCGAGCATTTTGCCAATCTCTTGGTCCCTATTAGTGTTTTTGTGTTGGTGTTTTGGACAAAACGCATCATCTTGTCTCTTGTGGTTGGAATCTTGGTCGGAGCGTTGATTGTAAATTGGGCGGATGTTTTGCATATACCTGTATATATTTTCCAAAAAGTCTTGTCTGTTTTTTATTTTCCTGCAGAAAATGGCGGGATTGAGATTAATTGGTATGCGATTTATATTTTTATATTTTTGATTATTCTTGGGATTTTGCCGCAGATGTTTATCCACTCTGGGGGTATTGATGCTTTTGTGGCGTGGGCAAGGAATAAAGTCAAGGATACACGGAGTTCGGAGTTTTTGATTTTTTTTGCCGGAATTGTGATTTTTATTGATGATCAATTCAATGCTTTGACATTGGGGCGTTCTGTGCGTCCATTGAGTGATGTGAGCGGGATTAGCCGTGAGCGATTGGCTTATATTATTGATAGCACTTCTGCTCCTGTTTGTATTTTGATACCACTCTCTAGCTGGGGGGCGTATATCATCGGCATTTTGGAGGGAAGTTTGCCCAAGGGAGTGGAGCAGATACCATTGATCGTGCTGATTGAGAGTATTGGCTTGAATTTTTATGCGTGGTTTGCTCTGCTGATGGTGTTTTTGACCATTCTTTGGAGAATCAATCTACCGGTTATGCACCGCAACATCAATGTCAATATTGAGCAGGGGCAAGTCGGAGAAATCAATCCTGATGGCTCGATTTGGGCACTTGTGATACCTATCATAGCATTGGCTTTTGGGACTTTGGCGATGATATTTCTCACAGGCTATCTCAATACACATAGCACCGAAATTTTTATGATTTTGAGCAACACCAATACTGCTTTTTCTGTATTTTTTGGGGGCATTTTGGCACTTTTGAGCAGTTTGGTGATTTCTAAAATCAAACGGAGCGAATACAAAAATATTTTCAAAAATGGCGTGCGTATTTCTTTGCCCTCTGTTGTGATTTTGATTTTGGCTTGGGCGATTGGAAGCATTGTGAGAGATGATTTGCAAACAGGAGAATATCTTTCAAGCTTGGCAAAAAGCTTTTTGGGTGGCGGGGGTATGGATTTTGTCCCATTGTTTTTGTTTGTTGTTTCTATTTTTATTGCTTTTATGACAGGAACTAGCTGGGGGTGTTTTGCAGTGATGATTCCTATTGGTGTGGATTTGGCTCTCTCCAATGGAGGCAATGTCTCACTTGCACTCTCAGCGGTTTTGGCTGGAGCAATTTTTGGGGATCATACTTCGCCTATTTCAGACACAACGATCCTCTCCTCTGCTGGAACTGGGTGTTCTGTCCAAAGCCATTTTATCACTCAGTTGCCTTATGCTAGTATTGGAATGTTTTGTAGTCTCGTGTCCTTTGTGGTTTTTGCAATCACACAAAGCCCGATTCTTTCTTTTGTCATCGGAGGGACACTTCTTGTGTTGGTTTGTTATGTTTTGAAACGCTGTTATGGTGATGAATTGAAGATTGGCTAGAAGGCAAGAGTTTAGGGTAAAATATGCCCTCTAAACAAAAAGGACAAAAATGATTATTGCCGGAAACTTCAAAACTCATCATACGCGTTCAAGCACTCTAGCCTATGCTCAAGAATTGGATTCTTTGTTGGTTGGGCATCGTAGTGAGGTTGTGCTTTTCCCCCCTAGCAGTAGTGTGCCATACAATCAGTTTGAGCATTTGCAGATTGGTGTGCAAAATGCTTATGGCGTTGTCAATGGTGCTTTTAGTGGAGAAATCGGACTAGAGCAAATACTAGAGCTTCAAGTCCAAACCTTGATGATTGGGCATAGTGAGAGGCGTAAGATTTTTGGTGAAAGCAATCAAGAATGTTTTGATAAGTTTAGGTTTTTTGCACAAAACAATATTAAGATATTTTTCTGTATCGGAGAGGATTTGCACACTAGAGATGATGGCAAAACTCAAGATATGCTTAGAGCTCAACTTGAAGGCATTGATTTGGATTATGCACATCTTGTCGTTGCTTATGAACCGATTTGGGCGATTGGCACTGGCAAAAGTGCCTCTGTGGAGGAGATTTGGCATACGCATAGTTTCCTCAAAAATCTTGGTGTGCGTGTTTTGCTTTATGGGGGGAGTGTCAAGCGGGACAATGTGGCAGAGATCTTAGATATTGATGGAGTGGATGGAGTGCTTGTCGGGGGTGCAAGTTTGAAAATAGAGGATTTTTATCCAATTATTCAAGAGGGAGAGAAAAGATGCTAATGCAAGGAAAAAAAGGACTAATCGTTGGAGTGGCAAATCAGAAATCTATCGCCTATGGGATAGCAAAGGCTTGTAAGGAGCAGGGGGCAGAACTTGCTTTTACATTTTTAAATGAAGCGATCCATAAGCGTGTGCAACCGATTGCCGAAGAGTTTGGCAGTGCCAAATATGTCTATGAGCTTGATGTGAGTCAGCCTGAACATTTCAAGAAGCTCAAAGAGGATTTGGAGGCTGATTTTGGAAAACTTGATTTTGTCGTGCATTCTGTGGCGTTTGCACCAAAAGAAGCTCTTGATGGAGAGTTTCTTGATACTTCCAAAGAAGCTTTTGGGACGGCGATGGAGATCTCTGTATATTCGTTGATTGAACTAACTCGAGAGCTCAAAACCTTGCTCAATGAGGGGGCAAGTGTTTTGACATTGAGCTATCTTGGGGCACAGAAGTACGTTACGCATTACAATGTGATGGGGGTGGCAAAAGCAGCATTGGAATCAAGTGTGCGTTATCTAGCTTATGATTTGGGTAAAGATGGGATTAGGGTCAATGCTATATCAGCTGGACCGATTAAAACTTTGGCATCTTCTGGCATTGGGGATTTTAGGATGATTCTCAAATGGAATGAAGCCAATGCTCCATTGCGTAAGAATGTCAGTATCGAGGAGGTGGGGAACTCTGCGATGTATTTGCTTTCGCCTTTGGCAAGTGGCGTGACGGGCGAGGTGCATTATGTGGATTGTGGCTACAACATTATGGGAACTTGTGCGATGGAAAAGAGGGATGGCAAACTAAAACTTGTATATGATGAGGAGACACATTGAGCAAAAAACTTCATTTAATCTCTCTAGGTTGCACCAAAAATCTTGTCGATAGCGAGGTGATGCTAGGTAGGCTCAAAGATTATGCTTTGACTGATGAGGTGAGCGAGGCTGATGTCATACTTGTCAATACTTGCGGGTTTGTTTCAGCAGCCAAGGAAGAGAGCATACGCGTGATTTTGGAGGCTAGTTCTAGGCGTAAAGAAGGGGCTTTGTTGGTAGCAAGTGGTTGTTTGAGTGAGCGTTATCGCCATCAATTGCTTGAAGAAATGCCAGAAATTGATTTGATTACAGGGGTGGGGGATTATGACAAAATTGATGAGCTAATTGCCCAAAAAGAAAATGCTGTTTTTAGCCCAAAGGTTTTTTTGTCTGATAATCATCAAAGGGTGATTACAGGATCAAATATCCATGCTTATGTCAAATTGAGCGAGGGGTGCAATCAAACTTGTAGTTTTTGTTCGATTCCAAGTTTCAAGGGCAAGTTGCATAGTCGCTCGATCCAATCTGTGTTGAAAGAAGTGGAGCAACTCTCATTGCAGGGGTATCAAGATGTTTCTTTTCTTGCACAAGATAGTAGCTCGTATCTGCGTGATTGTGGAGAGAAAAATGGACTGATTGGGTTGATACAAGCCCTAGAAGAGCAGAATCGTGTCAAGAGTGCAAGGATTTTGTATCTTTATCCCACCACCACTACACTTGAGCTGATCGAACAAATCGCAAACTCCAAAATCGTCCAAAACTATTTTGATATGCCAATCCAACACATCAGCTCCTCAATGCTCAAAAGAATGAAAAGAGGGGCAAGTAAAGATCGTCATATAGAGCTACTCAAAGCGATGAGAGAGACCAAAGATTCTTTTTTGAGGACGACTTTGATCATCGGACATCCACAAGAGAGCGATGAGGAGTTTGAAGAACTCTGTGAGTTTATCGAGGGATTCAGGTTTGATGCTGTGAATCTGTTTGCTTTTTCTAGCGAAGAGGGAACTTTGGCTCATCAAATGGATGGACATATTCCAAGCAAAATCATCAATGCAAGAATTGCAACAATCAACAAAATCATTCAGAAGCAACAACAAGAACACAGGAAGCACAATGTGGGCAAGGTGTTGCCTGTGATTATTGAGGGCAAAAGCGAAGTGAGCGAGTATTTTTATAGTGCTAGAGCCGTGCAGTGGGCACCTCAAATTGATGGGGAGATCCTCATCAATCAGATTGCAATCGATGGAGTTACGCAACTTCCAACGGGGTATTACCAAGCAAGAATCACAGAGACAAAAGGAGAGTATGTGTTTGCAGAAGTTGTGGGGGTTGGGATCTAAACCTCTCTGCCCACAACCACTTCAATCTCCACTTTTGCCCCTTTTGGCAGATCTTTGACTGCTATCGCACTTCTTGCAGGATAGGGTGCAGAAAAATATTCTTGATAAATTTCATTCATCGCCTCAAAATCCGCAATGTCTGCCAAGAATATTGTGGTTTTGATGATGTGTCGTAGATCTAGGTTGAGTTCTTGGAGGATGGCTTGAATGTTGAGAATAGATTGTCGCGTTTGCTCTTTGATTTCATCGCTGACTAATTGCATCGTGTCAGGATTGAGTGGTAGCTGACCGGAGACAAAGATTAGATTGTTGTATTCCCTATAGGTGCTGTAGGGTCCAATGGCTTTTGGGTAAGACATATTTAATTCCTTGAAATAAAATTTGTAAATTATAAAATGAAATTTTTTATGAAGGCATAAAATGAAGCATAAAATCAATGAACTTCCACAGGGGCGTTTTCTGTTGGGATTTTCTGGTGGAGTGGATAGCAGTGCATTGTTTTTTATGCTCTATCAATGTGGTATCGAGTTTGATTTGGCGATTGTTGATTATGGGGTAAGGGAGCAAAGTGCGTTGGAGGTGCAGTATGCTCAAGAATTGGCAAGGGTTTATCAGAAACGATGCTATGTGCACAAAGCTCCACAAATTGTTGGGAATTTCGAATCTGAAGCAAGGGCAATCCGCTATAGGTTTTTCCAAGAGATTGTTTTGGGGGAGGGATATGCTGGAGTGATTTTGGCTCATCAACTCAATGATCGTTTGGAGTGGTTTGTGATGCAGATGTGTAGAGGTGCTGGGCTAAATACGATTTTGGGGTTTGATTTTTTGGAGAAGTGGCAAAAGATCTCTATTTATCGCCCATTGCTTGAGGTGAGTCGGGCAGAAATTGAAGAATATTCTTGTCAAAACAGCATCAAAAGCTTCCAAGATGCAAGTAACCAAGATATGTCTTTTCAGAGAAATTATGTTCGCACGCTTTTGGCTCCGTTGATTCAAAAACACCACCATAATATCGCCCAAACTCTAGCTTATCTTTTCGAGGACAAAAAACGATTGTATCGTGAGGTGCAGACGCACAATCTAGGTGATATTGTTGCATTTGCACGCAGTGAGGTGGCTAATGATTTGCACTGCCTTGATCAGTTGCTCAAGCAGCGAGGATATGTGCTATCGCAAAAGCAAAGAGATGAAATATCGAGGTGTGATTTTGAGTGTGAAATCGCAGGGTGGGTGATTGCTTCTTGTGCGGAGTGGGTTTGGATTGCCCCAAAAATCAAGGTCGATCAAATGGAAAAAAAGTTTAGAGAATCAATGCGTCTAGAATCTATCCCATCAAGATTGCGTAAAAATATTTATCAACTGATACAAGAGGGAAAAATTGAGCTTGATGAGGTGAAAAAATTTTTCAAAATATAGAAATGTATCCTACCAAGCGTTAATTTGGAATTTAAGAAGGGCTGTGAAGTGGTATAATGAACGGCTATGCTTTAAATCAAAAATCGGAGGGATCAATGCAAGAGCATACATCAGTGAAGTATGATTATTCTATTGCAAGATTATTTGTTTTGACAATCTTGTTATTTGGGCTTGTTGGATTGCTTGTCGGTGTGATCATCGCATTTCAAATGGCATTCCCAAGTCTCAACTATTTGGCATCGGAGTATGGGACTTTTGGGCGTTTGCGTCCATTGCATACCAATGCTGTCATTTATGGTTTTACGCTAAGCGGGATTTGGGCTGGATGGTATTATCTTGGGCAAAGAGTTCTCAAGATTTCTTATGTTGAACATCCATTTTTGCGTTATGTGGGTTATGCACATTTTTCAGTGTATATTGTTGTGATGATTTTGGCGGTTGTGACATTGCTTGGAGGCTTCACACAATCCAAAGAATATGCAGAACTGATTTGGCCCCTTGATTTGCTAGTGGTAGTTGTTTGGGTGCTTTGGGGGATTAGTTTATTTGGAAGTATGGGGGTTAGACGCGAAAAAACCATCTATGTTTCACTTTGGTATTTCATTGCGACTTTTATTGGGATTGCCACGCTTTATATTTTCAACAATCTTGCGATCCCCACTTACTTTGTTGCAGGAGTTGGAAGCATTTGGCATTCTATTTCTTTGTATTCTGGCACTAATGATGCGATGATTCAGTGGTGGTGGGGACATAATGCTGTGGCGTTTGTTTTTACTTCAGGAGTTATTGGACTAATTTATTATTTTTTGCCAAAAGAATCAGGACAGCCTATTTTTTCTTATAAATTAACTATTTTTTCATTCTGGGCTTTGATGTTTGTGTATATCTGGGCTGGGGGACACCATCTGATTTATTCAACGATCCCTGATTGGATTCAAACTTTGGGATCTGTGTTTTCCGTGATTTTGATTTTGCCTTCTTGGGGAACAGGGATTAATATGCTTCTGACAATGAAAGGGCAGTGGCATCAACTTAGAGAATCCCCGGTGATTAAGTTTATGATTTTGGCTTCGACTTTTTATCTCCTTACAACGCTTGAGGGACCAATCCAGTCGATTAAATCCGTGAATGCTTTGGCTCACTTTACAGATTGGATTATCGGGCATGTCCATGATGCGGCTTTGGGATGGGTTGGCTTTATGGTTATTGCAGCCACTTTCCATATGGTGCCAAGAATATTCAATCGTGCAATTTATTCCAAAAAGCTTGTTGAAGCACAATTTTGGATTATGACTATTGGGATTGTTTTGTATTTCTCTAGTATGTGGATTGCTGGGATTACTCAAGGTATGATGTGGATTGATCGAGATGAGTATGGTGTTCTTTCTTATCAGTTTATAGATACGGTGGTTGCTATTGTTCCTTATTATGTGATTCGTGGAATCGGTGGCTTGATGTATCTAGTTGGTTTTGTGATGTTTGTTTATAATATTTTGATGACAATCAGTGCGGGCAGAGTGTTAGACAAAGAGCCTCGATATGCTACGCCTATGGATTCTTAGGAGGGTGTTATGTTTGGTTGGTTAGAAAAAAATCCATTCTTTTTTTCATTGGCTTTTATCTTTGTGTTTTCAATCGCAGGGCTTGTGGAGATTTTGCCAAGTTTTGCAAAAACTGCTAGACCCTTGGAGGGATTGAAACCTTATAGTGTGCTTGAGACAGCAGGAAGACAAGTTTATATTGAGGAGGGTTGCTACAACTGCCATTCTCAACTTGTGCGTCCTTTCAAATTCGAAACAGATCGCTATGGGGCTTATAGCTTGAGTGGTGAATATGCTTTTGATCGCCCATTCTTGTGGGGCTCTAAACGCACAGGTCCAGATTTGCATCGTGTGGGAGATAGTAGAACTACAGATTGGCATGCTTATCATATGTGGGATCCTACTAGCGTGGTGCCAGGTTCGATTATGCCTGCTTATCGCCATTTGTATTTCAATAATGCTGATTTTGATACAGCATACGCTGAAGCATACACACAGAAAAAGATTTTTGCTGTGCCTTATGATGTTGAGGGAGGCGTGAAGCTTGGCACTTTGGAAGAGGCAAAAGCAGAATATCTGAAAGAAGCACAGGTGATTGTGGATGATATGAACGCAATGGTGGCTAATCATCTCAAGAGTGTAGGAGACACTCAAGGCTCTGTAGATATGAGCGAAGCACTCAAAAAGGGAGAGGTGAGGAAGATTGTTGCATTGATTGCTTATCTCAATAGCTTGAGTCAATCTAGGCGTATGCACACAGAGGGGAACTAGTATGGACATAGCAATGATTCTATCCCTTCAAAAAATAATTTATTTGATTGTGACAATCATTTTGTGCGTATTTCTTTATTCCTATATTATCTATATGTATCGCATTGAAAAAAAGGGTGAGAAAAATTATGAAAAATATGCGAGATTGGCTTTAGATGATTCTATGGAAGATGAAATTATTGAAAGAAGATAAAAAAGGAGAGTGAAATGTTTGGTTTAAACCTAAGCGATCATGTTATTTTTGCCGCTTTGACCGCTGCTTTTGTGATTTTGGCACTGACAGCTTATGTGGTGAATTTGTATATCAAGAAAATGAAAGTTACAAGACCAGAGGGCAAATTGGCAGAAGAAGAATGGGATGGAATCCAAAAATTCAAAAACAATCTACCTCTTGGTTGGACAATTTGTTTTGTGGTGGCTATTGTTTGGGGATTTTGGTATATCTTTGTGGGTTATCCGATCAATGCCTTTTCTCAAATTGGGCAATACAATGCTGATGTTGCAGATTACAACAAACAATACAGCAAGAAACTTGCAAATTTGACACAAGAACAACTTGTGGAAATGGGGCAAAATATATTCCTAGTCCAATGTTCTCAATGCCACGGAGTGACTGCTAATGGTTTGGCAGGGAAGGCTCAAAACTTGACACAATGGGGCAAGGAAGAGGGGATTATGAATACTATCATGCACGGATCAAAAGGTTTGGATTTGCCACTTGGTGAGATGCCTCCTGTTGAAATGAGCGAATCTGATGCACGTGCTGTGGCTTCATATATAATGGCAGATATTTCAGATGTCAAGCATACCAAATATCCGACTGATGTGGCTAAAGGCAAGGAAGTGTTTAATACCGCAGGTTGTACAGGTTGTCACGGAGAAGATGGCAAAGGAATGGATGGAAGTGCTGCAGATTTGAGCACTTATGGCACTCCAAAGTTTTTGGCTTATATCCTCAATCACGGCAAAAAAGGCATGATTGGTCAAATGCCATCTTTTGCTTATGCTGGATTTAGCGAGATACAAATCAAAGCTTTATCTGCTTTTATTGAATCATTAGAGCCAAATGGGCAATAAGGAGAAAAAATGAATAGAATGTTTGGCATCAATGGAATTCTTGGGATGTTGATTTTGGTCGTAGTGTTGTTGAGTGTGGTTGCGTTTTTGGGCTTTCGAGCGTGGGAAACGCAAGTGGCACAAGTGAATAATCCTTATCGTTTGGAAACCCCCAATCAAATCCAAACAGAAAGCACTCAAAATGCACAATACTATCAACTTGTAAAATAGAGGAGGAATGCATGGAATACACATTTTTGGAAAAAGTTTTGGGTGGTTTGATTATCGCTTTGATCGTTGCAATGATTGTTGTCCCATTCGTGCCAAATCTATTATTGACTTTGTAAGATGCGTGTATTCAAAAGAATTTTCATAATTCTTTTGATGGCAACTCCATTGTTTGGCACCAATTTTGTGTTGTCCAATCAAGATGCTCTGCTTGTGCCAAAATCTAGTGATTTTGTACAGAAGCTTTCAGGAGAGCTGTTTGAAAAGACAGGTTTTGCTTTGTATGTTGTTGTGGCAAATTTGGAGGGTGGGGCAACCGCATCTCAAAAACGCAAACAATTCAAAGAGGAGTTTCTGCACAAGTTGCAGACACCTTATGGGGTTGTTTTTATGATCCCCTCTCATCAAAAAATAGACATCGTGCTCTCCCCACATTTTGCAGACATCGATACGCGTCGGATTATTTATCAATTTATGGTGAAGATTTTGATGCAACAAAAAGACCTCACACCTCAAATCATTTCTGCATCCTTGCTCAATGGCTATGCACAACTAGCCGATGAGATTGCACGTCATTATGGGGTGCAGTTGGAGGGAAATGCGATCGTTGATTCAAGTGGGGTGAGCGATTATGTCCATTATAGTCTTTATGTGATGTTGGGGTTGCCTATTATGCTGATTTTGTATATTTATTGCACAAGGAGAAGAGATGAATAGGTGGGTGCTAGGGATCACTTGTTTTTTGGGGATTGCTGTTTTTGGAATCATTTGGAGCGTCGTTGCAGCCATCAATAGTCCGATTATCGAGGATCAAAGCTATTTGATGAAAAAAAGCCTTGTAGATACAGAGATCAATCAAATCATCCAAAGAGAGAATCTATTTAGCACTAGATTTGTTTTGTATGCTAGTCTCAATACTTCTCCTGCTATAGAGACATCAAATCGCCTTGTGTTTCCTTACTACGCACACCAAGAGGGTGCGCATCAAATCCAAGCGCTCCCAAAAAACACAATGTTTGTCAGAGTGGTTGCCAAAGATGTGAAACAGGCAAACAAAGCGGATTCTCCAGCTTTGCGTTTGAAGCTTTTTTTGGATTATTATCAAGACAAAAAAGTGATTGAGGTTGGATCAATGCAGTTTGTGGGAGGGGAATACAAAAGCGGTGAGTTTGCATTGAAAAAGGGATTGTATAAAGCTATCTTTGAAGTTTCAGAGGCTGGAGATGAGAAAAAGGATAAGCTGTATTTCCAAAAAGAATTTATCGTCTATTAAAAGCGGCTTGGTTTTAATAGAGGCTTTGATTTGTCTTGGAATCTTTGGGCTTTGCTTGTTTTATGCGTTGTCGTGGTTGCAGATACCTAAAGCCATGGATCTATCTCCTCATTCTTTTGATTGTGCTTCTAGCGATGTTGTTTTGCAAAGCGAGGAGGGACTGAGCTTCCAAACACTTTTGCTAGAGTGTAGGACAAACAATGAAGTGTTTTATCAATACAAAATCAACTAGCAGTGCCTTTAGTTTGCTTGAGAGCATTGTCGCATTGTTGCTTTTTGTTGTCATTCTTTTTGGGGTGTTTTCCACAGCGTTAAATGTTTCCAAAAGATCCAATGCACAATATATAGATCAAATGGAAGAAATCGATGTGCAGAATGCTTTGG